>CAJFNK010000071.1 GCA_904394685.1 Candidatus Heritagella gallinarum
ACAATAAACATAACATCCAATTTTACCGGATCAGTGATATTGCCAACTGCACCGGAAACACTCAATTCCAAATTATAGGTGCCGTCCGGATTTTTAGTAACGGTTTTATGGCGTTCCAAATCCATTTCCGTATGCACATCGCCGCTTTCTGTGTCAGAAGCCTTACGATACATCATACGTATATCGGCACTCCCATTTCTTGAATAAAAACCATCAACTTCGAATACTGCATCATATAACTTTACAGTAGAATTATTTTCGATTACGCTAGGCTCATAATCACCAAACGCATTAATGGTACGGATTTTGCCGTCATCAATGAAAAGCGTATTTTGATAAATCCACTTTTCACCATCTGCTGTTTCTATTTCATCCAATCCCTGCTGCTCCAACACTTCCTGAATCATACGCTTGGGATCAGTATCCCCTCCATTATAGGAAAGAGAAAGATTTTCAGGAGATGCCACTGTAAGAGGATTTCCTTCTGTATCATACATTTTGAAATTCAAAGTAACGGTATGAGATTGCCAATAAACTTCATCGGTAAATGATACCGACCATACCGATGGGGTGCCATTTGCCAGCGTTACCGCCTGCCCTGCGCTTCCTTCCGTTACGCTGACCGCCGCCGCCCCGGGTAACATGCCAACCACCAGGCCGACTGCAAGAGCCAAGCTGAGTAAACGGTTGTACAATTTGTGCTTCATACTTGCTGCCTCCTACTTTCAAAAAGGATTGAGTATGCTGACCGACGCCGAACGCTCCAAGAACCCTGCGTCCGGCACCCGGAGTTGCCGCAGCAGCGCTGCGCCAGTGTCAACGATACGTTTTGGAATTTGCTGTTTGGTATATCATAGCACAAAGGGGGTAAAAGAACGGTTAAAATTAGGCGGTAACAGGTGGTTAAAATTAAAAATTTCTGTTATGACCATGATACCGGCTTAAATTTGTGCATGATAACACAGATTCTTTCCTATATTATACCACAGCTTCCATTAATTTCAATATGATTTCCCAATTTTAACCAATTTTTATTCAGCCACATGAATTTGTTTAACCCATAAATTAAAAAGGGACTGCCCGCATGCAGTCCCTCGTTGTCTTAAAAATATGAGATTTTATCAATCCAGTTCCAGTGCGCCGGTATAAAGCTGATAATAGGTTCCCTTGAGCGCCAGCAGCTCGTCGTGTGTGCCACGCTCAATGATGCGCCCGTGGTCAAGCACCATAATCGCATCGGAGTTTTTAACCGTGCTCAAACGGTGTGCAATCACAAACACCGTGCGTCCCGTCATCAGGGCATCCATTCCCCGCTGCACAATCGCCTCGGTACGGGTATCGATCGAGGAAGTCGCCTCGTCCAGAATCATAACGGGCGGGTCGGCCACTGCCGCACGGGCAATTGCCAACAGCTGCCGCTGCCCCTGTGAGAGGCTTGCACCGTTGCCCGAAAGCGGGGTGTCATAACCCAAGGGCAGACGGGTGATAAAATCATGAGCGCCGGCCAGCTTGGCGGCGGCAATACATTCTTCATCGCATGCGTCCAGACGGCCATACCGGATGTTGTCCATCACCGTGCCGGTGAACAGGTTGGTATCCTGAAGCACTACACCCAGACTGCGGCGCAGGTCGGCTTTTTTGATCTTGTTGATATTAATGCCGTCATAGCGGATCTTGCCGTCGGCAATATCATAAAACCGGTTGATCAAATTGGTGATCGTGGTCTTACCGGCGCCGGTGGAGCCAACAAACGCCACTTTCTGGCCCGGCTTTGCATACAGGGTGACGTCGTGGAGAACCGTCTTGCCTTCTACATAGGCAAAGTCCACGTCAAACATCCGCACATCCCCTGTCAGGCGGGTGTATGTCACCGTCCCGTCGCCATGGGGGTGCTTCCAAGCCCACACATTGGTGCGCTCGGTACATTCTTCCAGCTCACCTTTTGCATTTTCACGGGCGTTGACCAGCGTGACATAGCCCTCGTCTTTTTCCGGCTCCTGATCGATCAGGTCGAAAATACGCTGTGTACCTGCAATGCCCATGACCACGGCGTTGATCTGGTTGGAAACCTGGCTCACGTTGCCGGAAAACTGTTTGGTCATATTCAAGAACGGCACCACAATGCTGATTCCAATGGCCAGCCCGGAGATGCTCACATTGGGGACATTCCCCAGCATCAGCAGGCCGCCGGCAATAGCAACCACCACATACAGCACATTTCCGATATTATTCAATACCGGCATCAGGATATTGGCATACCGGTTTGCCTGCTCAGCATCATGGAACAAAGAATCATTGATAGCGTCAAAGCCTTTTTTGGCTTCTTCTTCGTGGCAGAACACCTTGACCACCTTTTGGCCGTTCATCATTTCTTCCACATAGCCCTCGGTTTTTCCCAGCGCCTGCTGCTGGCGGATAAAATACCGGGCCGAGCCGCCGCCAACCTTTTTGGTCACAAGGAACATACACACCACGCCGGCCAGCACCACCAGCGTCATCCACAGGCTGTAATACACCATAATGCCAAAAACCGTCAGCACCGTAACGCTGGAAATCAGCAGCTGCGGGAAGCTCTGCGATACCATCTGGCGAAGGGTGTCGATATCGTTGGTATAATAGCTCATGATATCGCCGTGGTTATGGGTGTCAAAATATTTGATCGGAAGGTTCTGCATGCCATTGAACATCTTTTCACGCAGCTTTGCCAAAGAGCCTTGGGTAATAAACGCCATCATCTGCGTATAGGCAGTAGCCGCCAACAGGCTCAACACATAGAAGATGACCAGCAGCCCCACAAGCCCCAGAATCTCGCCGGACACAGAGGCCCAGTCGCCGCTCTGCCAGCTCTTTTCCACCGCCGCAATCACGTTCTGCATGAAAATCGAGGGGATGGAGCTAACCACAGCGCTGAACAGGATACAGATAATGACAACCGGCATCATGACAGGGTAAAAGCTGAACAGGGTGCGGATGAGCCGCAGAATGGTATGCTGCTTCCCCGGAGTTTTCTGATTATTCTTCATCCTGATCACCTGCCTTATTCTGAGAAGTATAAACCTCACGATAGATTTCGTTGTTTTTCATCAGTTCTTCGTGTGTACCAATGCCGTTGATTGTGCCGCCATCCATGACGATAATGCGGTCAGCGTCCTGCACAGAGGCAATTCGCTGGGCGATAATCAGTTTGGTCGTTTCGGGGATATACTGCCGGAACGCCTGCCGAATCAGGGCGTCGGTGCGGGTATCCACCGCACTGGTGGAGTCGTCCAGAATCAAAATCTTGGGCTTTTTCAAAAGCGCACGGGCGATACAAAGGCGCTGCTTCTGTCCGCCCGAAACATTCGTGCCGCCCTGCTCGATATAAGTATCATAGCCATCGGGGAACTGGCGGATAAACTCGTCTGCCTGTGCCAGACGGCAGGCTTCTTTCATCTCCTCGTCGGTCGCCTCTTTGTTGCCCCAGCGCAGGTTGTCTTTAATCGTGCCGGAGAACAAAACGTTCTTTTGCAGCACCACCGAAACCTGGTCACGCAGCACTTCCATGTCGTAGTCACGGACATCCACGCCGCCTACCCGCACGCTTCCCTCGGTGACGTCATACAGCCGGGAAATCAGCTGGATAAGGGTGGACTTGGAAGAACCGGTACCGCCGATAATGCCGATAGTTTCGCCGGAACGGATGTGCAAATCGATATTGGCCAGCGCCATGCGGTCTGCCTTTTGGGAATATTTAAAGCTCACGCCGTCAAAATCGATGGAACCATCCTTTACCTCCATCACCGGGTTTTCGGGATTTTGCAGGGCGCTCTCCTCGCTGAGCACCTCTACAATACGCTGTGCGGATTCCGTCGCCATGGTAATCATCACAAACACCATGGAAAGCATCATCAGGCTGGCCAGAATCTGGAAGCTATATGTCAGCATAGCCGACATCTGTCCCACATCCAGCGCCAGGCCCTGTGTGGTAATGACCATATACGAGCCGTAGGACATCACAAACACCATTACCACATACAGGCAGAACTGCATCAGCGGGTTATTGATGGCCAGAATACGCTCTGCCTTGGTAAAGTCCATCTGGACATCCTCGGCTGCTGCGCCAAACTTTTTCTTTTCATAGTCCTCACGGACATACGATTTGACAACCCGCATCCCCTTGATGTTCTCCTGTACGGAATTGTTCAGGGCGTCATACTTTTTGAACACCCGGCGGAACAGCGGCATGGTTTTGCGAATGACCAGTGCCAGGCCGATTCCCAAAACCGGGATTACCAGCAGGAAGATGGAAGCGATGCTTCCGCCCATGGCAAAGGCCATCACAAAGGAAAACACCAGCATCAGCGGGCAGCGAACCGCTGTGCGGATAATCATCATATACGCCATCTGCACATTGGTCACGTCGGTGGTCAAACGGGTCACCAGACTGGACACCGAAAATTTGTCGATATTCTGGAAAGAAAAGCCCTGAATCTTATAGAACATATCCTTTCTCAGGTTGCGGGCAAAGCCGCAGCTGGCTGTTGCACAGGCAGAGCCTGCCAGAGCGCCGAAAATCAGCGACAAAGCCGCCATCACCACCAGCACCAGCCCATACAGGAGAATCACATTGATGGAACAGCCGTTTTTGATTTCATTCACCAGATTGGCAATCAAAAACGGGATGATACATTCCATCACGACTTCTCCGGTAACCAGCACCGGCGAAAGTATCGAGGGCTTTTTGAACTCCCGGATACTTTTCGACAATGTCTTAATCATAGGAACTTCCTCCTTTTCTTCCTTTAATAATATATAGAAGGGATTCTGAAAAACCGCATGGTTTGCTTTTCCCCAACTGCTTCGGTATTTTCAAAACACCCCACATAGCAACCGCTACAAAACCATTTTATTTGTTATGATGCGAACAATTCGGATACAGAACATTTTTGACAAAGCAGCTCAAAAAAAATATCAGTTTTCCAGATTTCTCGACATCTGCTCAATCAGCTCCAAAAACATCTGCACCTGTCCTGCCGAAAGCCCTTTGGTAATCCTCTGTTCCATTTCCCGGATGGATTCCCCCACCTTGGCGTCCACCTCCGCCGCCTTCTGCGTTGGCACAAGGCTTTTCAATCTGGCGTCGCTGGCAACACTTTCCCGCACAATCATGCCGTTTTTTTCCAAAAGCTGCAATACCCCAGTGGTGGTAGAACGGCTCAACTCAAATACTTCCTCTACATCCCGCTGGAATACCGGGCCTTCTTCATAGTGCGTCAACACATAATGCAGGATTCGGCTCTGCACCCCGGTGATGCCCAAATCTGCCAAACGTGCGTTGAGATTCTTTTTCAGTTTGTGGGCAACCATATTAATCCACAGGCCGCAATCACGTTCCATTTTCTCGTCCCACACTCCCTTCTCTTCCTAAATTTATCGTTTTAATTGTTCGTGTACGAACAATATAGTACCCTATTTCTATTGATTTGTCAACCATTTATCAATTAGGGCGTTTCTGAAAACTAAGAAATAGATGGATTTTCCGCAAGCAATAGACAGATACAAGGAAAAAAACGCAGGAATCCTTGATGGATTCCGAGTATTTTTAACGCAGTAGCTGTCATTGCACGACATCATGAAATGATGTCCGTAGGAAAAGACGATAATTTCGACTTTTCAGATAGCCCCCTAAAAAAAAGCAACAGAAAAACGGCCTTTTTTCAGCCGTTTCCCTGTTGCTTTTATACTCTGAATCAGAATCTTTATATGTTTATACTGCGTCAAACCCAAGCTGGAATGCTTTGCGGTTCATTTCAAGGAACTTTGCCGGAACGGTTTCCTCAATCGCCTGAAGCCAGACCTCCGGCTCCTGCCCAAGGCTCTTGGCCATGGCGCCAATCAGCACCACGTTCACAGCCTTCACCGAACCGGCCTGTTCTGCCAGCGAAAGAGCATCCAGCGCCAAGACCTTGATGCCCTTGGCGGCAATTTGGTCCAGCAGCCCCTCTGGATACACCGCAGCGCCGGTGACCACCGGCATGGGGTCCATTTTCTGGGTGTTTACCACCACAGCCCCGCCCTTTTTCAGATAGGGCAAATAGCGGGCCGCTTCCATCTGTTCAAAGGCCAGCACGATATCCGCTTCGCCTTCTTCGATAATAGGGGAATACACCTTCTCGCCATAGCGGACATAGGTGACAACCGAACCGCCCCGCTGGCTCATGCCATGGACTTCGGATACTTTTACGTCAAAGCCTTTGGCGGTCATGGCCGCTCCCAGCAGACGGCTGGCAAGCAGGGTTCCCTGTCCGCCTACGCCGACAATCATTACACTCTTTCCGTTACTCATTCTGCGGCACCTCCAATGGCTTTTTTCGGGCAAAGGCTTTCACACACGCCACATCCCACACACTGCGTACGGTCGATGCAGGCTTTTCCGTTGCGGATGCTGATGGCCGGGCAGCCGATGCCCAAGCAGGCCTTGCAGCCGATGCAGGAATCGGTGTCCACCGTGAGGGCGGGCTTGTGCTTTACATATTTGAGCAGGGCGCACGGGCGGCGGCTGATAATCACCGAAGGCTCCTCGGCGGCCAGTTCTTCTTTGAGCGCCTGCTGCACAGACGGCAGGTCATAGGGGTCTACCACCCGCACCCGGTTGATGCCGATAGCGTGGCACAGGGCTTCCAGATTCACAGCGCTGGTGGGGTCGCCCTTGATGGTATAGCCGGTGGTGGGGTTCTGCTGGTGTCCGGTCATGCCGGTGATGGAGTTATCCAGAATGATGACCACCGAATTGCTGCGGTTATAGGCAATATCGATGAGGCTGGTCACGCCGGAGTGGATAAAGGTGGAATCACCGATCACAGCCACTGCCTTTTTCTCGGCCTCCTCGCCTCTGGCTTTGTTATAGCCGTGCAGGGCAGAGATGGAAGCGCCCATGCAGATACAGGTATCCATAGCGCTCAGGGGAGCAGAAGCGCCCAGCGTATAGCAGCCGATATCACCGCTGACATACACCTTTGCCTTTTTCAGCGCATAGAACAGTCCACGGTGCGGGCAGCCGCAGCACATCACCGGCGGACGGCCGGGAACAGCTTCGTCCAGAGCGTCAAACTCCGGTTCCTCGCCCTTCATCAGCTTGCGGATGAGCTTCTGGGAGAACTCGCCGCACCGGGGGAACAGGTCTTTGCCGGTAACGGTGAGGCCCAGCGACTTGCAGTGGCTCTCCACCACGTCGTCCAGTTCCTCGATCACATATACTTTTTCGTTGGCGGCGGCAAAATCCTTCAAAAGCTGGTCGGGCAGCGGCCACAGCATCCCCAGCTTCAAATAGTTGACGGAATCGCCCAGCGCCTCGTGTGCATACTGGTAGACAGCGCCCTCCACGATCACGCCGGTTTTGGCCCCGTTGTCCTCCACCACGTTGATGCCGGAAGTTTCGGCCCACTGGCGCAGCGCCACGGTGCGCTCCTCCACCTTTACATGCTTGGGTCTGGCAAAGGCGGGCAGCATCACGTTTTTGGCGGGGTTCTTCTCATAGGGCTTTAGAGCGTGTTCTTCCCGCTCTCCCAGATCCACCAGACTGCGGGAATGGGCAATGCGGGTGGTAAGACGCAGGATAAACGGCACGTCGAACTGCTCGGAGAGATCATAGGCCAGCTTTGCAAAATCCCGACATTCGGCGGAATCGGCAGGCTCCAGCATCGGGGTTTTAGAAGCCCGTGCATAGTGGCGGGAATCCTGCTCGTTCTGAGAGGAGTGCATCCCCGGGTCATCGGCCACGCCGATGACCATGCCGCCGTTGACGCCGATATAGCTCATGGTAAACAGCGGGTCGGCAGCCACATTGAGGCCCACATGCTTCATGGCGCAGAACGAGCGTGCGCCGCCAAAGCTGGCGCCGGAAGCCACTTCCATGGCCACCTTTTCGTTGGGCGCCCATTCGCAGTAGATTTCGTCGTACTTTGCAGCGTTTTCGGTGATTTCGGTGCTGGGGGTTCCCGGATAACTGGAAACTACCCGCACACCGGCTTCGTACAATCCCCGGGCAACGGCTTCATTGCCCAGGAGCAGTTCTTTTTTTGACATATCGCAACCTCCATTGCAGAATGATTTTTGATTATTGTCCAATCGATGTGGTGACATCAGAATTGTCCACACCGCCTATAGGTCCTTGAACATCCCATGCCTGACCCAGCAGGAACAGGGCATCCACGTTTTCCGCAATCAGCCTGTTCTCCTGCTCCGGCCCGGTGTATAAAAACAGGGCGTTTCCCCTGTCGCCCCGGTTTTGCAGGAAAACCACATGATTGTCGGAATAGGGGATATATTGGGTGACGTTTTCTGCCAGGTCTTCTGTTTCTCCCTGTATCACACGGCTCAGCGTAAGCTCGGAAGACATCAGCCCATGCAGGAAATAAACGCTTTCGCTGGAAGAAGCATCTTTGGCAGCGCTGATCGTTCCCGGCTTTCCCTCGTCACAGATGCGCTTGCCGTTGTGATAAAGGTTGGCGGTGTATTCGCCTTCCCAGTAGTATAGATTGCCCTGCGGCGTCACCACATAATCGGTGATGCCGTTGGTGGGCGTAAAGTACTGTTCCTGCTGTACGACCTCGTCCCCCTGAATCTTTCCCAGCCAGACCACCGGGTCGTTATAGCTCTGATACACAGCCACATAGTCGCCGGCTATCTGCATATTGGTAGAAATCTGCTCTGCATCCAGCGGCAGCCGATAGAGCTTTTCTTTCTGCGCCGCAAAAAATACCGGGTCATCCCGCTGCCATTGGGTCAAAACATAATACTCCACGCCGGCGTCCGGGTTATTCGATACCAAATCATACAGCCGCTTTTGAGAAATACTCCCCTTTGCTTCCTCCACCGGGAGATAGTTCGGGGCGCAAACCAGAGAGGATGGAATCTGGATACCGCTGGACAGAATGGTCTGACACACCTCATATTCCCCTATGGGGGTGAGGTTCCCCTTGTCAAAATAATACAGGAAACGGCTGGGCGAGCGGACGGTTTTTCCTTCAAGACTTTGCAGGAACGTTTCTCCCTCGTTGCCCATATCGTGATCGAGCAAATCCGTAATGAGGACAGGCTCAGAGTTTTCGGGATAGCAGCTGAAATAATAGGAGCCATCCTCATTCACCTGATAGTCGGTGACATTTTCCAGAACAGTTTCTTCCTGCCCGTTGCGCCAGTATTTCAGGCGCACCCCGCTTTCAGGGTCATCCGTTTCCTCCAGCAGAAACAGCCGGTCATCCAGAACCGTGAGAACCCTTGTGTCTGCCTTTGTGGAGCCGATTTTCTCCAGCGTATGGGGATGATACATCACCCGTTCTCCCCCCTGGAACACTACCAACAGGGAATCGCTGTCCATAAAGTAGAAATCGTCACAAAGCCCCACCTTCCGCTCCTCTCCGGTGGCCACGTTCATCTGATACAGCAGCCGGCGGCCATTACTCGCCTCCCCGTTATTGACCGGGTAATACAGGTATTTCCCATCCTGAGAAAAAAGGCAGTAGTACGACGGGGAAGAAGCGGTGTATTTTCCTTGTGGAGTCAGCAGCTGAACCAAATCCTCCTCCACCCAGGCCACGCTCTTGCAGTCTGGGGAAAGCTGAATCAAATTCTCCATGCCCTGCTCATAGGGGCCGATTCTCTGGGCTTCGCCGTCCACCGGCAGCATATACAGGACATCCTCCTGCACATAAAAGGCGGGGGACATCGCCTGCTCCTGCGGCGGCGGCAGCAAGAGCTGCCACAGAAAAACCGCTGCCACAGCCACCACAACCACCGCAACGGCCAGAATCGGCCAGCGTTTTTTTGTCCGGCGCATCGCTCCCTGCTCCGGTGCGGTTTCTTCCGGCGGCATCTCTGCCCGGAGAGCATCCAAGTCCGGATTCTCCTCGATGTTCCCGCCCGATGCGGTTTCTTCTTCTGCCTGTGCCTGCCCAGATGAAGGGGGCTTTGCAGAAAGCAACGGGCTTTGGGGGAGAAAGCTCTCCCCGTCCAGGTTGGGAGCATCCGGTTCTGCCCCTGCTCCGGGGCTTTGGTCGGTTTCGGAACTATGAACGGTTCCGGGTCTCCGAACGGTTCCGGGTCTCCGGAACGGAGCATCCTTATCAAAATCCATTGGCGTCCCACAGGGCGCCGACGTCCCACAGGGCGCCGGCGTTCCGCAGGCCAGCAGCGTTCCGCAGGCTGGGCAAAAGCGGTCGCCCGGCTCGATCACTCCCCCGCAGCCGGGGCAGGTTCGGCGGTCTTCTGCCATGCTGCACTCCTCCTTTCTTCCTCAATCACTCAATACTACCATGTATGTTACGTCCTTCATACGGAACAGGTATTTCCCCAAAGGAGAGTCACCTCAGAATCCAGCAGAATCGGTGCGCCGCTCGATTCCCAAAGCATCAAATCGCCTGCGCTATTTTCCTCCACGTTCTGCAAAAACGCCACAGCGCCGTTGCCGAGCTCGCCAAATTGCTGTACATGCTCGGCGATCTGCGTCTTTTTCCCATTCTGATAATGGCAGAGGGTTCCTTCCTTTCCTTTTACATTTTCCAGATAGAACAGGCCGTTTTCCCCATACTCAGGCCATGGGAAACCGGATACATCCGAGGCGATTTCCCCGCCCAGGCTCATCAGCGTTCCGGTTTTTGGATTACTTTCCATGTCCTTCATCCAAAGGGGCTGCTTCTGATCGTCCAGCATCACCATCGAAACGTTTTCATCCAGCTTTTTGTGGTCGGTCAGGCCGTCTGCCGTCACCTTGGCCGAATACAAATCTCCGGCGGTTTCCATATAGGTTTCATAGGCCTCCCCTTCTTCCGGGCTCATCACATAATACAAAGTGTCGTCCACCAGCTTTAAATCCACAATGCTGCCCGTCCACTCCGGGACCTCCCACACCTGCTCGCCCTGGGTGAACAGGACGCCCAGCTCCGGGGAATCATCCAGCCGGTTTTCTTCTACCACAGCAAGGAAGCTTTCTAAATCCTCGTATTGGGGGAAAGCATACCGGAACTCCACCACCTCTGAAATCGGGAACTTCTCTTTGGAGCTGGAAGCATTGCCGCTCAGCTGGAAGACCCCATAGGGCTTTTCGCCGTCCGTCTTGTCCTCCGGTAACGCCAAAATGGAACTGAGTATGTATTGATAATCGATATCTCCCGAAACGGGCTTGTCATAGAGCTTTTTCCCCTGGCCATCCTTCAGATAATAGAGATAGCAGGTAGAAGATGTTACACTCCGGCCGTCCAGCTGCTTACGGAACTCGTCCCGCAGCACGCTGTCCGGGGTCAACTCGGCGGTATAAAGCCCGATATTTGGCCCAAACATGCCGCTTCCCTTGCCTTCTTCGGCCTCACGCAGCAGCTTTCGTTCGATCTTCATGGCGGGTATGGCGTTTTCCCCCACCGTAGAGCGCAGGGTATACTGGTATGCGCCGTTTTCTCCGTTGTCAATGGTGGCGACAGCGGTATAGTCGTCCTGTATCTGGAAATCCATTGCCCCGTTGCCCTCCATCCCAGCCCCTTCATACCGCACCGTAATCGTGTCGCTGTCCACCAAGGTCAGATGGATGAAAGAATCCTGCATATCGCTCTTGTTAATAAACTCAATCGACCAGTTGGCGGCGGTCGCCAGCAGATAGCTTCCGTCCTTTGACTTGACATCCGCCTCCTTCATGTCGTCCTCAAACAGCTCCCAGGCCGGGATCTCCTCGGTTTCCATGTGCAGGTAGTAGCCTTCGCCCTCCGGAGTAATGTCGCAGGAGGCCACGTCCTCGTCGATTTTACGAGGCTCCGTATCTTTTTGGAGCGGCAGGGCAAACAACCCGATTCGGTTGGACGCCACATCGAGCGTATCGGTAAAATAGACTTCCTTGTTCCCCACCGAAAGCACATCCTGGGTAATCGAGCCGGAATACACCAGCTCCCCGCTCTCCACCTCGATCACAGACAGCGGGCAGTTGCTGGATAGCACCAGCCATTTTTTATCTGGCGAGAACTCCATATCAAAAGAATCTGATTCTACCTGTGTCACCTTCTCGCTGGTGCGGCTCTCCACATCAAACCGATACAGCACCGACCCCTCGCTTCCCGACGATGCGGCATAATATACCACTTTGCCGTCGCTGCTCATCACGCCGCTGGAAGTGGGGTCTTCCGTCACAAGCATCGGGCCGGTTTCGGGGGAATCATAATACAGCTTTCCGGTAGAAAACAGGCTGCCGTTAACCGTGAGATACAGCTGGCACCGCTGGTCTTCACTCACCGAAAGCATCCAGATTTCGGTGCCGTTATCCGAAAGCTCCACGGTCTGCCCTCTGGAATGGGCAAAGGTCTGCTCCCCCTTGGCATATAATATCGGAAGGGTCGTCCCTCCGCTTTGTGAAGGGAAAAGGAAAAATATTGCGGTAATCACCACCGCCACAACCAGCAGACCGGCACAGGCCAGCTGCCATTTTTTCAGCCGCAGCTTTTTCTTCGGCATCGGCTGGGAGTCTTGCGGCTCTGCCGGAGCAGCGCTTTCTTCCGGCAGGGCAGATTCTTCTGCCCGAGCAGATTCTGCTTCTGGCTGCTCCAAAACCGGCGGCTTTGGAGCAGCCAGCGGGCTTTTGGGCAGGAAGGATTCCCCCTCCAAATCGCTGTTCTCCGGCTTTGCCGGGGCACCCTGCTCCGCTCCGGGCGTCGGGACAGTTCCGGGTCTTCGGAACAGTGCATCATCATCAGGCTCCAGCCTGGCTCCGCAGGCTGTACAAAAACGGTCGTCCGGCTGTATCATACTTCCGCAATTGGGGCAGGTTCTGCTGCGTTCGTCCGTCATGGCGCCTCTCTCCTTTTTTGATTCCAAACTCCCTTATTTGGTTTCGTTTCTCAAATCCAGAATCCGTTTTGCCTTGCCCTGGAAGCGCTCCAGCGACTTGGGTTCCACCAGCGTGACTTTGGTTTCCAGTCCCAGCACGCTCTTGAGGCGGTCGTGAATCCGCTTTTGGAGCTTTTCCAGCTCTGCAAAGCTCTCCAACAGGGCGCTGTCGATCAGTTCCACCTTGACCTCCAGCGTATCCATATAATTCTTCTTGCGAACCACCAGCTGATAATGCGGGCCAACGTTCTCTGTTCCCACCAGCACGCTCTCGATCTGCGAGGGGAACACATTCACGCCCTTGATAATCAGCATATCGTCGGTGCGTCCCATCACCTTATCCATCCGGCAGCCGGTGCGCCCACAGGGGCATGGCTCATAGGTCAGCCGGGTGATGTCCTTGGTGCGGTAGCGCAGCACCGGCATACCCTGACGAATCAGAGTGGTCACTACCAGCTCGCCCGATTCTCCCTCTGGCTGCTGCTCCATCGTATCCCGGTTGATGATCTCCGGCAGGAAGGCGTCTTCGGCAAAATGCAGGCCGTTGCGATAGCTACATTCTCCCGCCACGCCGGGGCCGGTCAGCTCTGTCATGCCATAGTTGTCGGTTACAAAAATGTGCAGGTTCTTTTCGATCTGCTCCCGCATTTCTTCGGTACAACCCTCGCTGCCCAAAAGGCCGATCCGCAGCTTATAGGCTTCGGCGGGATAGCCGCTCTCCCGCACCATCTCGCCCAGATACAACGCATAAGAGGGCGTTGCCACCAGGCCGGTCACGCCAAAGTCACGCATCATCATCAGCTGCTTCTGGGTGTTTCCCGAAGAAGCGGGAATCACCGTGGCGCCCAGCTTTTCCAATCCATAGTGCAGCCCGAGTGCGCCTGTAAACAGGCCGTATCCAAACGAAATCTGGAAAATATCGTCGGGCGTTGCGCCGCCGGCCACTGCCAGCCGGGCCACCTGCTCGGCCCAGTTCTCCAAATCCTCTTTGGTATAAGCGCCCACAGTGGGCTTTCCGGTAGTGCCGGAAGACGCATGGATGCGGACAATATCCTTCATCGGGCGGGCCAGCATCCCAAAGGGGTAGTTATCCCGGATGTCGTCCTTGGTGGTAAACGGGATATATTGGATATCCGAAAGGGTCTTGATCCGGTCGCCGGTAATCCCGGCAGCGCCCAGCCGCTCGTGATAGAACGGGACATTGTTGTAGCAGTAATCCACCATCCACTTGAGCCGTTCCAGCTGCATGGCTTCGATTTGTTTCCGGGGCATTGTTTCGATTTCCTGATTAAAATACAAAGGGAACACCTCCATACCTTTTCTTTTTATTGTTGAAAAGGGCAGGGACTCCGGCCATACGCCCCGGAGCCTCCTGCCGCTCTGGTTCTTCGGGTAATTGATGCTTTAACTCGAAAAAGCGTATCTCTATTGTACCTTTTTCTATTGCCATATGCAAGCAAATGCAAACGAATTTGTCAAATTGCCCGGTTATTTTGAATTTTTTAAGGCAACATCACAAATCAGCAGCTGCCTTTTCTATGGTTTAGAACCAGGGCGTATCTGAAAACAAAGAAATTAAAGAATTTTCCACAAGCAATAGACAGATACAAGGCAAAAAACGCAGGAATCCTTGATGGATTCCGAGTATTTTTAACGCAGTAGCTGTCCTTGATTGTAGGAAAAGACGATAATTTCGACTTTTCAGATAGCCCCTAATTTCCTGTTTGAAGGGCCATTATCTCATGGGCATAAACTTCATATCCGCATAGGTACGCATGTCTTTCCACAGCAGGGCGCCCCACACAGGGGTTTTGTTGATATGATAGATGCGGCCCAGTCCCAGATCGACCAGCACCGGCACCTCAAACGCCGCAAAATGAGAAGGCGGTGTGTTCATCACTTCCTGAATCGCCAGCGGGGAAATATTCCGGCTGACAATCACGGCAAAAGAAGCCACCCCGGACTGCATCCCTCTGGATAGCCCCGGATAATTTTTCAGCGCAAAATCCATGCAGGCAGCCGAATACGCCCTCACCTGCGGCAAATCCACAGATTCCATGCAGGTGACAAACGAGAAGCGCTTCATTTTTGTTGCCGCCCATTTCACACGGAATTCCTCGTCATAAAAAGCATAGGCGTTCAGCTGCGGCACCCAGTTCGGCTGTCCCATACGCTGCTCCACCTGTCTGAGATACCCCTGCATCGCCGGGTCCTCCCACAACGTTTCCGTCGGGAACTCTATTGATATCGGGTCCGGGTCGTATACGGGCGCCGCCACTGTTTGTGTTGGAGCGCCGCATCGGCTGCAAAAGCGATCCCCCTGTTCCAGCTGATTTCCGCAATAAGTGCAAAACATTCCAGTCCACCCTCTCCATGTATGTGGCAACGGAGGTTGCCTTTGATTTTAGTATATCGTCCGCCCCGGTTTTCCGCAAGGTTTTTTGAGAAACCCCTTGCTTTCCTCTTTAAAATATACTAAAATAGTATACATTAGTGAAACCTAACTTAAAAGAGGTGTTTGCGGTGAAAGATGTCAACCTGGAAATCGGCGGGATGCACTGCGTGATGTGCGCCGCCGCTGTGGAACGTGCCCTGAACAAGCTGGACGGCGTGGAATCCGCCAGCGTCAGCTATGCCTCCGAATCCGCTTCGGTGTGCTTTGACGAAAGCCGGGTATCGGTGCGTGATATGGAAAAATGCGTAAAACAGGCGGGCTACCGGGTGTTGGAAGACCGTGCGCTGGCGCAAAAACGGGAATTTCGCAGTTTGTTGTGGTCGTTCGTGATTTCGCTGGTGCTCTCTCTGCCCTTTTTCATCATGATGCCCTTTATGTTTTTCTGGCCGCACGCCCCCATCATGCACCTGCTGCACAACGGCTGGCTTCAGTTTGTTCTGGCTACGCTGGTGCAGTTTGGAATCGGCTGGCGGTTTTTTGTGGGGGCCTGGGCTTCTATCCGGGCCAAAAGCGCCAACATGGACGTGCTGGTTTCTCTGGGCACTCTTTCCGCCTATGGATACAGCCTGTATCATCTGCTGATTGGCAACCCGGTGTATTATTTTGAAGCCAGCGCCATGGTCATCACGCTGGTGTTGCTGGGAAAGCTGTTTGAAAGCCGTGCCAAAGCCCATGCCAACGACGCCGTAGACAGCCTGCTTCAGCTTCAGCCCAAAATGGCCACTGTTTTGCGGGATGGGCAGGAGCTTTCGCTGCCCACCGGCGAGCTGGTTCCGGGAGATGTGGTGCTGGTGCGCCCCGGCGAAGGGGTGGCGGTAGACGGCGAAATCATCGCCGGGGAATCGGCCGTGGATGAATCCATGCTCACCGGCGAAAGCGTCCCGGTACACAAAACCACCGGCGACAAGGTGTATGCCGGCACCGTCAACCGGGAGGGCGCTTTCCGCTTTTCAGTAACCGGGACGGGGCAGAACACCATGCTTTCTTCTATCGTCAAGATGGTGCGGGGAGCGCAGGAAAGCAAGCCGCCCATCCAGAAGCTGGTGGATAAGGTGGCGGCGGTCTTTGTCCCCACCATTCTGGCGATTGCCGTACTTACCTTTCTCATCACGCTGCTGGCATATGGCGGCGGGGAGGAAGCCCTGAACACCGCTGTCAGCCACGGGGTGGCGGTGCTGGTGATCGCCTGCCCCTGCGCTCTGGGACTGGCCACCCCCACCGCCCTGATGGTAGGGGCCGGGATGGCGGCCGAATCCGGCATCCTGATGAAAGACGCCGACGCCCTGCAAATGGCGAGCAAAGTCACCCGTGTCGTATTGGATAAAACCGGAACCATTACCAAAGGCAGCCCCGAAGTCACCGACTTGGTCGTGCTTTCCGGCAGCCGGGAAGAAGCCTGCCGTCTGGCGGCAGCGGCAGAGCAGGCCAGCGAGCATCCTATCGGGCAGGCGGTTTTCCGGTATGGACAGCAGGTTGCGGGCGAGCTGCCACCGGCCACCGAATTTTCGGCACAGGTGGGGCGTGGCGTAGAGGCCGTGGTTCTTGGCAAGCGGGTCACGGTTGGAAAGCTGCCGGACGGCTTCCCAGAAGCACAGGCCGCCATGGAAGCACTTGAAAAAGAGGGAAAAACGGTGGTGTCCCTTGTGGTAGACGGCGTGCCTGCCGCCCTGTTTGCCGCCGCCGACCAGGTGAAGGAGGATTCCGCCCATGCGATTTCCCGGATGAAAGAGCAGGGAATCGAGGTCATCATGCTCACCGGCGATAATCTCACCACCGCACAGGCCATTGCCGCACAGGTGGGCATTACATCCATTCAGGCACAGGTGATGCCCTGGGAAAAGCAGGAAAAGGTAAGCGCTCTCAAAGCTCAGGGCCAGGTGGTGGCCATGGTGGGCGACGGCGCCAACGACGCCCCGGCTCTGGCGGCGGCAGATGTGGGAATCGGCCTGGGGACAGGCACCGATGTAGCGGCACAGGCCAGCTCGCTGGTTGTGATGAGCGGCAGCCTGGAGGACGTTGCCGAAGCCATCCAGATTTCCAAACGCATTATGCGGAAAATCCGGCAAAACCTGTTCTGGGCATTTTTATATAACAGCATCGGGGTGCCGCTGGCAGCGTTTGGGCTGCTCAGCCCGGTATTGGCCGGCGCCGCCATGGCTTTCAGCTCGGTGTCGGTGGTGACCAACTCCTTGCTGCTCAAGCTAACGAAAAAAGGAAACCTTTAAGGAATCGTGAGATTAAAAAAACACAAACCGATAAGAATTTACCCTTATCGGTTTGTGTTTTTCAATTTTGCTTTCTGTATTTGTAGCCTTTTACAGCCTTCTTATGCCTGTAAAACAGCTTGCAATTCTGCAATGTTTGCACCTACATCTTCCGGTTTATGGGCGTCCGAAGCGAAACGAATCTCAACATTTTTACTTTTAAAAACATTCAGCATGGTTTTATTCATGCCTAGTTCCTCAAATCCATAATTCAAAGCAAGGCCGCCGCTTTGTTCTGCATACATGTGATGTGAGTTTAATTCATCGGCTAATAAATTATAGGTAGCAGTTAAATCATTCACAGAATAATGATGGAAGCACTTAATAGAATCCGGATGTGCCAGCCCAGAAAACAAACTGCTTTTTACAAGGCGAAGCATCAGGTTATAATATTGGCAGTAAATTTGTTCGGAATCAACATCCCTCCAAAATTCCGCTTTATGGTCAAATCCAAAGCCCTCAACCCAATGGATGGAACCTACCGCAAAATCAAAGTGAAAAGAGTGAAGAATATCATGGATGAGCGTTTCATATTCAGGGAAGTAACATACCTCAAGTCCCCATTTTATTTTTACTGGAAACTCTATATTTCTCATTTCGGTAATAAGTGCCTGAAAATCTTTTATAGAAAGGTTTCCCTTGCTTTTATTTTTATACCAGTTTCTCTGATAATCGCTATATTCACAAACAGAGGCATACATCGGTGTGAACTCTACAAAACGATGAGAATGTTCTAAAAGATAAATTTCATCCATTCCCATATTGACAGCTTGATTAACAAACTTATTGATCCATTCTTTTGTATAAGGTCCTCTTTCAATATGAATATGAACATCCGTCAAAATAAAACCTTCTCTCAATTTTTATTTTGCAAAAGCTTTCTCTCCTATTTCCTCATGAACGTATTGATGACCAAACTTCCTATTCTTACTACTTCATTATAACAAACAAGGATACAACATACAATCGTTGTATCCTTGTTTGTTTTCTTATCTTATCACTGTTTAAGGGTATTTTACTATCGTTCTTCTATGCTCATCCGATCTGCACATTTTCCGCTTGAGGCATCTGCCGGTGGCGGTAAACCCGGTAAGCTGCCAGCACAGCCAGCGTCATCCCTACCACAAACCCGGCCATCAGCCAATAGGAAACCCGGCTGCCAAAGCGTTCCATCACCGCTCCGCCCAGCATACTGCCCACAACGCTGGCAAACCCGCTCTGCACCATCGCCAGCAGGCTCTGCCCCTGAGAGCGTTTGTCGGGATAGGTGTTTTTGCTGATAAACAACACACAGCTGTAATACGTCGTCATATAGGTCACGCTTTGCAGCAGCTGCGAGGCCACCACAAACCCCACGCTCTCGCCTGTGAGCAACACCATCCGCACCCCCATCATCAGGCAGGAAAACAGCAAAATCTGCATGGCGGAAAAGCGTTTCATAATCCAGCCTGCCCCAATCAAAATCGGGATCTCGGAAGCAGCCGACACAAAGTTTGCCACCCCGATGAGCTGCTGGTCATATCCCATTTCGCCAATATAAACGCCCATAAAATTGCTGTTAAAGCTCATTCCCACCTGAATCACAAAGCTGCAAATCAGCACAAATATCCAGGAATTATCATAGAAAATGCGCCCTTTTGTTTTGGGCTTTTCCTCTTTTCCGGGTTTCGCTTTGCGGCGCACGCTGGCTCCTTCTACCGGAATCTTGAGCGCAAACAGGAACAAAAGCACATATCCCACAGCGCCAAACACAAACGCCATCGAGGGGTCCTCCTTTAAAATCCCCCCTACCGCCAACACCACCAGCGAATATCCCACCGTGCCGCCGATTCGGATGCGGGAATAATGGATGGAATGACGGTTGGCATATTCCAGCGTCAAAGCGTCGCTCAGCGGGATGATGGAGGTGCTGAAAGACGAGAGCAGAATCGCCAGCATCAGGAAGAATCCAAACCCGCCGCCCAGCCGGTATCCCAGCAAAACCGCCGCCGTTCCAAGAATGACGATTCCCAGCGTCATTTTTCGCTTGCCTGTAAAATCGCTGAAAACGCCCCATAACGGCTGGATGCAGATGGAAGCCACCGGCCCCACAGCCATCAGCACGCCGATCTCCATGGAAGTGATGCCCTGCTCCCGGTAATAGAGCGACAGATAGGGCGTATAAGTGGCCGATGCCATATAGACCAAGCTGTTCACCGCCAGCAGCCAGAGCCACCGGTGATCCCCGTCGTCCCATTGATAGGTTTTTACTCGTTTGACAAGCCCGCTAACCCTTTGATTCATTCTCCACTCCCCCGCAAATCTTTTGATAAAAACGCCCCTGTTCCCAAAGGACAGGGGCGTTTCCACATTCCTTCTGCTTTTATTGTATGGCAGTAAGCAAAGTTTGTCAACTATATTTTTTAACTATATTATAATTTAAATTTCTGGGGGTCACGAATAAACACCGGGATGACATCCAGTGGGGCGTCCACATCATACCAGGCGCCGCCTTCCACCTGCTCGCCGGTCTCCAGATTCTGCCAGGTAGCTCCGGCCGGCAGATATATCCGCCGTACCCGCTGGCCTTCTTCCAGAATGGGGGCCACCAGCAGATGATCGCCAAAGAGGTATTCGTCCTCGATCTCCCACGCCTGTGGGTCATCCGGGAACTCATAGAACAGTGTCCGCATCACAGGCGTGCCGTTTTTATGTGCCTGCCACATGGCCTCCCGCACAACCGGGCGCAGCTTTTCACGCAGCTCCATGTATTTGACAAAAATGGCATAGGCTTCTTCGCCATAGCTCCAAACCTCATTGGCAGCGCCGCTGGGCAGGATGTTCTCACCGGGCATCACGCCCTCCGGCAGGGTATCCGGCAAACCGGTATGCGGGTCACGGTCTCCGTGCAGGCGGAACACCGGGCAGAAAGCGCCCCACTGGAACCAGCGAATCAAACACTCCTTAAAATGCTCATCCCGGATATCGCCGCCATAAAAGCCGCCGATGTCGGTGGTCCACCACGGAATTCCCGCAATGCCCATATTCAGGCCGATGCAAAGCTGGTCACGCATAGAGCGGAAGCTGGATTCAATATCTCCCGACCATACCAGAGCGCCGTATTTCTGGATTCCAGCCCAGGCGCAGCGGATGAGGTTGACTACCTGCTCCTGTCCCTGCTCTGTCATGCCGTCAAAAAAGGTCTTGGCATACATCACCGGATAAATATTTCCGGTTTGTAAATTCGTTCCCGAATAATACCGGTAGTTATCAAAGTCATAAACAGAATATTCTGGCTCGGCTTCATCCAGCCAGAACACCCGGACACCAGCGTCATAATAGTTCTGCTTTGCCTTTTCCCACACAAAGGCACGGGCGTCGGGGTTGGTGGCGTCATAGAACAGCGTTTCCGCCATAAAATTCTGTGTGACCTGCATGCCACGGTCACAGCGCACCAGATATCCCTTGCGCTGCATTTCCTCAAAGTTTTCACTCTGTTTATCCACCGTAGGCCAGATGGACACCATCAGCTGGATTCCCAGAGAACGCAGCTCGGCAATCATGGCTTCCGGGTCGGGCCAGAAGCGCCGGTCAAACTTCCAGTCGCCCTGCTTGGGCCAGTGGAAAAAGTCAATGACGATCACATCGATGGGCAAATTACGGCGCTTATATTCCCGTGCCACCTCCAGCAGCTCCTCCTGACAGAGATAGCGCAGCTTGCACTGCCAGAAGCCCAGGCCATATTCCGGCATAATCGGGACAGTGCCGGTAACGGCGGCATACGCCTCCTCGATCTGTGCCGGGGTGTCGCCGGCGGTGATCCAGTAATCCAGCGCACGGGTGGAACGTGCCTTCCACTCGGTAATGTTCTTGCCAAAGGTGACTTCGCCTACCGCCGGGTTGTTCCAGAGGATTCCATATCCCAGGCTGGAAAGGCAGAACGGGACGCTGGCCTGAGAGTTGCGCTGCGCCAGCTCCATCGTACAGCCCTTGATGTCCAGATAGGGCTGCTGATACTGCCCCATACCAAAGAGCTTTTCCCGTGGCTCCGATTCAAAGCGGGCTGTGAGCGCCCAGTCCCCGCCGGGGGTGGGGATAAACTCTCTCGGCTCCTTGTGCAGGGCGTGGCGACCTTCTGTGCGGTATTCTTGCAGCAGGAGCTTCCCTTTCTGATTATAAAAGGCGATTTTTCCTTTCGGGGAAACCTTTGCGGTAATACGCCCGCAGGTGATGCGTGCCGCACCATCTTCCTCCATCGCTGTTTCAGCAACAGCGTTTACCGGCTCGGTGAGCGCCCAATCCTCGGGGGGCATCTGGGGCAAAAAGGTGGAACGCACCCGAAGGCTGTTTTCCCCCCAAGGCTGGATGAGCAGGGTTTCATTGCCATACCGCCACAAAAGGCGGCCTTTTTCTAGTACAAACAGATTTTCCAATACGGCTCTCTCCTTTCAAAAAGCAAGTTATCTTTCAGAAAGCAAATCATTTTTGCGCCCGCAATTTTCTGCGTTACAGGGGAAACACCTGTCCAAACCGCATGGCAGGCAGATCAAACAGGAAATCCGGCTTTCCCGAAGCTTCCATCACTGTATGGCACAACAGCTCATACAGGCTGCTCTGGTAATAAATCCGGTAATCAGACTGGACATAGGCAGGCAGAGAATATGAAATTTTGACCAGCCCCTTTTTCCGCAGCCCTTCCAGTGCGGCAGAACGCTGCTTCACCAGCTCCATAGAATCCTCCGGGCGGGTGATGTACACATGATTCAGAGCGATAGAGCGAAGCTCCGGCTCCTCCGAGGAACGCAGTTCAAACCGCACCAGCGGGAACCGCTTTGCATTTCTCACCGCTTCGAGCATTTCTTTTTCGGTTTTTGTCAATAAGATTCGTTTCATATCCGACCTCCTGTGTATCAGTACTCCTATGGGTATCTTACCACGAACCCTCTGGACAGTGCAATCAGGATTTTGCCGGGTTGTTATGAAATCTTGACAGTTTTCCTTTTTGGGGTGAACAAAAAGGCTTTAAAAAAGCAATGTTGCCCGAAAAGCCCGGTAGAATTTTGGACAAATGAAAAAAAACGGGCAAATTTCTTGAAAAGCCGCTGATGCAGAAATGGTTTGTGGTTTGATTTTGTGGATATTGGATGAAAACCCGTGACGAAAACGGGAGAATCCCCAAAAAATCCAGTATCCATGCGGGTTCCACGCCTTGACAGGTTTCTGAGAGGATGCTACAATCATACCAGTGAACCTAGTCTGGCAAAGCGGAAAACTGGAAGCAATCCCATATATTTCCGTTTGAGAATTTATATAGCAAGTGAACCATGAAAAGGAGTGTTTTGTATGGCAGTTAAGAAAACAGGCGCAATCGTTCCCGGGCAAACCTATCTGATCGTGAACCGCAAAACCGGAAAGGCTCTGACCGCAGAATCCAAGGCAGAAAACGCCGGCGTTGTAGAGCAGTTTTTCCTCACCCATGAGGACAATCAGCTCTGGATGCTGGAAGAAGCCGGAAAGGGCACCTGGAAGCTGGTATGCAAGGATTCCGGCAAATGCCTGGATGTGATCAGCGGCGGTGACGTAGACGGCGCATGGGTTCATCAGTGGGACTATGTCGGCGGCGAAACCCAGCAGTGGAAGGTAAAAGCCGTAAAGGGCGGATTCCATAAGATCATCAACCTGAAATCCGGCAAATGTCTGGATGTTGTGGGTCTGAGTGATGAGGACGGCGCTGCTATTCAGATTTGGGAAGACACCGACGGAGAGAACCAGCAGTGGAAACTGGAAGCCTGGCCGCCCGTAGAGGAAGCCCCCGTTGTGGAAGAAAAGCCTGCCGAAAAGGTGGAAGCTCCGGTTGTCGAAGAAAAGCCTGCCGAAAAGGTGGAGGCTCCCGTTGCCGAAGAAAAGCCTGCCGAAAAGGTGGAGGCTCCCGTTGCCGAAGAAAAGCCCGCCGAGAAGGTGGAAGCTCCGGCTGCTGAAGAAAAGCCCGCCGAGAAGGTGGAAGCTCCGGCTGCCGAAAAGAAACCGGCCGCTAAAAAGACAACCACCAGAAAACCGGCTTCAAAGAAGCCCGCTGCAAAGAAGCCCGCTGCGAAAAAGCCGGCCGCTAAAAAGCCTGCTGCAAAAGCCGCAGCTGCCAAAGAACCGGCTGCAAAGGCAACTGCCGCTGAAAAGGCTCCTGCCAAAAAGCCTGCTGCAAAAAAGACAACCGCTAAGAAAACCACTGCCAAAAAAGACAGTGAATAAACCCGGATACAAAAGGAAGCGGCTCCCATTCATTTGGGAGCCGCTTCTTTTTTCAGTCTGTTAAAAAGGTGTTTTGTTACTGGCCGATTGCACATATAAGGGGAAACCCCAGACGTGGGTTTCCCCTCAAAAACAGCCCACCGGGCTGTTTTTTCACCCTTTCCTGCGTTCTCGAAGTATAAAAGATTCCGCTCTCTGCGGAGAGCGGCCAAAAGGGCGCTGCCCTTTTGGATTTCCCGCCACCTTTTATAAAAGGTGGACGAAAATTTTAAGTTGCGGGGAAGTGGCTTCAAATTTCTGACTTGTCCCCCGCAAACCGTTTTTGTACAGTTTTTTCAGCCTTACAGGTTTATCTTCTCTCTATTATTTTGCTTCCAGAATAGCGCCACGGTTGCCGGAGGTCACCAACGCTGCATACCGGGCCAGATAGCCGGTGGTAATCTTGGGCTGGCGGGGCTTCCACGCCGCACGGCGGCGCTCCATTTCCTCGTCGGAAATTTCCAGCCGGATGCTGTTGCCCATAATATCGATGGAGATGGTGTCGCCTTCTTCTACCAGCGCTATGGGGCCGCCTACCGCTGCTTCGGGAGAAACATGGCCAATAGCGGCGCCACGGGTTGCGCCCGAAAAACGTCCGTCGGTAATCAGCGCCACTGTGCTGCCCAGCCCACGGCCCACAATCGCCGAAGTGGGGTTGAGCATTTCCCGCATGCCGGGGCCTCCCTTGGGGCCTTCATACCGGATGACGACCACGTCGCCCGGAACAATCTTCCCGCCGTTGATGGCGGCAAGGGCATCTTCCTCACAGTCAAACACACGGGCAGGCCCACTGTGGCACAGCATCTCCGGCGCAACTGCCGAACGCTTTACCACGCAGGAATCCGGCGCCAGGTTGCCACGCAGCACGGCAATGCCGCCGGTGGTGCTGTATGGGTTGCTCACCGGACGGATGACCTCCGGATTGAGGTTGACGCTGTTTGCAATATTTTCGCCCACGGTTTTGCCGGTACAGGTAATCAAATCCAAATCCAGCAGTCCCAGCTTGCTGATTTCCTTCATCACCGCATACACGCCGCCGGCTTCGTTCAGGTCCTCCATATGGTGCGGGCCGGCCGGAGCCAGATGGCACAGGTTGGGGGTCTTGTCGCTGATGGCGTTGGCAATGTCCACGTTCAGCTCGATGCCCGCTTCATGGGCGATAGCGGGCAGATGCAGCATACTGTTCGTGCTGCATCCCAGCGCCATATCCATGGTGAGGGCGTTGCGGAAAGCCCCTTCGGTCATGATGTCACGGGGGCGGATATCCTTTCGAATCAGCTCCATAATCTGCATACCGGCCTGTTTTGCCAGCCGGATTCGCTGGGAATATACGGCCGGGATGGTGCCGTTGCCCGGCAGACCCATGCCCAGCACCTCGGTGAGGCAGTTCATGGAGTTGGCGGTATACATGCCGGAGCAGGAGCCACAGGTGGGGCAGGTTTTGTTCTCAAATTCCAGCAGCTTATCGTCGTCGATTTTTCCGGCGTTATAAGCGCCCACCGCTTCGGAGATGCTGGAAAAGCTCACCTTGCAGCCGTCTACCGTTCCTGCCAGCATGGGGCCGCCGCTCACAAAGATGGTGGGCACGTTCAGCCGTGCCGCCGCCATCAGCAGGCCGGGCACGTTTTTGTCACAGTTCGGCACCATCACCAGGGCGTCCAGTGCGTGCGCCATGGTCATGGCCTCGGTGGAATCCGCAATCAGGTCACGGGTCACCAGCGAATATTTCATTCCCTGATGTCCCATAGCCAGCCCGTCGCACACAGCGATGGCCGGGAACACGATTGGCGTTCCTCCCGCCATGGAGATGCCGGTTTTGACCGCTTCTACAATTTTATCCAGGTTCATATGTCCGGGAACGATATCGTTCTGGGAGCTGACAACGCCTACCAGCGGGCGCTCCAATTCTTCTTTGGTAAATCCCAGTGCATTGAACAACGCACGGTGGGTGGCGCTTTTTACGCCCTTCGTCACAGCATCGCTTCTCAAAAGGCTTCCTCCTTGTCTGTAAATCCGGGGAAATCCGCCGCATCAGATGTTGCCCCGGCAAGTTGTCCGATAGATGTATAATCACATTATACCTTGTCAGACAACAAAAGTCAACACAGCGCACAAAAAGAAATCGCCACCCCCATTTTTGGGAATGGCGAATCGGGTTCCGGTTTATTCTTCGATTTCGACCCCAAAGGAAGCCATGGCGTGGACAATATGCAGCCGCATGGCGGTTTCTGCCCCCACCGGGTTGCGCTGGGCGATGAAATCCATCAGCATGCGGTGGTCAGCCAGCGTTTCCTGCACCACCTTTTCGTTATTTTCCGAAAGGCGCACGCCCTGATGGATGGCCTTATAGATAATCGGGATGAGCCTGCCGGTAAATTCATTGTGCGCCGCCACCGCCACCGAGCGGTGAAACGCCTGTTCCGCTTCGGTGCGGTCTTCCCCGGCGGCGATGAGGGCTTCTTCTTTTTCGCCGCACTCCAGAATTTTTCTGATTTCCCGGTCGGTGCCCCGTTTGGCCGCCAGAAAAGCCACTCTCGGCTCGAACATCAGGCGGAACTCAAACAAATCCCGCAGGTTCATCCGCATCCCGCTCAGCTCGTCCTCGCTGATGGGATGCTCGTGCAGGTTGCGCTCCACCACAAAGGTACCCCGCCCCCGGCGAATCTCCAACACATTGTGGGACACCAGAATCCGAACGGCCTCCCGCAGGGTTGCCCGGCTCACATGAAGGCTGGCGGAAAATTCGTTCTCGTTGGGCAGCTTATCCCCCGGATGCAAAACGCCGTCCACGGTAATCATCGCCAGGATGGTATCCGCCACCTGTTGGGAAAGGGTTTTTTCGTTTTGTGCCATACTCCGCACTCCTTCTGGCTGACAGCCGGTATTTTCTGCCCCTCAGTATAGCACAGCAAAAGCCGGGGCGCAAGAAAAACCTGCCCCCGGCTTGAATCGCTATTACTGACTTTGGTTCTTTTTCTTATATTCCTCCAGCTGTTCTACAGCCTCGTCGCTGGGATACAGGAAAGGCAGATTCAGCTTGGGAATCACTTCTTTTTCGATTTCTTCAGTATCATAAAATGCACGGGGGTTCTCCCGGCCTTCGAGCCATTTTTCGATCGTTTTCAGGTCTTCGATCAATAATTCCAGCTCTTTCATGTCTTCGTCCGTAATGGTCTTGTTTCGGAGTTTTTCGCCATTCATCCGTAAAATCTTGATCTGTGCTTCATACAGAGAAACCACAAAAAGATGAGATCTGGCTCCATAGGGATCTGCAAACTCATAATAACTCTTTGCCTTTTCCAGATCATTCGCTGTGGTATACAAAACTCCGCCCCAGTCCGGGCTGCGTTCCGAAAGCGCCCCCACCTCGGATTCTCCATGGAGATAGGTACTCATGGCTGCTGAAAAAAATCCCGATGGTGTAGCATACGGTCTTCATATGCAGCTTGGCGTTGCTGCTTTTCGCCTTGCAGCTGGACGAACAGCCACACGTTTACTCCGGCCGACAGAAGGAACAGCAGTGCCAGCAGCAGAACCGGCAGATTGATTTTTCTCTTTTCCATCACTTCACTCCCCCTACTCCTTTTTGTTCGTGTTGAAATGACGCAGAAGGTACCGACCATTTTACCGGCAAAAGAATCTGGAATCCTGAAAAAACCACCCGGATGATCATATTTAGTATAGCATAATTTATAAATAAACACAATTAAATTTCAATTATTGTCATTTATTTGTCATCTTTTTCAATCTCGCCGTTTTTCTCCTCAAACTCCCGGATACACTGACGGATAAGATAGAGGATTTGCCCATTGGCGGAGCGCCCTTCATATTTCGCAATATAATGCAACTTTCGATGAAGCTCCGGGTCTACTTCAATTCCTAAATGCTTGTTTTCTTTATTTCTCACTGTTATCCCCCTACCATCTTCATTCTAAGATAATAGTATACCATCTTTTTCCAGCGAAGTAATATTAATATTACAAAAATCTCAACCATAAAGCCCTTTTTGAGGCTGATTCAATTATTCATCTCTTTATTTGCACAAAGTGCCCGGTTTCTCTTGACGCTTTGTGCGGTTCTCTGGTATCCTAAAAGATATGAAAAAATTTCAGTAATTGTAAAAGAAGGGATTTTCATGGAAACACGGGAGAAATTCTCCTCCCGCCTGGGATTTATCCTGATTTCGGCGGGCTGTGCCGTGGGTTTGGGAAATGTATGGCGTTTCCCCTATATCACGGGCAAATACGGAGGGGCGGCCTTTGTGCTGATTTACCTGCTCTTTCTGGTCATTTTGGGGCTTCCGATCATGGTGATGGAGTTCGCCGTTGGGCGTGCCAGCCAGAAATCGGCCGCCCGCAGCTTTCATGTGCTGGAACCCAAAGGCACCAAGTGGCATATTACCGGCTGGGCCGCTATGGCGGGCAACTACCTTTTGATGATGTTTTATACCACCGTGGGCGGCTGGATGCTCTCATATGTATTCAAAACCGCTTCGGGTGAATTTGTGGACAAAACGCCTCAGCAGGTAGAGGGCATTTTTAACGGCATGCTTGCCGACCCGCTCTCCATGACCGGCTGGATGCTGCTGACGGTTATCATCAGCTTTGGCATTTGCAGCATGGGACTGCAAAAAGGGGTGGAGCGCATCACCAAAGTGATGATGGGCTTCCTGTTTGTCATCCTCATCGCCCTGTGTGTCCGCAGCGTTACGCTGGAAGGCGCCGGCGATGGCCTTTCCTTCTATCTGATTCCCGATTTTGGAAAAATGGTGGAAAACGGCGTGGGCGAAGCAATCTTTGCCGCCATGGGACAGGCGTTCTTCACCCTGAGCTTGGGTATCGGCGCCATGGCGATTTTTGGCAGCTATATCAGCCGTGACCGCTCCCTCACCGGGGAATCCATCAATATCTGCGCTCTGGACACCCTGATTGCCCTGATGGCGGGCCTGATTATCTTCCCCGCCTGCTTTGCCTTTGACGTGAACCCCGGCGAAGGCCCTGGGCTGGTGTTTGTCACCCTGCCCAACGTGTTCAACCAGATGCTGGGCGGACAGATCTGGGGCAGCCTGTTCTTTGTGTTCATGACCTTTGCTGCCATGTCTACCATTGTGGCAGTGTTTGAGAACATCATCAGCTTTGCTATCGACCTCTGGGGCTGGAGCCGCAAAAAAGCGGTGCTGGTAAACGGAGTAGTGATCGTGCTGCTCTCCATGCCCTGTGTATTGGGCTTTAACCTCTGGAGCGGTTTTGCCCCTCTGGGCGGCACCATTCAGGACTTGGAGGACTTTATTGTTTCCAACAACCTGCTCCCGCTGGGCAGCATCGCCTATCTGCTGTTCTGCACCAGCCGCTATGGATGGGGATGGAAAAACTTTATCCGGGAGGCGGACGCAGGCAAGGGAATCAAGTTCCCCAAATGGGCGAGAGTGTATCTCTCCTATATCCTGCCGCTGATCGTGCTGTTTATCTTCGTGATGGGATACTGGAATAAATTCCACGGATAATCATAAAAAGGAAAGAAGCTCCGGGCTGCGTCAAGCGACGTTTCCCGGAGCTTTTTGATATCCATTTTTAAAAGTGACTGTCAGGCATGGGGCTGATACTGCGGCATCCCAAACGTGGAGCGCAGCTTTTCAAGCTCCACCTTTGGCTCCCGGTTTTCAGTGAGCAGGCCGTTGGTTTCCTGCATCACATCCGTCAGCTGCGTATAGCAGAACCCGGCAAACTTTCCGCTTCGCAGCAGGAACTCATTCACCGGCGCCAACCGCTCCATAAATTCCTCCTCGGTTTTCACCTTGCCAAAATAGCCCCAGTTTTCATCGCTGTCGTCGGCAAAGGCAATGCCGCCATACTCACTCATCAAAACCGGCTGCCCCTGCCAGCAGTTCCCGCCGGCATACAGCTGCCGCCCCTGTACAGAACCGGCCAGCGTTTCCTCCATCTTGTCATATTTGGAAAGGGTGTTCGCAAACAGGGCATAATCATGAACGGCACACACATCCCCCTGTGAAATCTGCTCCCAACCATCGTTGGCGCTCACCAAGCGGGTGGCGTCCATCGATTTGAGAAGGTAGAACAGCATCCGGCAATAATCCTGCTGCTGCGAGTCGAACAAGACGTTCCGCACGCCCCAGCTTTCATTTACCGGGACCCAGGTGATGATACAGGGATGGTTATAATCCCGCCGCACAAACTCCATCAGCTCCCGGCTGGAATTTTCAATCGCTTCATCGGTAAAAGCGTAGGCGCTGGGCAGCTCTCCCCATACCAACAGCCCTAACCGGTCTGCCCAATAATAATAGCGTGGGTCTTCGATTTTCTGATGCTTGCGTGCGCCGTTGAATCCCATGGCCTTGGTGAGCCACAAATCCCGGCGCAGCGCCTCCCCGTCCGGCGGGGTGAGCAGGGTTTCCTTCCAGTATCCCTGATCCAGCACCAGACGCTGAAACAGGGTTTCTCCGTTAAGGGTGATCTCGCCGTTGCGAACCTGAATCTCCCGCATACCAAAATAGGCGAATACCCGGTCGCCGCCCTCGATCTCGGTGACAACGCTGATGAGGTTGGGGCTTTCGGGCGACCACAGGATTTCATGGCGCAGGATGTCCCAGTCGGGGATGGCAAAAACCGCCTGTCCATAACCGTTGACACAGCGGATGGTCTGTTCTCCCAAGGCCAGCCCCTTCTCCATCAGTTCCATCCGCACAACCGCCGAAACCGGCTGCCGGGTTTCAAGAAACAGCTCACACCGGGCGCTGCCGTGGGTCACATTAGGCGTGATCTTGATCCGTCCCAGCGGGTTCAGCCCGGCATATTCCAGCCATACATTCTGCCAGATTCCGGTGGTGGGGGTATACCAGCAGGCAAACCGCTTTCCTGTCCAGCTCTGCTTGCCTCTGGGCTTCTGGGTTTCTGTCCCATCAGTTGCCTGCACCGTCAGTTCATTCTCGCCGTTTCGCACCAGCTCGGTGATATCCAACACAAACGGCACATGGCCGCCCCAATGGCTGCCTGCCGGGTTCCCGTTGACCCACACCTGCGCCTGATAGTCCACCGCTCCAAAGTGGAGCAGCAGGCGATGGCCTTGCAGCCTGCCGCCCTCCACCACGAAGTTCCGGCGATACCACACCGTGTCATGATCTTCTGTTTCGCCAATCCCGCTCTTTTTGGACTGATAGCAGAAGGGAACCAGGATTTTGCGGTCAAACACAGGGCGGTCAAAGGAAAACTCCCATTCCCCGTTGAGCGATTCCCATTGCTCCCGGATAAAGTCGGGACGGGGATACTCCCCTCTTGCAGAAATCATCTTGCTCATCTTGTTTGCACTCCCTTTTTCCTACAACTTTGCCTTCCCCCATCAATGGAAGGTATCTACTGTATAATCGTGATAATGGAACCCGAACCAGTGATTTTTCACATCGCTGTCGTTGGTAATCGCCTTTTGGGTAATGAACTCATCCCCATCCAGCACCTGCGGGGTATACTGGCGGGTATGCTCCACCAGCAGCTTCCAAAGGCGCTCTTTTTTCTCTGCATAGGCCGGGTCGTGAGAGAGGTCATGCCGCTCCATGGGGTCGTTTGCAAGGTCAAACAGCAGCGTGTGGCCGCCGCTGGCGCAATACACCAGCTTGAGCCGGTCTTCCATCACGCAGAAATGCTTGTTCAGGCTGTTGCCAAAGAACACCCGGTCTTCCACTTCTCCCAGCAGGCTGCGCCCCTGCACAAACTCCGGCGGGCGAACCCCCGCCATTTCGAGGATAGTGGGATAAATATCAGCGATCTCCACCAGGGTATCGACCTTCCGGTTGGTGTTGGCAAAGCGCCCGGCCGGGGGCAGGATCAAAAGCGGCACATGGGCGGAGCCTTCAAAGAACAGGTTCTTCTGGCTCATAAAGTGGTCGCCCAGCATCTCGCCGTGGTCGGCGGTAAAGATGACCCAGGTGTTTTGGAACAGGTTGTTTTCCCGCAGGCAGCCAAACAGGCGTCCCAAAGAATAGTCCACCTGCGTAATCATTGCATAATACGCCCGGCGGCAAGCAGCAATCTGCTCCGGCCCAAAGAAGTGCATATTGGTGTTTTCATAGCACCCCTCCATAAAGCCCTGCGGGGTCTGCTCCAGTGTGGCGCTCCAGTCGCCGTGTACGGCTTCGGGCATGGGGATATTCTCATAGAGCTGCCAGAAATCACGGCAGGGGTCAAACGGGGGGTGGGGTTTGGTATAGCTGGTCCACAGGAAGAAGGGGCGCTGCGGGTCACGGGTTTCAATAAAGTCCACGGCCCCCTCGGTAATCCACTGGGTGATGCTGTCTTTGGTATCCACTGTCGAAATGACCGGCTCCATCTCACACTCTCCCACCCCATGGATTTTGGGAGAGGCAAATTCCCGCTTTTTGTCATACTGGCGCATATAGTCCAGCGGCAGGGTCATTTCCTCAAACCCATAATGGGCACGAGCCGGCTCAAAGTGCATTTTGCCCATGGCTTTGGTCTGATATCCGGCGTCGGTCAGCATGGCGGGCAGGGTGGTGCGCTGCCGGGTGGCGGCGGTCATAGCGGCCTCATGGGTGGCGTTGGACACCACGCCGCTCTCAAATCCACGCTGGCCGGTCATAATGGTGGTGCGGCTGGGCACACAAATCGGGCAGTCGGCATAGCAGCGGGTAAAGGCGATACCCGAAGTAGCCAGATAGTTCAGGTGTGGGGTAAAGATGCTCTGGTTGCCCAAAGCGTTGATGGTATCAAAACGCTGCTGGTCAGTTGTAATCAGCAGAATATTATCCTTTGGCATAATAATTTCCTTGTATTATAGAGTAGTAGTTATTAAAGCCCCTCTCCAAGGGCTGTGCTACACTGTAAGGGATGCTGTGGATTGGTGATCA
>CAJFNK010000072.1 GCA_904394685.1 Candidatus Heritagella gallinarum
CGAAACCGTACTGCTTTCCTCTCAAAAAAGTGTGGATATCCCGTCCTCTGACGATAAAACCGTGTTGCTCACCCCAAAAGGAAGCACTGCCACCCCACCGGTGCCGCCTCGCTCAGAGGCTTCGGCTTCCGGCCCGGCTTCCAGCTCTGCTCCTACTAGCCCGGCTTTTCAGCCCGCCTCTGTCCAGCGTACCCAGCCAGAAGCCGCTCCCAACCAAAAACCGGGAAATCCCGCTAAACCCGCAAAGTCGGAAAAGGCTCCAAAAACCACAAAACCGCACAAGCGCAAAAAGGCGCTCATGTGGGTACTGGTCATCCTGCTGGTGCTGGCTGGTCTGGGTGTGGGCGGCTGGTTTGGCTGGAACGCCTATCAAGGCGGCCAGTATCAGGAACAGCTCTCTCTGGGCGAAAAGTACCTCAAGGAATTAAACTATGAGGACGCTATTGTAGCTTTAAATCGTGCCATTGAAATCGACCCCCGCAGCCCAGAGCCTTATCTGTTGCTGGCCGATGTCTATATCGGGCAGGAAGATTTTAATTCCGCCAAGAAGGTTCTGGAAGAAGGCTATCAGGCCACCGGCGGCAATGAGGAGATTAAGAAAAAGCAGGAAGAAGTCAAACAGAAGGAAGAAGAAGCAAAGAAAAAACAGGAAGAACTAAAGCCCAGCGCTGTGGATATCTGGGAAGAACTGATTCAGTCTGGCGAGTATCAGCAGTATGCCACCAATTGGATGGAATGGGAAGGAGAAAAAGTTTTCCCTGGAAAATATGCGATTCTTGATATTGATGGCGACAACTGGGAAGAATTGATTCTTTTCCGCCGTTTAGACGATGCAGGCACAGGAATCCATAAAATTCTTTCCTGCAACCAAACCACAAAAGAGATTTCTGAAATTAGCATCCAATTATTACTCACTCCAAAAATCTTTGGAACTGTATCAACCAATTTTGGCGGACTTTATTATTCTCCAAACCATCACGCCATCGTCAATGCACCAATAGAAACATTCTCGAAGGATTTTGGATTCTGGGTTATAAAAGGCCAAAATTTAGAAATGAAATTTTCAATAGGTGCTCATTTAGGAGATAGTCACAATACTACCTTTACATTCGCTGAATATGATGAAAAACACGAATCAATATTTACAGAAATCACTGAAAGCGAATATGAGTCCTATTTAAGCGAAAGACAGCCCATTGAATTTAAAGAAATCCCTGCATCATCTTCGGAAAGCCCTGCTACAGAAACCGAACTTTCAGCAGATGAACTTTCAAAATATGAAACGCTGCTGAACCCCAACGGCGAATCAAGCAACAACTGTTTCCTTACCAGCTACTATTCCTCTCCGGAAGAAATCGACCCCAATCAGCTGTTATACAGTATGGGGGAAGCAGGGTCTGCTATTACGGATGAGGACAAAAAGGCGCTGGATCTACCGGAGGAACCGGAACATTGGTATGATAACCCCTCTGCAAAATGGACAACCTCCGACATTAACAAGGTACTCCAAAAGAAACTGGGGCTCACGCTAGATGACCTGCAAACCAAGCTGACCTATGATTACTCTTCCGAAACAGATGCCTATTACAGTTATCACCGTGACACCAATCTTGCTCCCTTAGAAGTGCTGTATGGCAGCAAAATCGGGGACGACACCTATTGTATTGGGTATACACAAGGGCCTCCTATCGCTCCTGATTATTCCAATACTGCAACCAAAGAAGTCGTTTTTAAAGATATCGGCGGCGAACTGCAATTTATTTCCAATCTGAAAGTCGAATAACAGCAGACAGCAAAACACCCCGCTGTGGATATGCTCCACAGCGGGGTGTTTGATTGTCATAACTTAGCGCTGGCCACGCTTTTTGAGCAGCTGCTCGATCTTCTCGTGGGGATCGATAATGGTGCTCACAGAGATATCGTGGTTCAGAGCAGCGATGAAGTAGGCGATATACTTGGATACGTCCACCTCGAAGAACCACTCACGCTCCCGCAGTTCGGGGGTGCGATAGGTCAGGTTGCTGCCCAGCACGCCGGAAATATAGCCCTCTTTATAAGCCTTATCAAAAGCTTCCAGACCGTTGGTAAAGATGGCATAGGTAGCATAGGCAAAAATGCGGCCGGCGTTCTGCTTTTTCAGGGCATAGGCGATGTCGAGCATGGATTCGCCGGAAGAAATGATATCGTCGGCGATAAACACGTCTTTGCCCTCTACCGAGGAGCCCAGATATTCATGCGCCACAATGGGGTTGCGGCCGTTCACAATGCGGGAATAGTCACGGCGCTTGTAGAACATACCCAGATCTACGCCCAGCACAGACGCATAATACATGTTGCGGTTCATAGCGCCTTCGTCGGGGCTGACGATCATAAAGTGGTCACGGGTCAGAGAAATATCCGGCACATTGCGGAACAGAGCCTTGAGCACCTGATAGGTGGGCATCACATTGTCAAAGCCCATCAGCGGTACGGCGTTCTGTACACGGGGGTCGTGTGCGTCAAAGGTCACCACGTTGGAAACGCCCATTGCAGCCAGCTCCTGCAACATCACAGCGCAGTCCAGGGATTCCCGATAGCTGCGGCGGTGCTGCCGTCCGCCATACAGGATGGGCATAATCACGTTAATTCGGTGTGCCTTACCGCTGGCAGCCTGAATCAAACGCTTCAAATCCTGAAAATGGTCGTCGGGAGACATGCAGTTCTGACGTCCAAACATGTTATAGGTGCAGGAATAGTTGCCAACGTCCACGATGAAATACAGATCGTCTCCACGCACGGTAGACTTAATCAGTCCCTTACCGTCGCCGGAGGAAAAACGGGGGCACTCGCTCTCTACGATAAAGTTATCCTGTTCACGTCCCGCTTCTTTTGCCCAACGAACCAGATGCTCGTTGATCTTGTCGCCCAGTTCACGGGCGCCTTCCAGCGGAATCAAACCCAAAGGAGCAACACAATCTCCCTCGTTAAAAAACAACTGCGCTTCCGTCTGTCTGTCCATACCGTTCTCCTTACTCTATTATATTTTTATGATTTCCCCGGCGCATCCACCGGGCACTTCTTTCTTATTTATCATAACATACATTTTTTCTCCATGCCATAAAAAAGCCGGATTTTGTCGAGGTTTGTAAAGTCTGTCCGTTTCCCTGTGGTAAAATATCGGGTTTTTGGTAAGGAAATGGTGCGTACAAGTAAGTTGTCCCCGGCTTTTCACCACTTTCCACTGGGTTTTCCACAAAATTCAGGACTGCTGCGCCTGTAATTCTGCCCGCTTCTGGTTTCGCAGGTCGCTGAACACCATCAAAGTCACGCCGCCCAGAATAATCACACACCCCACGATCTTTTCCCAGGTCATGGATTCATGCAGGAACAGCCAGCCCGAAAGCATACTGGAAATCGGCTCAAACATGCAGAAAATCGCCGCTGTCCCGGCGCCCAGATCCTGAATCCCCAGCTGGAGCAGCGCCACTGCCAGAAACGAGGTACACATGGCAATGATAAAGGTATAGCCCATTGCCAGCGGGGGCAGTGCAAAGTTGATTTTCCCCACCGGGATGTCGATGAGCAGCATGGCGGTGGCATTGGTAAATCCCATATAGCACGCCACCTTGGTGGGGTTCATCCGCCGCAGGCAGGTTTTGTCCATCCCCGCCAGATAACACCCATATGTCACCGCCGAGGCACACGCCAACAGAATCCCCGGCCAGGAGGCCTGCCCATCACGGTCGAGGAAAAACAGCACCCCGCAGGAGGCCGCCGTCAGCGCTGCCAGCTTCCAGCGCCCAATCCGCTCCCGAAACAGCAAGCGCAGCACCAGCGCCGTGACCACCGGGTAAAGAAAATGCAGCGTGGTGGCCGTTCCCACGCCCACAAAATTATACGATTCATACAGCATATAGGTGGTGCTGGCACGAAACACCACGCCAACCAGCAGCAAAGCGCCCAGCTCCCGCAGGCTCACCCGCAGCGGGGTTTTGCGGAACAGCAGCACGCACAGCAGCACCGGGACTACCATGATATTCCGGTAAAAGGTGAGGGTGTTGGCATTGCTGCCCATGTCATAGGTCATGCTGGCCAGCACAGGGGTCACGCCAAACAGCAGGGCGGAAAGCACCGTCCATATCATCCCCCGGATTTTGCGGTTCATGAAATCAACATCCTTTTTTAAGTACAAGTGTATTCTTGACAGCCAATTCCCCTCATAGTAGCATAAGCAAAGAGGTGAACCGACATGTATTTTCAAAGGCTCCAAGAGCTTCGCATCGACCACGACCGGACACAGGCAGAAATCGCACAGGTGCTTCACTGCAAGCGGGAGGTATACCGCCGCTATGAAAAGGGCATCTGTGAGCTTCCGGTGTGGGCGCTCATCCAGCTGGCGCAGTATTACCACACCAGCACCGACTATCTTCTGGGACTAACCGACGACCCTTCTCCAAAGCCCCGTGGCGTCAGGCCGCTCACACCGACTCCGCAATCTGATAAATAAGCGCTTCGGTGTCATTCCAGCCCAAACAGGGGTCGGTGATGGATTTGCCATACACCCGATGGTCGGTAATCGGCTGGTTGCCTTCTTCCAGATAGCTCTCAATCATCACGCCCTTGACCAGATTCCGCAGGCCGGGATGATACCGGCGGCTGTGCAGCACCTCGCTCACAATGCGGATTTGTTCCCGGAACTGCTTGTTGGAGTTCGAGTGGTTGGCATCGATAATGGCGGCGGGGTTTTTCAGCTCCCGCTTTTCATACTGTTCCAGCAGGCGCACCAGGTCTTCATAGTGATAGTTGGGCACGCAGGTTCCATATTTATCCACGCCGCCCCGCAATATCACATGCGCCAGGTCGTTGCCGTCGGTGGTCACATCACAGCCCCGATAAATAAATGTATGCGGCCATTGTGCCGCCGTCACCGAGTTGAGCATCACCGAAAAGTCGCCGCTGGTGGGGTTTTTCATGCCCACCGGGATATCCATCCCGCTGGCGGTGAGGCGGTGCTGCTGGTTCTCCACCGAGCGTGCGCCGATGGCTTCATAAGAAAGAAGGTCGTCCAGATAGCTCCGGTTTTCGGGGTAGAGCATCTCGTCCGCCGCTGTGAGGCCGGTTTCCGCTATGGCACGGATGTGCATTTTGCGGATGGCAATAATGCCGCCCAGCAGGTCGGGAGCCTTATCCGGTTCGGGCTGGTGGAGCATCCCCTTATAGCCTTCACCGGTGGTGCGGGGCTTGTTGGTATAGATTCTGGGGATTAAAATCAGCTTTTCCGAAACCTTTTCGCTCACCTTTGCCAGCCGGGACACATATTCACAAACAGAGTCCTCGTTGTCGGCGGAGCAGGGCCCCACGATTACAAGAAATCGCTGGGATTCCCCGATAAACACCGCCCGGATTTCCCGGTCACGCTGTGCTTTTATCGCCGCCAGCTCTGGGGAAAGGGGATATTCCTCCTTGAGCCGGGCAGGCAGGGGCAGTTCTTTGTTCAGCTTCATCGCCATAACGGCGCCTCCTCTCTATGGTAGCAGGACTCTATCTCCTGCGTGGACAGTCTGGGTCATAACATTCACTACATTCATCTTCTGTGTGGGTTTCCAGACAGCATAAATAGTACCCACATTCATCACAGCAGCACTCTATGGGCATCCCAAAGCTGTCGATGTGATTTCCGTTTCCGGGGCAATCCTCCCCGTTATTGCCAGGTATCAATTCAATTCCCGTAACATCCAGTATCATTTTGTTTCCCTCCATTATTTAACCTGTACATTATTCAGTATATACATTGTATAGCGTATACATCTACATGTAAAGGAGAAAACTAGGATATTATCTCATTAAAACATAAGGAATGGAGAAATATCTTATGATAACATTAGATGTCATTCATTTACTTGAGAAAAAAGGGAAAACAAAATACTGGCTGTATAAGCAGATGGGCATGAGTTATCAGAACTTTACCAGGATGATTCGCAACGAAACCAAATCCATCCGCTTTGAGAATATTGAAACACTCTGCCTGCTGCTGGAATGTACGCCGAACGAGCTTTTCCGCATCACAGACGACTAAACCACCAAAACACTAAAACAGGGGGCACCTTCCTTTCGGAGGGTGCCCTTCCTTTTTTTATCGCAATCAATCAGCCTTACAGTAGTGTGCGGCGCAGTTCTTCGCCAGACTTGGGGCTGAGATAGGCCGGCGGGATGTCGAACATCGTCTTGCAGCCGGTCTGGCCTTCCTGCTGCATCCGGGCTGCTGCACGGGCGCAGGCCACGATCACCGAAGCCGTAAACTGCGGGTTGGAGTCCAGCTTCAGGCTGTACTCGATCACATGGCTGTTCTCTTTGTCCCAGCCGGTCTTGCCGCTGCGGATGACAAAACCGCCGTGGGGCAGCCCTGCATGGTCACGGTTCAGTTCTTCCTGAGAAATAAAGTGTACCGTGGTGTCATAATCGCTGAAATAGTTGGGCATAGTCTTGATTTCGTTTTCGATGCGGGCCAGGTCTGCACCTTCCTCGGCCACCACATAGCACAGGCGGGTGTGCTTCTCACGGGTGGTGAGTTCGGGGTTCTTTCCGGCACGAACTGCCTCCAGTGCGCTCTCCACAGGGATGGTGTACTGACGGGCGTCCTTTACCCCTTCAATCCGGCGGATAGCGTCGGAATGGCCCTGGCTCACGCCCTTGCCCCAGAAGGTGTAATCCTTGCCGTCGGGCAGGATGGCGTTGGCATACAGGCGGTTCAGAGAGAACATTCCGGGGTCCCAGCCGGCAGAGATCACGGCCACTTTTCCGGCAGCTTTTGCGGCAGCGTCCACGGCCTCAAAATGTTCGGGGATTTTGGCGTGGGTGTCAAAGCTGTCCACCACATTAAAATGAGCAGCCAGGGCAGGGGTCTGCACCGGCAGATCGGTAGCGCTTCCGCCACAGAGAATCAAAACATCGATCTCGTTTTCCATTTCGGCTGCCTTTTCCATCGGATATACCGGCACCCCGGCGGTGAGGATGGAAACAGAAGCGGGATCACGGCGGGTAAATACAGCTTTCAGCTCCATGTCGGGGTTTTGCTTCACGGCACACTCAATGCCCCGGCCCAGATTGCCATATCCTGCGATACCAATACGAATGCTCATTTTGCATCTTCCTTTCTTTCTGGTAAAGGTAAAATAGCTTTTATCAAAACACGCCTTATTATAGCACGTTTTTGCAGGTTAATCGAGATTTTTCTTCATTTTCTTTCAATTTTTCAAATGATACTCAACCGATTCCGCCGAAGAAAATCCCCAGAATATACACCGCCAGCGTCAACCCCACAAACAGGTATTTGCACATCGGCTCAAACCACCGGCCAATCGGCTTTTGGCGGCCCAGCTGCACCTGTGCCCGTGCAAACCCTTTGGGGCACACCCAGAAGAACATCACAGCTGCCAGCAGTGCTCCCAGCGGGATGATATAAATGGACACCACGTCCATCCAGACGCTCACCATGTCGGCGTTCTCGATAAACAATCCCACAGCCACCGCAATCAGCGCCACAATGCCCACCGCTATCTTGCGGGAAAGCCCAAACTGCGACTGAAGCGCCTCGATGGGGGTTTCAAACAGATTCATCAGCGAGGTAATGGCCGCAAACAGCACCGCCACAAAGAACACGATGGCAAAGAACTGCCCCAGCGGCATCTGTTGGAATACTTCCGGCAGCGTGATGAACATCAGCGGCGGGCCAGAGGCCACATCCTGCCCAAAGGCAAACACCGCCGGGATAATCACCAGACCCGCCAGCAGCGCCGCACAGGTGTCGAAAAATGCGACGTTCCGGGCGCAACTGATGATATCCGTATCCTTTTTCAGATAGCTGCCATACACAATGGTGCCCGAACCTGCCAGCGACAGGGAGAAAAACGCCTGTCCCAGCGCATAGACCCAGGTGCGTACATCCAGCAGGCACTGCCAGTCCGGCACAAACAGGTATTCATATCCTGCCCCTGCGTTGTCCAATGTAAACACCCGCACCATCAAAATGATAAAAAACAGGAAAAAGAGCGGCATCATCACTTTGTTGACCTTCTCAATTCCCTTGGAAATTCCAAAAATCATCACCAAAAAGGTGAGCGCCAGCCCCAACATATGCCAGCCCACGCTGCCAAAGTTCCCGGCAATCGAGCCAAACAGGGCGGCAGTGTCCGGTGCGGTGAACAGCGAGCCGGTAATGGAATCATACAGGTATTTGAGGAACCAGCCCACCACCACGGAATATCCGATTGCAATGCCCAGCGAGCCTACCACAGGAATCACGCCGATGATCCGGCCGCCCCGCTTGCCCCGCATTTTTACGGCGTTGGAAAACGCCCCCAGCGGGCCTGTTCCCTGCGAGCGGCCAAAGGCCATTTCTCCCGCCACGCCGGAAAATCCCAGAATGACTACAAAGAGAAAATAGGGGATCAAAAACGCCGCACCACCAAACTGCCCGGTTCGATAGGGGAACATCCAGATATTTCCCATTCCCACCGCCGAGCCGATACAGGCAATAATAAACCCGGTTTTGCTGCGGAACGAATCCCGAAGCGTGGATTCTCCTTTTGCTTGTTCCTTCTGTTTCAAACTCCTCACTCCTCATTTCCCGTGATGCATCCATCGCACCCGGAAATTTCATTTTGCTTTCGTGCGCTATCACTTAAAATCGATAGAACGCAACACCTATATTATACACAATCAGCCCCTCTGCCGCAACTGTTTTTGCAGGATGCGCTTTGATTTCGTGCATATTTTTCTTTCATTTCTTCCCCGGCCATCGGATTGACCTCTTTTTTATAATTCGCTATAATAGCACCAGAATCGTCAAAAAGGAGGCAATTCTTTTATGAAAGACCTTTCGCTGTTCATGCAGGTCTATATGTATGAGCTGGAACAGTTTTTAAACCAGCGCCATAACGAGATTCAAAACGTATCCTTTCAATCAGACGAGGCCAATACCGACCGGCCGCTCAAGGAATATCTCAAATCTGTAATCGAAACCTCTTTCTCCTCTCTGCCGCCCGATTCTTCCATTCGCTTCTTATCTCAGAAGGGAGAAGCTCCTATCCCAGTGAATGATCTGTCATCCATTACCATCCGCCGGGTACTGCTGCGAGAAGAACTCACCGACCGCATCCGACAGGAAATTGTAAAATCCAAGGGTAACGCCGTTTACACCGACCCGGATTTGTGTCTGGAACTGGAAGCGGACGGTCAAATCACATATCAGACCATTGAGCTGAAATCCACCAAAACAGATGCCATTCCCGGTTCCAGCGTGCAGCAGGTTCTTCCAGAAGAATGGGTCATTTTTATCCAACGAAAAAAGGGAGTACAGGTGGTCACTGGACAATATCTCCATGCCGTCAACTGCAAGCTGGCCTTTCCCGACCGCAGCCCCCGCCCACAGGTTTCTTTTAGCGAACTGCTAAAATGGAACCAGCTCCACCGCAAAGCCGATAACGGCGAGTGCCTGTGCTATACCTCAGACGAAACAGAAGATGAAAAAATGGATTTATTGCAAGACTGGCAAGGCGTCCTTTCCCATCGCTGGGTAACACTGCTGTTTGAAGCCACTTCTGTCAAGCCAAATGAACCGTGGTTCAACAATAACCTGAGAAAATTCATCCTGGAATTTCTCCAACGGTATGAATCACTTTCCCCCGCAGAGCAAAACGCCTTTAAAGAAAAAAACGAGAAATGGATAAAACGGTAAAGGGAATCTCCCCTTACCGTTTTTTTGCAAACAGAGCGCAATATAACGCCCTGGCGATATGCCACGCCAACACCGGCGGAACGGCATTTCCAATCTGCTTATATGCGTCCGAAGCCGCACAGGGAAAGACAAACGTATCCGGAAAAGATTGGAGGCGGGCACACTCCCGCACACTCAGCCTGCGCCAAAACTGCATATCTTCGGGCTGGTCGGGGTTGCGGCTGCGATAATGCCCCTCGATATTCCCATGATGCTCCGAACGGATAGTAGGCGCAGGGCTGTCTGCCCGAATCTGGCAGTTCCCCTGCATCTTTTTTCCGGGATAAAATTTCGCTTTGGAATAATCCCGCTGGGTGTGGTTGGGGATATTGGTGTGATCCACCTGATCCCACAAGTCGTCAATGGCTTCTCTGGCAGTCATCCAGGGGTGTTGGCGGGTGCCGCAGGTTTCTTGTGGGTATAAAATCGGCTTTTGGATATCCTGCCGGACTCCCATAATAATTACCCGAACCCGGTTTTGCGGCACTCCATAGTCGGCTGCGTTGAGCGCATGATACTGCACCTCATATCCCATACTGCGAAAATCATCCAGAATCACATCAAGAGCGGTGGTGTCCTCCCCGTTTTTACTTTTACGGATTCCATCCACATTTTCGGCCACAAAAGCCGCCGGATTGCAGTGCTGGATTACCCGCTTCATCTCCAGATACAACCTTCCTCTTTCTGCCGAAAGCCCCTTTCGCTTTCCCGCAAGGCTGAAATCCTGGCAGGGAAACCCCCCGATTACAATGTCCGCCTCCGGCAATATCCGGCAGTCCAGTTCCCGAACATCGCCGCAATAGGGTTTGTGGCCAAAATTATAGGCATAGGTTTCACACGCCTTTTGAATGATGTCATTGGCAAATACAATCTGATAGGGATTTTTTTCATAATACCTGCCAAACACTTCAAACCCGCCGCAGAATCCCAAATCCATCCCGCCGCAGCCACTAAACAGGGAAAGGACCCGCAGTTCTCTGCCCTGTGGCAGTTTTTCAACCTCAATTTTCTGAATGGCCTGTCCCTGCGCTTTTGGCAGTTCAAACCATGACAGCTGTCCATTCATCATCTTTCTGCCCCATCCTTCTCCAAAAGCGCCACCGTTTCACAATGGGCTGTGCGGGGGAACATGTCCACCGGCACAGCACGCCGCAGCACATAGCCCACCTCACGGAACCGTGCCACATCTCTCGCCAGCGTGGCGGGGTCACACGAAACATACACCACCCGCTCCGGCGCCATGCGGGCAATCGTTTCCGGCAGCCCTTCTCCGCAGCCCTTCCGGGGCGGGTCTACCACCACCACATGGGGACGAATCCCCCGTTCTTCCAGCAGCTTGGCGGCCTCCGGAGCATCCATGCACAAAAATTCGCTGTTGCCAATGCCGTTGGCAGCGGCATTTTTTTTGGCGTCCTCCACCGCCGGAGCCACAATCTCCACGCCAATCAGCCGATGCACACGCCCCGCCATCGAAAGCCCAATGGTTCCGGCGCCGCAATACAGGTCGAGCAGGGTTTCCTCCCCGGTCAACCCGGCAAAGTCGGCGGCCAGTCCATAGAGCTTTTCGGTCTGGTCGTGGTTCACCTGATAAAACGAGAGCGGCGAAATCTCAAAGCGCAGCCCGCACAGGGTATCGGTGAGTACACTGTCGCCCCAGACGGTGCGGGTCTTTTTTCCCAGTACCACATTGGTATCTTCCCGGTTGGAATTCACCAGCAGGCTTTTCAGCTCCGGCACCCGGCGGCTCATGATTTCGGCCAGTTCCTGTTCATGGTGCAGCCCGTTTCCGTTGACCACCACACAGGCCATCACCGCCCCGGTAGAGGCTGCCTGCCGCAAATACAAGTGGCGCAGCTTGCCGGTGTGCGTGGTTTCGTCATACACCGGCTCCTGATACAGCCTGGCCCATTCCAAGAAAGCCGCCATTGCCCGGGAAAACGACTCCGGCTGCAGCCGGCAGTCCTCACAGGGGATAATCCGGTGGCTTCTGGGAGCATAAAATCCCAGCATCGGCTTGCCCTCGGCATCCTTTCCGATGGGAAACTGTGCCTTGTTCCGATACCGGTCCGGTGTGCCCGCCTCGGTATTTGCCCCAACAATGGGGTCTACCACAAAGCCCTCGCAGCCGCCAATGCGCCGCAGGGCATCCTGTACCTTCTGCTGCTTGGCTTCCAGCTCGATTTCATAACTCATGTGGCGATATACGCAGCCCCCGCATTTTGGAAAAGCGTCGCAGTCCGGTTCCACCCGGCAGGCAGAAGGGCGTATGATCTGAATGGCTTTGCCCCAGCAGAAATTTTTGGCGGTTTTTACAATCTGCACCAACACCCGCTCTCCGGGGATGGTTTCCGGCACAAACACCGCCATGCCGCCCTCAGAGGCTCTGCCCACTCCGGCGCCCTCGGCGGTCAGCCCAGTAATTTCCAGCTCCACCCTCTGATTTTTTTGCAGTATCGTTCCGCTTTTTTCCCGTTTCATAAAGCCCTCCTGGGTTGTTTTTTCATGCTATCATTGTATCATTCCCGCTCTGCTTTGGCAAGAATCCGCATCTTTGGCAAAAATATTACGCATTTATAATATTCCACTCTTTTCTCCGCATAAGGATATATCTGAAAATATACGGAATTGACCAAATTTATCCAATTAACAACAAGCTCGAAACACGACAAAACCAATATTTTTACACAGTAACTGGTACAACATCATGAAATCATAACCCATAGAAAAAGGACTTACTGCCTGTATCCAGAGGCAACAAGTCCTTTTGATTCACTTCTATCTCAGAATTATATTGTAAGCAGCGAAGCGGCTTCACGGTCACAGTAGACAACGCTGTTATCCAACGTTTTTAACACGCTGGCCGGCAGCGATTCCACTGGCGGGGAATCATAGAGCTTTTTCACGATTTCCGCCTTGCGCTCCCCGTTAATCACCAGCACGCATTTTCCAGAATCACAGATATCCCGCAGTCCAATGGTCATTCCACCTGTCAGCACCGGTGCATCGGAAAAATATTTGGTTCCTACTTTTTGTGTAACGGCGTCCAGCTGGGTGATGTGCAGGGTAGAGTCAAACGAAGTCCCCGGCTCGTTCAGCGCCAGATGCCCGTTCATTCCAATCCCCAACAGCATATAGTCGATGCCATGACGCTCATCGATAAACCGGCGAATCCGCTCCAGTTCCTTCTCCGGAGGCTGGCAGCGCCCATTCACCAAAGAAACCGACTCCTCTGGAAAATCCACTTTGGAAAGGAAGTTCTTTACCAGAAAAGCCCCACAGCTTCCGCTGTCTTCCCGGTTCATTCCCAGCCATTCGTCCATGGCGGTAAAAGAACATTTGGCAAAGCTCACTTCTCCTTTTTCATACAGGGCGATCAACTCCTCAAACACGCCCAAAGAGGAGTGACCGGCGGCAATACACAGGTTTGCTTCCGGCTTTTCCTGAATCAGAGAACAGATTTCCTTTGCCACTTCCTGGCTCAATGCCTTATAAGAATCCATGATTTGAAATCTCATATTGATCCTCCTTGTATATAAATTTACTAGCTTAATTAAATAATAATCTTATTTTGAAAATTTGTCAAATGATTTTTCTAATTCTCTTAAAACCATTGCGCCATTTAAAAGTAAATACAACAACCAAGGGGGAGCCCGGATGGGCCCCCCCTTGGTTGTTGAAAAAGGAGATTTATGAAAAAGATCTTGTACTCTGATTTTGTCCCTGCATCCGGGACGGACGATTCAAATCATCGCCCGTCCATAATTGCAGCGAGAGAAATGAAATGAAGAAAAAGCAAATCTATAATAAACACCAGTTACTGGCCGGTGGATTCGGTTAGGGTGACTTCACAGGTAAAGCTTTCACCTGTCAATCCTCTGGTAATAGAGAGCGTTACCTTGTCGCCGGGCTTCTTCTTTGCGATATAACCCGAAATGGTGTTGGAAGAAGTGATTTCGGTATCGTCGATCTTGGTAATCACATCGCCCTTTTGAACCCCTGCATTTGCAACTGACTCATTGCTGATGCTGGCTACATACATGCCGGAGGGCAGTCCATAGAAGTTGGCGGTCCAAGCGTCCAGATACTGTCCGCTGATTCCCAACATGGCACGATCCTTCACATAACCATATTCTTTCAGGTCGCTGATAATCGGCAGAGCGTCGTCGATTGGGATGGCAAATCCCAGGCCTTCATAGCCGGTGGCTACGATTTTACTGGAGTTGATGCCAATCACCTGGCCATACATATTGACCAGGGCGCCGCCGGAGTTGCCGGGGTTGATTGCAGCGTCGGTCTGGATGCACTCCATGGTATATCCGGTGTCGCTGCTGGTAACAGCACGGTTCAAAGCGGAAACATAACCAATCGTCACACTGGAGTTGAACTGCAGGCCGCCGGGGTTACCGATTGCGATTACCGGGTCGGCGACTACCAGATCTTCGGAAGAACCGAACTCAGCGGCGGTAAGGCCGGTGGCTTCAATTTTGATGACTGCCAGGTCGGTCATGGTGTCGCTGCCAATCAGCTTGGCTTCATAGGTCTTGCCGTCGGAAGTAATCACTTTCAGAGAATCGGCGCCATCTACCACATGGGCGTTGGTAATAATATATCCATCGGACGTTGCGATGATACCGGAGCCTTCGCTGGCCGGTGTCACACCGCTGTCGCCGTCGCTGTTTCTTTCATCTTCTTCATCCTGTGTGTTGCGTCCCCAGCCCTGTGTGGAAAGCCCCATCTGGCCTTCTACACGCTGATAATTCTGAATGCACACCACAGAGGGGATCACCTTTGCCGCAACTTCCTGCTGCGTCATGCTGCCCGAAATGCTGGTGGTGGGATTATTATCCTCGCTGTTAATCAGCTTATTGATAGTAAACGTTGAATTGCCGGTACCGGCATTCTGGATCTGAATGGTTCCATTGTTGATGAGTGCGGCAAATCCGGCCACAGAAGCGGCGGATACCACCGCACAACACAGCACGCCTGCCACGATTTTGGTGGCGATGCGCTTGCCCCGGCTCATGGGCTTGTGTTCCTTTACCGGTTTTTGCATAGGGGGCTGAGCGGTATAGTTGTCGGCGTTTGGCCACTGGGAATTATTCTGATAATAAGGCTGCTGATATCCGGCGCCCTGCCAGCGGTATTCCGAATATTGAGCGGTATCCGGGGCGGCTGAGGGCTGCTGCCAGCCTGTTTCCTGTGAGGAAGCCGTTTCGTATGCGGCAGGCTCCTGCTGCCATCCGGTGTCCTGTGCCTGAGAAGAAGTGGACTCAAAAGAATTGGATTCGTTTGAATCGAATTCGTTTGAATTAAATTCATTCGAAGTGGATTCGGCCGAAGCTCCCTGAACTGTGGATTCTTCCTGCGGCACAACAGGCTCTTGCGGGGTCTGGTTTTGCGGGTCGTGATTTATATTCATAGGATCATACATACTCGTTCATCCTTTCATCATTCGATTGCCGGTCCCTTTTAGGTTTCCCGGTTGGTGTGCTTTTATTATGAAGCCCGAATGTGAAAGCTGTGTGATGGTCTATTTAAGGTTCTATGACATTTTATTTTCAATTTTATGGATTTGATTCACAATTGTTTTTGGCAGTCATTTCCCTGGGAATCGAGGACACTACCTGATACAAAAGCTCAATCCCCTCCGGGATTTTCTCCGTTTCGATGCCTGCAAATCCCAGCCGTATGTGATCGTGATCCAGCGCCGACACCCGAAGCCCCCGCTGTCTGGCACGGCGCTGCACTTCGGGCGCATTGGGAACCGAAAGCAACACCGCCAGCGAAGTTTCCAGCAGGCGGGCTTCATATCGCTCCCCCATGCTGCGGCGCAGGCAATCGAGCATTTTTTCACTTTTTATCAAATATAATTTTCGCATCCGGCGAAGATGCTTTTCCAGATGCCCTTCCCGGATATAATCGGCGAGCGCCAGCTGCTCGATTTTAGAAGCCGTCTGGTTATAGGCGGCCGCACGGGGCGCATACCGTTCCAAAAGAGAAAATGGCAGCACCATATAGCTGACTCGCACGCTGGGCAGCAGCAGCTTGGAAAAGGAACCCAGATAAACGGTACAGCTCTCCCCCGCCCCCTGCAAAGCCGGAATCGGCCGGGCGGTATAGCGCAGCTCCCCGTTATAATCGTCCTCTAAAATCAAACCGCCGGTGGTTTTCGCCCAGTACAAAAGGGCAAAGCGCCGGGAGGGCGGCATGGCGGTTGCCGACTCCACCGGTGAGGATGGGCTTACCAGCACCTGTCTGGCTCCGCTTTGCTGCAAAGCCTCCACCGAAAGCCCTTGTTCATCACAGGTAATGGGAATCACCTGAACGCCGCAGTCGTCAAAAGCACGCTCTGCCTGCGGAAACCCCCGGCTATCCATGGCTACCTGTTTTTGCGGAAGAAGGCCGCACAAAATCGTAAGAAGCGGCTGGATACCGGCGCCGATGACAATCTGCTCCGGCAGGGCACGCACGCCTCTTGCACGGTACGCATAGGCGGAAAGCGCCTCTCGCAAAGCCAGCTCTCCCTGTGGCAGCCCATAGGATACAATGGAATCCGGCCGGTTCAATACGTCCCGGATATGCCGTTTCCACAATGTAATATCTGCATTACCGCTGTCAATCCGGTCGGTTCCAAAATCATACCGCACCGGCACACGGATTTCTTCCTGCCGTACCGGCGGAATATGGTGGAAAGAAGCATCGTCCTGCCGCCTGCCCCCCGCCACAAAATAGCCACGCTGCGGCCTGCTTTTCAGATATCCCTCCACACACAGCTGCTGATAAGCTGACTCCACCGTCGTCCGGCTCACGCCAAGCTCCTCCGGCAACCGCCGGATAGAGGGCATTTTGGTTCCAGTGGGAAGCGCTCCCGACTCAATCGCCTCTCGGATGGCCTGATACAGCTGTTGGTAGAGCGGAGTGGCAGAATCGGGCGAGAGGGTTACAAAGGGCATGGCTTTTCTCCTTGGCAGACATCCGATGCGCTCACACCGGTATTTTTCATAGCATTTACTATTTATAGTATACTCCAAAATCGCAAAAATTCCAAGAGAAAAAATAAACTGTACATCTTATTTTTTTTAAAACTGTGTATTTTAAAGAGAACAGATTTGCTTTATGATAATAGCACGCCAAAGGCAGAGACTCTGAAACCTGAAACGGACGGGAGAAAATCTTCTTTAATAGAAGTATTCCCATTATTTTTGTATTGAAAGGGTGGATTGTGATGATCCAAAACAAAAACCGCACGGTAACCAATCTTGCGCTCACCGGCCTGATGGGGGCGCTGGTGTATGTGGCTACCATGTTTTTTAAAGTCGAAATCCCCGTAGGGGCCGACCGCACCATGATCGGCTTTGCCAATGTGTTCTGCGTGCTTTCCGGCCTGATTCTGGGCCCGGCCTATGGCGGACTGGCCGCCGGCGTGGGTTCCTTCCTTTTTGATATTACCGGAGGCTGGTTCTCCAGCGCCGGTGTCACCCTGATTACCAAGGGCCTGATGGCCGTGATCTGCGGCGCCATTGCCTGGGGCGGAAAGTCGGAAGAACCCCGCTTTGCCCGACTGGTAACTGCTGCCGTCACCGGCTCGCTGGCCTACTGCATCATGTATCTGGGGTATTCCTTCTTCAAGCTGGTAGTTGCCGGAAGCGCCCCCGAGGCCGCCATGATTTCCATGATGACCAAGGCCGGCGCCACATTGCTGAACGCTGCGGTGGCAGATGTGATTGCAGTTCCTCTGTTCCTCACCATCCGCACAGCACTGCGCCGGAACCATCTCTGGAAAGGCGGAAATCCCGGAGCAGCGATATAAAACCTAAAAAAACACCGGCATATGGCGCAAGTGGGTGCCATATGCCGCTTTTTTATGGTATGATAGCAAAGGTAACGAAAACAGCACAGGGCAAAGAAAGGACTGGTTCTCTATGAAAACAGCAAAAGCGGCGGCGATTCACGACCTTTCCGGCATTGGACGATGTTCCCTCACAGCCGCTATCCCCATTCTCTCGGTGATGGGGATACAGGTCTGCCCGCTCCCCACCGCTGTGCTGAGCAATCAGACCGGGTTTGCACAATATGATATTGCCGACCTCACCGACCATATGGAGCGGTTCGGGGAATGTTGGGCACCATGGTACGGCCAGTTTGACGCTATTTACACCGGATTTCTCAGTAACCCCCGTCAGGCGGAAATCACCCGTGGGCTGGTTGAGAAACTGCGGGGGGAAGAAACCCTTGTGATGGTGGACCCCATTCTGGGCGACCACGGCGTGCGCTATCCAATTTTTGACGATACGATGTGTGAGAAGGTTCGGGAGCTGGCTTTTTCAGCCGATGTCATCACGCCCAATCTCACCGAAGCCTGCCTGCTGGCCAATGAGCCTGCTGAAACTGCCCAGAATCTGCAAACCCGTGCAGAACTGATTCAGCTGGCCTCCTATCTGGCCTCAAAAGGCCCCGGCACCGTGGTGATTACCGGCATCCGGGATGAGGATATGGTGGCAAACCTGGCGTATTGCAAAGAGGATTCCCGCTGCTTCTGGGAAGCCAACAAGCGGATCGGGTTCAGCTATTCCGGCACCGGCGATGTGCTGGCGTCCATTCTGTGCGGCGGCCTGGTACAGGGGCTTCCGCTGGGGCAAACGCTGCGGGAAGCCTGCCGTTTTATTGGCATGGCGCTGGAAGAAACCGCAAAAGCAGGCACTGACCCACGGGAAGGGATTTTGTTCGAGCCGTTTCTTGCAGAACTTGTAGAGCTGTTATGAACGCTGAAACAGACACACTGAGCAGGTGTTGCTCTGATTTTCTGCCGAAGAACTGGTAAGTTTCCCAATTGCTTTCTTGTCTGATGTGTAGTACAATAGCCATACATCTATTGTGTAAGGAGTCATGAATATGGAAAAGAAGGCACGGGGAACTTTCTCCGGCAAACTGGGCTATGTGCTGGCGGTTTCCGGCTCGGCAGTAGGCCTTGGAAACATCTGGCGCTTCCCCTATCTGGCAGCCAAATATGGCGGCGGCATCTTCCTGCTGGTGTATATCCTGCTGGCTGTCACATTTGGTTTTACTTTGATTCTCTCTGAAACAGCTTTAGGCCGTATGACCGGAAAAAGCCCGATTGGTGCTTTTAAAACCTTCACCAAGGGCAAACTGGTAGCAGGCGGCTGGATCAGCGCTATTATTCCTATGCTGATCGTCCCCTATTACTGCGTAATTGGCGGCTGGGTCATCAAGTATCTGGTGGGATTTGCTTCCGGAAATGTAGAAAGCATGGCTACCGATACTTTCTTTAGTGAATTTGTGGCCGCCCCTGTCGAGCCGGTTATCTGGCTGATGGTTTTTGTCCTGCTCACCTTTATGGTGGTCATTTTCGGCGTGGAAAAAGGCGTTGAACGCATCAGCAAAATCCTGATGCCGGTCTTGATTGTTCTGGCAATCATCATCTGCATTTATTCTGTCACCCGTCCGGGCGCACTGGAGGGCGTGAAATATTATCTGATCCCGGATTTTTCCAAATTTTCCGTGATGACCGTGGTGGCTGCCATGGGACAGATGTTCTATTCCCTCTCGATTGCCATGGGTATCCTGATTACCTACGGTTCTTATATGAAAAAAGAAGTCAACATGGAATCCTCTATTAAACAAGTAGAGGTCGTGGATACACTGGTCGCCATTCTGGCCGGCCTGATGATTATTCCGGCTGTGTTTGCCTTTTCCGGCGGAGATCAGACCACACTCAACGCCGGTCCTTCTTTGATGTTTATCACCATCCCCAAGGTGTTTGAAAGCATGGGAATGGGACAGGCGATCGGCGCTGTGTTCTTCCTGCTGGTGTTGGTAGCAGCTCTGACTTCTTCCATCTCCCTGATGGAAACTTGCGTTTCCAGCTTGCAGGATCAATGGGGATGGAGCCGGAAAAAATCCTGCCTGCTGATGGTGGGCGAAATGATCCTGTTGGGAATCCCCTGCTCTCTGGGCTTTGGCGTGTGGGACTTCATCAAGCCGCTGGGATTGAGCATCCTCGACTTCTTTGACTTCCTCACCAACTCGGTGATGATGCCGATTTCCGCTTTCCTAATTTGCCTGTTGGTGGTAAAGGCAATCGGTCTCGACAGAATCTCTCAGGAAGTCCGCCTTTCTTCCAAATTTAAGAGGGAAAAAGCCTATCGCTTTATGGTGCGATATCTGGTGCCGGTTGGCCTGCTGATCATTCTGGTCAGCTCGGTTCTGAACGTGTTCGGCATTATCACCATCTGATGCGGCTTGCAATTTTTATTTGGATAGCTTTCAAAAATTCCAAATTCTCAAAAAAGGTTGCATTTTTCCCGTTTGAATCCTTCAAAATCAGTCTTGATTCTTGATATCTTGGTATTTAGCTTTAATATACATATTCTACATAGTTGTTTAAAAAAAATTAAAAGAAATAGACAAAAGCAAATTTTTGTACTATAATAGTGTCAGGGAAACCAATCCAACAGGAATGTGAGGTGGTTGCTTTGGCGATTCGTGACAGTATGAAAAAAGGGACCGCTGAACTGGTAGTCCTGCATCTTCTTCGCAGCGGACGGAAATACGGGTACCAGATTGCACAGGAAATTTCCTCACGCAGCGAGGGGTTGTTCACCTTGCAGGAAGGCTCGTTGTATCCCACTTTGTATCGACTGGAAAAGAACGGATATGTATCTTCTCAAACGGAATTTTCTCCAAATCAGCAGAGAGTGCGTAAGTATTATTCGATTACAGACGCAGGGGAATCTTATTTTTTTAAAGTATGGGAAGAATACCGTTTAATCTCGGAAGGCATTGAGAAGATTTTGCAGGACCAGAACCCGTAACCTAAATGAACTGTTACAAACCCGGCATGGTGTAAGCGCTGCTTCACCATGCCGGGTTCCTTTTTGTTCGTTTGACAATTTTGTTTCTTTGACTATTTGAATCCATATGGTATACTGAATCTGATAAAACTGTTTTTCAGGAAGAAGGCTTTTTGATGATACAAGCATGTATTTTTGATATGGACGGTACCGTGGCCAACACGCTGGAATCCCTGGCGGGATTTGGAAATTCTGCTCTAAAGGCTTGCGGATACCCGGTGATTCCGGTGCAGGAATACCGCCATCTGGTAGGGAACGGCGCTGACACCCTGATGCGCCGTATGCTAAAAACGGTTCAGGAAACCTATACCGAGGAGGAAGTCACCGCTGTGCGGGCCGTATACGATCGGCTGTATGAAGCCGACCCCATGCGCCTGGTGTCTGAGTATCCCGGCATGAGGGAAACCCTGCAACAGCTGAAAGATTCCGGCATTGCCATCGCCGTTTTCTCCAACAAGCCCGACGATATGACGCAAAAGGTAGCAGAACTTTTGTATCCCGGCCTGTTCCAGATTGTGCGGGGACAACAGGTGGGAACCCCGCTCAAGCCTGCTCCGGACGGCGCTCTGCTGATCGCCCGGCAGCTGGGCGTTGCCCCACAGGATTGCCTGTATATCGGGGATACCTATGTCGATATGGAAACCGGCAAAAACGCCGGTATGGAAACGGTGGGGGTTTTGTGGGGCTTCCGTGACCGGGAAGAACTGCAAAACGCCGGTGCCTGCCATATTATTTCGCAGCCTCAAGAATTGTTGGCGCTGGTGGGCATTGATTCTATGAATAAACGTGACCATAAATTGTAAAATTTTCTTGATTCTTTAAGATTATATTGTATTTTGACCAAAACAGTGCTAAGATAGGATACGACAAAAGATTGTTTGAGTTTTAACAAACAATCTATATTGATTATTGATGTACTTACCGAGTAGGAGGCTATTTTATGGCACGTTTTACATTACCCAGAGATATTTATTTTGGACCCAACGCAATGGCTGAGCTGAAAAACCTGAAAGGCTATCACAAAGCATTCGTCGTAACCGGCGGCAGCTCCATGAAACGCACCGGTTTTTTGCAGAAGCTGGAAGATATCCTCAAAGAAACCGGCTTGGAAGTCCGGCTGTATGACGGCGTTGAGCCCGACCCCTCCATCGAGCGTGTGATGGACGGCGCTAAGGCCATGCGTGAGTTTGAGCCCGACGTGATCGTAGCAATCGGCGGCGGCTCTCCCATGGACGCAGCCAAGGCTATGTGGGTATTCTATGAGTATCCCGAAAAGACTTTCCAGGATATCGTAGAGCCCTTCTCCATGCCCAAACTGCGCCGCAAGGCTATCTTTGTGGCCATCCCCTCTACCAGTGGCACCGCTTCTGAAGTTACCGCTTTCTCTGTTATCACCGACTATTCCACCGGCATCAAGTATCCGCTGGCTGACTTCGAAATCACCCCGGATATCGCTGTGCTGGATACCGATATCCCCATGACCATGCCCAAGACTCTGACCGCTCACACCGGTATGGACGCTCTGACCCATGCCATCGAGGCTTATGTGGCATCCGCCCGCTCCGACTTCTCCGACCCGCTGGCTCTCAAGGCAATCTCCGATATTTTTGACAATCTGGTAGATTCCTACAACGGCAGCGCCGAAGCCCGTGAGAAGATGCACGTCGCCCAGTGTCTGGCTGGTATGTCTTTCTCCAACGCTCTGCTGGGTATCGCCCACAGCCTGGCTCACAAGACCGGCGCTGTGTTCCACATCCCGCACGGGTGCTGCAACGCTATCCTGCTGCCCTCCGTTATCCAGTATAACTCCAAGGCCTGCATGGAACGTTATGCACAAATCGCCCGCTATGTCGGCCTGCCGGGCAACACCGACAAGCAGCTCACTGATTCTCTGGTCGAAGCTGTCCGCACCTTCAACAAGAAGCTGGGCATTGCTCCCACCTATAAAGAGAACGGCGTAAGCGAGGCAGACTTTGAGGCTCACAAGCAGGCAATCGCTGAAAACGCTGTGGCTGACCCCTGCACCGCTTCCAACCCCCGTCCGATCGACGCCGAGAATATGCTCAAGGTTCTCACCTGCGCTTATACCGGCGAAGATGTGACTTTCTAATCCAAATATGGTATGATAAAGGCAGGTCCTCAAAGGGCCTGCCTTTTCTATTTTTATCAGGAGGAGGAAGTGTTTCCATGCCCCATTCTGTTTTGCGCTATCGTGTCTGCATCTGGGACTTTGACGGCACCCTTTTTGACAGCTATCCCATCATGAACCAGGCCATGATACAGGCACTTGAAATACTGGGATACCACCAGGAACCGGAGGAAGTCCGGCGGCTGATGAAGCAATCGGTCAGCACTGCCCTTTCCTTTTATCAGGAAAATCTGGGGCTTTCAAAAGAGCTGGAGACCACCTTTCGCAGCCGGGAAAAAGCCCTTTCGGATGATCTCCCCCCTTATCCCGGCATGCAGGAGATCTGCCGCCGCATCGTACAGGCCGGGGGCATGAATTTGTTATATACCCATCGGGATATGGTTGCAGTAGACATGCTGCGCCGTCATGGGTTCTGGGAGTTTTTCGATGGCGGTGTTACCTCGGAGGACGGCTACCCTGCCAAGCCAGCCCCGGACGCTCTGCTGGATTTGATGAAAAAACACAGCTTTTCCCCCAAGGAAGCCGTGATGATTGGCGACCGGGACATCGACCTTCTGGCAGGGCGCAACGCCGGGATAGAAGGTTATCTTTTTGACCCCTTTGACGACTACCAGTCCTTCCGCACCCCATTCCGGGGACACACTCCCTCGGAACTTTGCGATTTCCTTTTGCTTTCCACCTGAAAACCTCTCGTTTTTTCGCAAAAAGTGTGCGATAATAGAAAAAAGGTTCCCGGAAAGGAGATTTCTATGAAACAGAAAAACGATGTCCAGCGAATCCTGCTGGTCATATTGGGCGCTCTCGTCATGGCGCTCAACATCAAAATTTTCGTCCGGGCAGGCGATATGTTCCCCGGCGGATTTAACGGCCTCACCCTTTTGATTCAGCGCACCGCCTCGGAATATTTCCATATCGAACTGCCCTTCTCCGTCATCAACCTGCTTTTGAACGCAATCCCGGCCGGTATCAGCCTGCGCTTTATCGGAAAAAAATTCACGGCATATTCCTGCTTAATGATTGTATTGAGCAGTGTTCTCACCGACCTGATTCCCAGTCTGGAAATTACCTCCGACCCCCTGCTCATCAGCGTATTTGGCGGCATTATCAATGGCTGCGCCATTTGCTTGTGCCTGTTTGCCAACGCTACCAGCGGCGGCACAGACTTTATCGCCATCTTTTTCTCCGAGCGCAAGGGAATCGACACCTGGAATTATATCTTTATGGGAAACGTCGCCATGCTGATTGTGGCGGGTCTGCTGTTCGGGTGGGAAAAATCCCTGTATTCGATTATTTTCCAGTTTACCTCCACCCAGATTCTGCATATGCTGTATAAGCGCTATCAAAAGCAGACACTGCTCATCATCACTGACCATCCCGACGAAGTCTATGCCACCATCCGGGACAACACCCATCACGACGCCACTCATTTTCGTGGTCTGGGCTGCTATGAAGGGCAGGAAAAGCACCTGCTCTATTCGGTGGTTTCGGCGGAAGAAGCCAAGCACACCATTGACGGCATCCGCAAGATCGACCCCAAGGCGTTTATCAACTGCATGAAAACCGAGCAAATCACCGGACGGTTTTATAACCGGCCAAACGACTGAAAAACACACCATGAAAAACAAAGAAACCGGTTTGTCGGGGAAAATCCCCCAACAAACCGGTTTTCTTTCGTATTGCCCTTACAGGCGTTCTTTGAGATACTTCCACACATACTCCACCAATTCTGGTGTCCAGAAGATATCCTCATGTACGCCGCCGGCTACCCGCACCATCTCTGCATCATACCCAAAGCCCCGGAGTTTCTCAAACAGCTTTTCCGTTTGATGATAAGGCACCACCGGGTCGGCATCCCCATGCAGCAGCAAAAACGGCGGGTATTCCCTGTCCGGCTCTGCCAGCATCAGCGGGCTCATCTGCCACACCTTTTCCGGGGAAATCTTCCCGGTTTCGTCACAGATCAGTCCAGCAAGCTCCGCATTGGCGGCAAGCTGTGCGGATTCGGACGAGACTTCGGCCGGATCAAAATGCTCCAGCTGCTCGATATCGATGCCCATCCGTACCTGAATCAATTCCCTGAGATCTGTGGGGCCAAAACATTCCACCACCAGCTTGACCCGGTCGGATTCCTCCGGGTAATCCTCCGTGCGGTAGCAATCCCAATCCCCGGTCATACCTACCAGCAGGGCGGTATTCCCGCCGGAAGAGGTTCCCCAAATTCCGACCCGCTCTTTGTCGATACAAAATTCATCTGCATGAGCACGCAGAAACCGGATGGCCGTTTTTACATCCTGCAAATAGGCCGGGAACGGGTTTCCTTTGCGGCAGTCCCGGTGTCCCACCGTTGCCACTACAAAACCCTGCTGCGCCAATGCGCCCAGCTGCGGCATTTCATATCCGGTATTGGGTGTTGTCCAGGCGCTTCCCTGTACAAACACAACCAGCGGATAACGCCGGTTTTTCTGCCAAGGGCAAAGGAGATCCAGCGTCAGGCTGACCCCTTGGGGCGCCGCATATTCGATATTGGGAAACAGCTCTGCCATACCGGACAAATCCCGGCTGCATGTCATCACTTTTACTTCTTTTTCAAACAACGCCTCCATCTCCTTTGCTTTATGTTTTTAGGCTTCTCCCTTTTCCTGTAACAGACGATTGATTAAATCCAGCATATTGGGAATCGAACGGGATTTATCAAACCGCTCGCAGGATTCCTTCATCTGAATCAGCTTTTCACGGTTCTCCAGCAGTTCCTGAATGGTAGCAGCGCAGCCCTCTCCTTTGGGAATCCGAACCGCCATGCCGTGGTTCATCAAAAAGTTTGCGTTATCTTCTTCCTGCCCTGGAATGGCGTCAAACACAGCCAACGGGATATTGCAGGCCAGCGCTTCCGAAATGGTAAGACCGCCGGGCTTGGTAACCAGCAGGTCGGCTGCCTTCATGTATTTTTCCACCTCGTTGGTAAAGAATACCAGATGGCAGGGCTTTGGACTGGTTTTGATTTCTTCCTCAAATGCCTGATACAGCTTCTGGTTCCGCCCGGTGATGATAATCAGCTGGAAATCCTGCGGAAGCGACGTCATTTCCCGGAACATGGCGAGGATATTATTTACGCCAAAGCTGCCCGCCATCACCAGAATGGTCGCTTTGTTCTCATCTAGTCCCAGCTCCCGCAAAATGGCCTGTTTATCGCCTTTTTCAAAGAATACATCGTGTACCGGGATTCCAAACGGATACACTTTTTCTTTTGGCACGCCCATCAGCTGCACCATGTCCTGTGCCATATCCTCATTGGAAACGATATAGGCGTCCACCCGGCTGGAAAGCCATGTTTTGTGAGGGCCATAGTCGGTCATCACACACAGCAGCAGAGCATCCAACTTCCCCTCCTCTTTGAGATAGGAGATCATCTCTGTGACAAAGGGATGGGTCGTAATAATCACATCCGGCTGAAATGCCTCGATCATGGGCATCAGGCGGCGCCGGAACATCCCGGACAGCTTGGGGACCAGATTGGCAAAATGGGATTCCTGGTTGGTGTGTTCATAAAGCTTTCCAAACATTTTGGGGGCTTTTGTGGCGAGAAAATGATATCCGTCACAAATGGTTTTATCCAACACACTTCCAATTGTTTTCAAAGCGTCTTCTACTTTTACTTCGATTCCCGGACAATTATCATGCAGGTATTTTTCGATAGCAACTGCCGCACGGATATGGCCACCACCGGTGGCTGCTGTTAAAATCAGGATCTTCAAACGATCATCTCCCATACAAATTCATAAAACCCTCTCACTTTTTCACCCGTTCTTTGATGTGAACAAGATAGCTTCATTATACCACACCTGTTATAAAACTTCCAGATTTCCCATCATTTTCAGGCACCTTGTAATCAATATGTAACTTTACTTTTGGATATCTCGAATTTATAATAAGAAGTAAGTATGGACCATATGTACGGTCTATTGATCCTATGAGCTTATTTTATTCGTCAAGATTTTCATTTTAATTGAAGCTCGACGAAATACAGGAGGCTTTTTCCATGCCCAATCATCAAGCACCCAATCACAAACCGGCATCGAACCGCCATCCGGCCAAAACCAAACAAAAAACTGTGATTCTGGCGGTCGTTTCTGTATTGGTGGCGGTTGCCGCTGTTACGGCTGCAATCTGGCTGATTCAATCCGGCGGCGCACAACCCGCTACTTCTTCCACTTCCAGCTCATCCTCTCAAACCACCTCGGCTTCTTCTCAACAAGACAAAACCCCCAGATTTGCTTCCGGCGTTTCGGTAGGGGGAATTGACCTTTCGGGAAAAACAGAGGCAGAAGCCAAAAAATTGCTGGAGAACTCTGTGGATTCTCTGAAAGAGCCCTGCGAAGTCACGGTTACCTATAAAGAGGATTCTATTGTCATCACCGAAAAAGATGTGACCTTTACATTCAGCTTTGACGAGGCACTCAAAGAAGCCATGGCATACAGCCAGAAGGCTTCCAGCGAAGAATCTGGAAAATCCACCGGTTCCGCCAAAAAAGACTTCCCGGTAGAGCCTGAAACCTCTTATGAAAATGTGCAGGCCAAGCTCGACGAGTTCACCAAAGGGATCGAAAAAGACCCCGTGGACGCAACCGTTGTTTCGTTCGATTCTTCTACCGGTGATTTTTCCTATGCCGATGGAAAAAACGGCCTGAAGGTTGACCATGATAAGCTCTACAAAGACGTTGTGGCCATTTTGGAAGGCGAAAAGACCGGCACAGTGGAAGTTCCCACCGAAGTGGTGGAATTTGACAAGACCAAAGCCGAAGTGGCTGCCCATATGCAGAAGCTGGGTACCTTCAGCACCTATTCCACCAATACCGCCAACGGCAACCACAACATGAAGCTGGCTCTCAACTCTATGAACGGAAAAGTCATTCAGCCCGGCGGCGTTTTCTCCTTTAACGGCACCACCGGCAACACCACCAACGGTTCTCTCGGATATCTGCCGGCGGGCGCTATCGCCAACAACCAGTCTGTTCTGGCATATGGCGGCGGTATCTGCCAGGCTTCCACCACGCTTTATGGTGCTGTTATCCGTTCTGATCTGGAAATCGTTACCCGCTATAACCACCTCTGGCCTTCCACCTATGTGCCGATTGGGCAGGACGCCACAGTGGACTATCCCGGTCTGGACTTCCAGTTCCGCAACTCCACCGATTACCCCATTTATATTCAGGCGGGTATGAGCGGTACCAAACTCACCGTTACTCTGTATGGCGATAAAGACCCCAGTTATGACTATATCGAGGTTTCTTCTCAAAAAACAGAAACCATTGCAAAACCCAAGCCTCAGATCTCGGTTGACAACAGCCTGAAAAAAGGCCAGATCGTCTGCGACAACAAGGGCAACGCCGGTTCCCGTGCAACCGCTACCAAGATCTATTACAAAGACGGCGTAGTCGTGAAAACCGAATCCCTGCCGTCCTCCTATTACCGTCCGGTAGCGCCCGTATACCGGGTAGGCCCCGGAACCGACACCTCTGGCATTGGCGGCAGCAGCGGTGGTTCATCCTCAACTCCTAAGCCCACTCCAAAACCAACCGCTAAACCCACTCCCAAACCCACTCCCAAGCCCACCCCGAAACCAACAGTCAAACCCACTCCCAAACCGACCCCTGAACAGACTCCGACTCCCAATCCAACTGTGGAGCCCTCTACGGAGCCAGAATCCCCTGAGGAAGAATAAAACCATCTGACAAAAACCGCCGGATTCTAAAAACACCGGCGGTTTTTATCGATTTTGTCTTGATTTATCCAATTTATGGTAATTTTTTTTCAGCGCCTTGGGGCTTGACTTTTGCCGGTATTGCGGTAAAATGTAAGATATATTGATGTGTCGAAATGAATTTCACGCCGTTGGGTTTTCGTTTTGTATTATCAAATAGGATTTAATTTTAAATGGTATCCCTGATCGTTTTGGCAGCATGTTTTGTCCATGTTGCCCCCTTCGGCCCGTTTTGAGAAAGGAATGGTCCTATTTATGACGACTGCTCCTAAAATCAGCGTAATTGTCCCGGTGTATAATGTAGCCACTTATGTGGGAGAATGTCTTTCTTCACTGGTACACCAGACATTTACAGATTTTGAGATTATTGCCATTAATGACGGTTCAACCGATGGCTCCCTGGCGATCCTTCGTGAATTTGAAGCCTCCTATCCGTTTGTCCATGTCATCGACCAACCAAATGGAGGCGTAAGCAAAGCCCGTCAGGCTGGGCTTTCCTGCGCCAGAGGTGAATATATCGCTTTTGTCGACAGCGACGATTATGTTGTGCCCAATTTTCTGGAAGGATTGTATAACGCCCTGTGTGAAACCGGAGCGGATATTTCCTGCTGTAACTATCATCTTCGTTTTGAAGTGACCGGCTTTACCATGACCTATCCTTTTTGCTGGAAAAGCGTCCTTACACGGGAAAAAGCCATGTGCCGCCTGATTCGAGATTATTCCATCCAGGGATTTTTGTGGAATAAACTGTATCGGAAAACATTGTTTACCGAGCATCAAATCCACTTCCCCACCATGTGCTTTGAGGATATGGTGATGAACCACCAGCTGTTTTCTCATGCAGATAAAATTGCGACCATCCGTACCCCTCTTTATTATTATCAGCAGCGCCACACCAGCGCACTGAACACGATGAACGCAAAAAAAATCAACGACTATCTGCAAATGCTCATGCTCGCCAGACAGAACCTTGAAAAAATGGGCGAATTTAAAAAGTATGAGTTCAGCTATCAGGTTCTGTGTACCAAAACCGCTTTTTGTGCAATCTATTTTATCATCAAAATGCACTTGGACCGCAAAAGCCTTTCTGGCATGTGGACGAACATTAAGAATGCCTCTAAAACGGTTTTACGGTTTGTAAAAAAAGATTTTGACCCCAACGATAACAGCAAGGTCAACGCTGTTGACCCGCCCAAAGCGGAAAGCAAGTATTCCACTCACTGATTCTTGAACCTCGTTGCCTGTGCAGCGGGGTTCTTTTGCCCATATCGATTATTTTTGAGTAACCAAGGAGGATTTCCCATGAATGACGGATTTATCCGGCTGGGCGCTGCCACCCCGGCCATCCATGTGGCGGATTGCGCCGCTAATGCAGAAGAAATCTGCCGCATTGCCCACAAAGCGGCTGCCGACGGCGTGAACATCCTGTGTTTTCCTGAGCTTTGCGTCACCGGTTATACCTGCGGCGACCTTTTTTTGGAACCCCTGCTGTTACAGGGCGCCGAAAATGCTCTTTCTCAAATCATGGCGGAAACAGCCTCCCTGCCCCTGCTGATAGCGGTTGGCGTCCCGGTAGAACTCAATCACCAATTGTATAATTGTGCTGCTTTTATACTGAAAGGAGAACTTTTGGGGTTGGTTCCCAAGCGCAATATCCCCAACTATTCCGAATTTTATGAAGCCCGTCATTTTGCGCCCGGTCCAGCGCTGGAAACCGTTGTCTATTGCGGGCGGGAGGTCAATCTGGGTTATGACCTTTTGTTTACCTGTGAAAACTTTCCCGGCCTGACCATCGGGGCAGAAATCTGCGAAGACCTCTGGGTGGCCAATCCCCCCAGCACCCGTCTGGCCATGAACGGCGCTACCGTGCTGCTGAATCTCTCGGCCAGCGATGAAACCATCGGAAAAGCCGCCTATCGCCGGGAGCTGGTGAAGAACCAGTCTGCCCGCCTGCTGGCTGCCTATGTCTATGCCGACGCCGGAATAGGGGAATCCTCCACCGATATGGTGTTTGCCGGTCAGGATTTGATTTGTGAAAACGGGGTGCAGCTGGCCGAAAGCGAGCCTTATTCCACCGGCTTTGTCTGTGCGGATATCGACATTGAACGGCTATGCCAGGAACGCCGCCGCATGAACACCTGGACTGCCCCCGACGGGGACGACCTGCTGTGCGAGGTTGGCTTTACCCTGCCGCAGGACTCCTTCCATGCGCCCAAGCGCAATTTCCCCTGCCTGCCCTTTGTCCCCAGCGACACCGGCGACCTTGACCACCGCTGCCGGGATATTCTGGCCATGCAGGCGGCCGGGCTGCGCACCCGTCTTTCTCACACCCACAGTACCTGCGCTGTTGTGGGGCTTTCCGGCGGCCTGGATTCCACACTGGCGCTGCTGGTCACGGTTCGGGCTTTTGACAGCCTCAACCTGCCCCGCACCGGAATTGAGGCCATCACTATGCCCTGTTTTGGCACCACCAGCCGCACCCGCAGCAATGCCGAGAAGCTGGCGGCCGAGCTGGGCGTTTCCTTCTCCCAGGTAACCATTGGCAAGGCGGTAGAGCAGCACTTCTCCGATATCGGTCACGACCCCGACGTCCACGACGTGACCTATGAAAACAGCCAGGCCAGAGAGCGCACCCAGGTGCTCATGGACATTGCCAACCAGAAAAACGGCCTTGTAATCGGCACCGGCGACCTCTCGGAGCTGGCGTTGGGCTGGGCCACCTATAACGGAGACCACATGTCCATGTATGGCGTGAACGCATCGATTCCCAAAACACTGGTACGTTATCTGGTGCGCTATTGCGCCCTTACCGGCACGCCCGCCCTGCGTGAGGTGTTGGAGGACATCCTCGACACCCCGGTAAGTCCGGAGCTGCTGCCGCCCGTAGACGGCCAGATTGCCCAGAAAACGGAAGATTTGGTCGGCCCCTATGAGCTGCATGATTTCTTCCTGTATTATATGCTCCGCTTCCATTTTGCACCTGGCAAGATTTACCGTATGGCGCAGCGCTCGTTTGCCGGCACCTATGACGACGATACCATTAAAAAATGGCTGCGGACTTTCTACCGCCGGTTCTTTATCCAGCAATTCAAGCGTTCCTGCCTGCCGGATGGCCCCAAGGTGGGCAGCGTGACCCTCTCTCCCCGTGGCGACTGGCGCATGCCCAGCGACGCCTGTTCCCGTCTGTGGCTGGACGAAATTGACCGTCTGTAAGCAGAGAGAGGGAGGCGATGAGATGAAACTGACACTGCGAATGGCAATCCCAGAGGATGCCCCGGCCATGCTGGCGATTTATACCCCCTATGTAGAGAATACCTCCATCACCTTTGAATATGTCCCGCCCACGGTGGAAGAATTTACCCGCCGGGTGGAAGCTGTTCTTCCGCAATACCCCTGGCTGGTGTGCGAGGCCGACGGCGAGATTGCCGGGTATTGTTATGCCGCCGCTCATCACGAGCGTGCCGCCTTTCAGTGGGATGCAGAGCTTTCCATCTATCTGGACAGCCGTTTCCACCGTCAGGGGATTGCCTCCCGTTTACTGCGCTGTATGCTGGCATTGCTCACCGCACAGGGATATTACCGTCTGTATTCGCTGATTACCGTCCCGAATCCGGGCAGCGTGGGTTTTCATGAAGCACACGGATTTTACCACATCGCCACCTATCCGGCTACCGGCTATAAGCTGGGCGAATGGCACGATATGATTGTGATGGAGCGCCCCCTGCGCCAATTGCAGGAAAATCCGGTGCCGCCGGTTTCCTGGCAGTCATTGGATGCAGAATTTGTCTCCCTTTGTTTGGAAAGACCGTATTTTTCCGAATAACGGAGAACGTTCTGGCGAAACTCTATCTCAGCCTCAAAACCGGATTGCGGTACACACGATTCTAAAACAACCGTCATTTTAAAAGCGCCCGGAAGTTTTGCTTCCGGGCGTTTTTAGCTTTCTCCCAATATTTCCACCGCTCTCTCCACCTCGGTTTCCGTCAGGCCAATATGGGAATCCGGCCGCACCTGATGGGATGAAAGCCGCAGCGTGTGCAAATCCAGGTCTTCCAGAACCACATAGGCCTCCGGTTTTGGATGGGTTCTCAGCCAATGGAGGATTTCTTTCCCCTTGCAGCGGTGATACCGGCGGTTTTTGCGGATATCCGGGTTCGAGAGGTCTTTGGTTTTGTCCAAAAGCCGCAGCCCCTGCTCCCCAAGCCGCTCCAACAGCTGCTCTGCTTCTGGGCGCAGAGGATGCAATTCCTTATCAAGCCAAAATCGCCAGCCCGAATGAAGTACCAACTGCGCCCCGGTGCGGCGCACGATTTCCCCCAACAGGCGCACCCGTTCCCTGTCTATCCACTCTCCCGATGCAAGCTGACGCCGGGTTGGAAAGTCAGAATTCAGCACTCCATCCACATCCAGAAAAATTACCTTCATCTGTCTTTTTCCTCCCCAAAAAAATTTTGTTTTTTCTTTGACAAACGCCTTTATACAAGTTGTTATACCCATTAAGTTTTCCACCGGTTGTTGAAACGATGTGAAAAACTTTGTTGTTCTTTTGCATAAATTTCATTTTCCTATTTGACTACTTTGTACGAAAATCTGTTCGGTTTTGTCGAGTTTCAGAAAACACAAAAGCCCGCTTTCCATCAAGAAAGCGGGCTTTGTTCATTATAGAATCAGATTCCCAACAGAGCCGGTACAGCAGCCTTCATGTTATCAATGATTGCCACAGAATCCTCACGGCTGGTGCCCTTAGCAGACAGATAAATCTTGATCTTGGGCTCGGTGCCGGAAGGACGAACAATCAGCTTGCTTCCGTCTTCCATACGGTATTCCAACACGTTGGACTTGGGCAGGGTGATCTCGGTCTTTTCCTCGCCGTCATAACGGACGGACTCCTGATAGTCGCTCCAGCCAATCACCTTGTGGCCGGCAATCTCAGCAGGCGCATTCTCACGCAGGGTGGACATGATGTTCTGCATCTTCTTCATGCCGTCTTCGCCTTCAAAGCCGAAGTTGCACAGGTCATTGCGGTAGTAACCATATTTCTCATACAGGGCGTTGATAGCGTCTACCAGCGTCATGCCCTTCTTCTTATAGTAGTAAGCCATTTCGCAAATCAGCATGCTGCCATCCACAGCGTCTTTGTCACGCACATAGCCGCCGGACAGATAGCCATAGCTCTCCTCAAAGCCCAGCAGATAGCGCTCAGGATGACCCTCTGCTTCCAAACCGGCAATCTGGTCGCCGATATACTTGAAGCCGGTGAGAACACGACGCATCTCTACGCCATAGTCCTTGGCAATGGGGTCTACCATATCGGTGCTGACGATGGTGGTAACAGCTACCGGATTCTCCGGCAGAGTGCCGTTTGCCTTCTTCTGGGAAGCAATGAAGTCCAGCAGCAGGATGCCCACTTCGTTACCGGTGAGCAGGATATACTCGCCGTTCTGGTTGACGGCGATGCCAACACGGTCGCAGTCAGGGTCGGTTGCCAACAGCAGGGTGGGCTCCACCTTCTCGCACAGTTCCAGACCCTTTTGCAGGGCTTCCCGGATCTCCGGGTTCGGGAACGGGCAGGTGGGGAAGTTGCCGTCGGGCTCGGACTGTTCGGGCACAATATGTACATCGGTAATGCCAATGCGCTCCAGAATCCGGGTCACGCACATCTTACCGCTGCCGTTGAGGGGCGTATAGACAATGCGGAGGCTGCCGTCGGTGCCGCCCAGCACGCTCTGGGACTGCACATCATTGAGGAAAGCGTCTACGCAGTCATCGCCAATCCATTTGATGCTGCCATCCTTCAGGCCGTCCTCAAAGGGAACTTTTTTGACATCCTCAAAAATATCCAGGCTGTTGATTTCTGCCAGGATCTCGTCGGCCATCTCCAGCGTTACCTGGCAGCCGTCGCTGCCATAAGCCTTATAGCCGTTGTATTTAGCGGGGTTATGGCTGGCTGTTACACAGATACCGGCATCGCACTTGAGATACCGAACCGCATAAGACAGCGCCGGGGTAGGCATCAGCTGGGGATACAGATATGCCTGGATTCCGTTGGCAGCCAAAACCGCTGCGGACTCACGGGCAAACTTGTCGCTTTTGATACGGCTGTCGTGGGCAATGGCAACACTGGGCACAACGCCTTCGGCCTTGTGCTTATTGAGGTAGTTGGCCAGACCCTGAGTGGCCTTCCGTACCGTATACACATTCATACGGTTGGTGCCGGCGCCGATTACGCCACGCAGACCGCCGGTGCCAAACTCCAGGTTCCGGTAAAACCGGTCATTGATCTCCTCAGGTTTGCCCTGAATGGACTGAAGTTCTTCGGTCAAATCGGGATCGTCCAGGGATGCCGCAAGCCATCTCTCATACTCGTTCATTGGTAACACGTTCCTTTCAACTGCCTACGCAATGTTAATATTGTCAAAGCTTCTTGAAGCCTCTCACAAGGCTCCGGGGGACAATTCCCCTGCTTATAGGATATCATGCTTATCCGTCAATGTCAATGACATTTGGCGTCGAATAAGCTTATTTTCTGTCAATAATGTTCGTTACAATTCCCTGCGGCGTAATATCAATAATCCCATAACTGCCATAACTCCCCCGCAGGCTTCCGGGATTCATGATATAGAGTCCATCCCGGTAAACGGCCTCCGCCATATGGGTATGGCCATAAAGGGCAATATTGGCCTTGCGCTGCCGGGCAGCGTGTTCAAAGTCATAGGTGCCATATTTTACCTGATACACATGCCCATGCGTATAGAAAATCCGCACCCCGTCTATCAGATGTTCGCCCACAGCCGGAAGCTGGGAACCCCAGTCGCAGTTTCCCCTCACCTGTAAAAACATTTTGTCGGGGAAGCGATATTTCTGTGCCTCTACGTCCCGCTCTCCATCTCCCAGATGGATCACGACCTCTGCTTTAGGCTGGGAGGCAATCACCTCATACAGCCCGGCCTCATCGCCGTGGGAATCAGAAACAACTAAAATTCTCATACAAAAGCCTTCTTCCATACCGGCACTACTTTGCCGTATTTTCTTTCTTTTTATTCAATCCTGTATTTCCTTTGACATCCTCTTGTTTTGGGTGTCATGTTTTATAGCCTCATGCATATCCTGATAGCAGAGACCTTTTCCGGAGGAAAAAGCCCTCCGGTCAATGTTTTCGAGAAAGGGAGGAATATCCCATGCCAAACCAAAACCAACTCGACCGCCTTCTCCAGCAGGCCGCACGGCAGCTTGGCACCAGCCCGGAGCAGCTCAAAAACGCCGCACAAAACGGCCAGCTGGAACAACTCGTCGGCGGCATGAACGCCGGAGACGCTTCGAAATTCAAGCAGGTGCTGTCTGACAAAGACGCTGCCAATAAACTGTTGAGTACGCCCCAGGCGCAGAAACTGCTGCAAATGCTGATGGGGCCGCAAAAAGGGGGAAAATAATCCAATGGACGATCTGGCAGGAAAACTCAGCGAACTGCTGAACAGCCCGGAAGGGATGGCCCGTATCCAGAATCTGGCCAGTATGCTTGGGCAAAACCAGCAGGAATCCCCGGCTCCTGCCGATTCGTCTGCTTCTTCTCAGGATTCGGGGGAGGGGTTCTCGCTGGGGGCCTTGAGCTCCCTGTTGGGCGGAATGGGAAAAGGGGCCGAAAGCGCCCCCGCCCTGCCCGATGCCGGGACGCTCCAACTGGTCACCCGGCTGGCACCCATGCTCTCTGCCGTGCGGCAAGAGGATGACAGCACCCGCCTGCTGCGGGCACTGCGCCCGTTATTGGGAGAGGAGCGGCAAAAAAAGCTGGATGAAGCCATCCGGATTTTACAGATGATGCGGATGCTGCCGCTCTTGCGCCAGTCCGGGCTGCTTTCGGGGATTTTATGATTACAGGAAGGGAGAGGAATCCTTTGTCGGATAAGGAAAATATGATTCGGATGCAAGAGGACGCCATGCGGCGGGTTCGGGAAATGCAGAGCCGTGCCCGGAACCATCTGGAACACTCCCGGCCCGAACCGGAACCTGCGCCTGATCCCGCTCCCAAAGCCAACGAAAAGCATCCGGCGGTTTCCCCCGCCTCTTCCGGCGATTTGCTGGACACCCTGCTCAAAGACCACGAGCGCACCCTGATTCTGGCGCTGCTGGTCATTCTGGGCAGTGAAAAAGCCCATCCGGAGCTTTTATTCGCCCTGCTGTTTTTACTGATGTGAACCCCGCCGGATTTCCGGCGGTTTTTTATTGGGAAGAAACCGGGGTTCCGCCATCCTCCGGCACACGCACTCCGGCAATATATTCTTCTCCTTCTCCATCTGCCTTATCCAGCACATACTCCATATATTTAACAGGAGAAGGCTCCTCTGCCGCACTGCTTTCATCGCTTCGCCAGCTGTCGGTAGGCGCTACATATCCCACCCGCAAAATCGTTTTTCCATCTTCGTTCCAGATGGACTCGGTATAGGGGATAAAGCTGCTCTGGGTACTGTATGGGGTAACATGGAACTGGTTGGTATCCTGGTCAAAGGTGAAAAAGGTGTCGGCATCCAGATTGCTGAGCTGCAATTCCGCTTCGGGGCCAAACAGCTGGTGGCAGGCATCCGACACATCGCTCAGGGGAACCAGTGTGCGCCCGGCGTCGTCATAGTCGGTATAGACAGCGCTGTTATCCTCCAGCGCTTTCCACAAGGAAGCCGCCAGCACCATTTTCTGGTCAGCATCTTCCTGTGAGCTGAAAGCCGCCGGGTCCTGCATGACCACCGGCTTGATAAACTGGTCGTAGTTTCTTTCCTGCGTATCGTCTGTCACTGTGCGATAGATTTGGGTTCCCACAGCGGTTGCCAGATATCCCACTCCTACCAGTGCCAACAACAGCACAATCACCCCGGTAATCAGTCCCGGCCTGCGGTGCTTGCCTCTGGCTCGAAAACGGGGTTCCTGCTCCTGCGGCTCCAATTCTTCTTCCAGCTCCGGTTCTTCCTCTGGTGGGACAGGCTCCGGCTCCTCGGCTGGGGTTTCCTGCAAAAGGTCAAAGCCTTCCTGCGCCGCTTTTACCGCTGCCTTTACCGCAGCGGCCGGGTCGGAACGGCGTTTTGCCTCTGCCGGTTTTTTGACTGCCGGAGTGCTTTCTGCTTCCAGATGCTGTTTCTGCTCTTTTTCTTCCAGCGTTTGAAACAGTTCCCGATAATCCGAAGAAATCACCTTGCCCTTTGGCGGCTCTTTGGCGGCTTTTGCCTCCACCTTACCCGCCTCAGCCGACTGCTCCTGCATTTTTTCGGGATTTTCATGCTTGTCCATGCTGTATCTTCCTTCCATACTCATTCATACTGCTCCAAAAGGCTGTGCGTCGCCCCTCTCAGCGAATCTGTCCGTTTCCACGAATCACAAACTTCTGGGAAGTCAGCTGCCGGATTCCCATAGGGCCACGGGCGTGGAGCTTCTGGGTAGAGATGCCGATTTCTGCTCCCAGCCCAAACTCGCCGCCGTCGGTAAACCGGGTGGAAGCGTTAACATATACCGCCGCTGCATCTACTTCCGAAAGGAAGCGCTCGGCGTGATGGTAGTTCTCCGTCACGATACACTCGCTGTGCCCGGAGGAATAGCGTGCGATGTGCGCCATAGCATCGTCCAGGGAATCCACCACCTTGACTGCCAGAATATAATCCAGATACTCGGTTGCCCAGTCTTCTTCACAGGCAGGGACGCAGCTGGGCAAAATCCGGCAGGTTTCCTCGCAGCCACGAATCTCCACCTGTTTTTCGTCCAGCTTGGCCTTGATGCGGGGCAGTGCCTGCTCTGCGACAGCACGATGTACCAATACCGTTTCGATTGCGTTGCACACTGAGGGACGGGAGGTCTTGGCGTTAAAGATAATTTCCTCCGCCATATGCAGGTCGGCAGCGTCATCCACATACACATGGCAGTTTCCCACACCGGTTTCAATCACCGGTACATGGGAATTTTCCACCACTGCCCGAATCAACCCGGCGCCGCCACGGGGAATCAGCACATCCAGATACCCGGTCAGCCCCATCATCTCCACCGACGAAGCACGGCTGGTATCCTGCACCAGCTGGATGCTGTCTTTAGGCAGGCCAGCTGCTTCCACAGCACCACGCATCACTTCGGCAATGGCCTGATTGGAACGGAACGCCTCTTTGCCACCACGAAGAATCACAGCGTTTCCCGCCTTCAGGCAAAGCGCCGCCGCATCAGCGGTCACGTTGGGACGGGCTTCATAAATAATGCCGATTACGCCCAGCGGCACCGCCACCTTTTCGATACGGAGCCCATTGGGACGCACGCCGCCCTCCAGCACCTGCCCGATGGGGTCGGGCTGTGCCGCCACCTGGCGCACACCGTCCGCCATTCCCTGAATCCGCTTTTCATTGAGCGCCAGCCGGTCCATCAGCGACCGGGACATGCCCGATTCTTCTGCTGCCTGCAAATCCTGCCGGTTGGCGGCCAAAAGGGTCTCTGCATTTTCTTCCAATGCTTTGGCAATCGCCTCCAGCGCTTCGTCCTTCTGCTTTCCGGCAACTGCCAAAAGCCGTGCGGCCTCTTTGGCCTTTGCGCCCATTTCTTGCAACTGGGTCATTGATAACTCCTCCTTATCCATTCTACTGATCGTTCTTTTTACGAAACCGGAATTTCCTCTGCTGTGAGTTCCTCTATCTGTAAATAATCCCCAAGCCACTGAACAATTCCGCCTTCCAGAGCGGAAATCGTTTCTTTTTTCACCAGCTGTGCGTTTCCTTCTGCCAATCCGTCTTTTTGGAAATAAAACGATACCACTACGGAGTAGTTTCCCGGAAACTGATAAATCCAAAGCTGATTTTCCTGCTGCCCGCCAGCATTAAAAATTCCATCTACCGCTAGTGTAGCAGAAACCGCAATCATACTGGTTCCATCTGATGCGTTGATGGTACTGATAACGCTGGGCAGCATCTTTTTTTCCATCACTACCCGTATTTCATCCGAAAGCGTTTCGCCGGAAATTTGAGAAAAATAGGCGTCAAACGCTTTGTCCGGCAGGACAATTCGGGTTACTTTTTCGGGCTTGGAAAAATCTTCTTTCCCGATTTTCTCTATCAGCGATGTGAGTTCATCACTGTTTGTCATACTCTGCGTATACGCTTTTGACTCTGCCAGTGAATCCATCTGTTCCACCAGCTCCATCCCCTTTTGATTCAGGGCCTCCCGGCTCATGGGACGGTTTTGCTCTGAACAGGCGCCAAAGCCCAGAAGCATCCCCAGGCTCAGCAAAACACACAGGCTTGTTTTCATTCGTTTCAACTCAAACACCTCACCTTTTATTGTAGAGGATTTTTTATCCGAAAATTGTCCCAATCTCTGCCCCATCAAATAATTCATACAGGATGTGCGGGTCTTCTCCGCTCAGCACACAGCAGGGTATCCCCTGACGGTTGGCAATTTCGGCCGCTTTGATTTTGGTCGCCATGCCGCCGGTGCCACGGTTGGAACCGGCTCCGCCCGCCAGCGCACGGATTTCTTCCGTAATGGTTTTTACCACCGGAATCCGCTTGGCGTCCGGGTTCTTGCGGGGGTCGCTGTCATACAGCCCGTCAATATCAGTCAGAATCACCAGCGCATCAGCCTCCACCAGCTGGGCCACTACTGCCGAAAGGGTGTCGTTATCGCCGAAATGGCTGCCCACCAATTCGTCGATGGCCACGGTATCGTTTTCATTGACGACCGGAATAATTCCCAGCTCAATCAGCTCCCGGAAGGTGTTCTCAACATTATGGCGGCTGCGGGGCTGTTCCACTACGTCACCGGTGAGCAGTACCTGTGCCACCATCTGGTTATATTCCCCGAAGAGCTTGTCATACATAAACATCAGTTCACACTGTCCCACAGCGGCCAGCGCCTGTTTTTTCTCTGTTTCGGTGGGGCGCTGGGTCTGTCCCAGTTTTCCCATACCGACACCGATAGCGCCGGAGGTTACCAGCACAACCTGCCGTCCGGCATTCTGTAAATCCGTCAGCACCTTGCAAAGGGTTTCCATCCGCCGAAGGTTCAGTTTTCCATTTTCATAGGTCAGGCTGGAAGTACCCACCTTGACCACCACGCGTTTTGCATCCTGTATCATTGTATCTTCTCCTTCTTTTCTTCTCTTAGAACCTTTTTCAAAACTTGGCTAACACCAAGGTGTCCCCCATACAAATTTCTGTATTTCCATCGGGAATAATGGTCTCATCATGGCGTTTTACCAGTACTACCAGCAACCCTTTGCCGGTATTCAGTTCTTTCAGTGTCTTTCCCGACCATTTATGTCCCTTATCGATACTAATTTCATACAAATACAGATTCCGTCTGTTTTCAAATTCCCTGGCCGCCGCTACCAACAAATCGCCCGGCAGCACTTCCGTCTCCCCGTTGGGGATAATATTCTCCTCTCCCCGGATAATGACCACAATCAAAAAGCCTGTGGGCAGCGACAGCCTGCTCAGCTTTTTATGGGCCATTCCGCTACCTTCGTCCACATGGATTTTGACAAAGGAGATGTTACTGTCCTCCTGATAATCGTTAAAGGTTTTCTGAATATCTGCGCACTGATCGATCATTTCCAGTTTTCCGGCGACCCACGGAAGCAGGGTTCCCTGTACGCCCAGAGAAAGCAGTACCACGCAAAACACCAAGTTAAAAATATTAAAGGTCATGTTCACCTGATGGAGAATCACATAAATGGCAAACACAATGGAAGCAACCCCCCGAAGCCCTGCCCAAGAGACGATTCCAATCTGCCGCAGGGAAGAGCGCACAGGCAATAGTACCGCCGACACTGCTAGCGGCCGCCCGATCACCGTCATAAATATCATAATCAATATGGCCGGTATCAACACCTGTGGAAGTTCCATCGGCGTTACCAAAAGTCCTAACAGGAAAAAAATCATCATTTGGGAAATTCCGGTAACCGCATCAAAAAAATGAACCAAATCCCGTTTTCCCGGAAAATACCGGTTTCCCATCAGAATCCCGCACACATAAACGCTCAGATATCCGTTTCCCCCCACCTCATTTGGCAGCGCATAGGCAATAATCGCAGCGGCAAACACAAAGATGGTCTTTCCCTGCTCCATGGAAAAGTCAAACCGGTTCAATAGCAGCACCGATACCCATCCCACCAGCAGGCCGCCCAATACGCCGAAAATCATCTGCTGCAAAAACAGCACCGGCACCGAAACCTGCTGTCCGGTAACCAGCGAAACCATTACCACCGTCAGCAAGTAGGACATGGGGTCGTTGGAGCCAGACTCCAGTTCCAGCAGCGAGTCGGTATGGTTTTTCAGAGCCATCTTCTGGGAACGCAGAATATTAAACACCGACGCGGCATCGGTAGAAGAGAGCACCGCACCAATCAGAAAACTTTCCATCCAACTCAGCCCAAGCACATAATGGGAAAAAATCCCCACAAAAGCAGCGGTTAAAAATACGCCTGCACTGGCCAGAAAAAAAGCCCTGCCCACCACCGGCTTTGCCACATGAATATTGGTACCAAAACCGCCGTAAAACATGACTACAATCAAACAAGCGGAACAGATATTTTCCGAAATGGCATACTCGTTGAACACAATGCCCAACGGCCCATTTTCCCCAAAGAACATTCCTAGTGCAATAAAGATCAACAAAGAGGGAACTGGCAGCTTTTCCGCAAATCGGTGAAGCAGAACGCAGGCAACAATGACAATCCCTGCAAGCAACAGATACTGATTCATTTTCTCCCACCCCTCCTGTCTTTTAATCGCTTTTCAGTTACCA
>CAJFNK010000073.1 GCA_904394685.1 Candidatus Heritagella gallinarum
ACATTCATTTGGTACACTCCTTCACAAAGGCAGTCCGGGAAACCGGGCTGTTTTTGTTTGCCCAATTTTTGATTTGAGGTGATTGCCGTGACGGCTGTATGTTATCCTGATTCCCGCCACCGAGGCGGTGATCCGTAAATGGCCAATGAGAAAAATCTGGTGCCGTTTGATGAACGAAGCGAGAAGGAAGCGAGAGAACTGGGGCAAAAAGGTGGCATCGCCAGCGGAAAAGCCCGCCGACGAAAAAAGAACCTGAAACAGAAAATGCAGCTGCTCCTCTCCCTTCCTGCCGCCGACAATGACCAATCGGAACTTGCCACCATGGGAGTTGACCCAGAGGACATGGACAACGAGATGGTGCTGGTGAAAGCCCTGTTTCTGGCGGCTGCTGCGGGAGATACCCGTGCTTTTGACCGCATCCAGGACGTACTGGGAAAATCTGTCGCACGGGAAGAACTGGCTCTTAAAAAGCAGGAAGCCAAAAGAAGGGCAGCTTCTGGAACAGATACAGAAAACCGGATCGGGAGCTATCTGGATACACTGGCGGAGGTGTTGAAAGATGGCGATTGACCAGCTGTATCACAAAAAGCAGCAGCAGGTCATGCGCCGGGCACTGCATCAGGACTATTTCATGCTCATCAACCATGGAGCCAAGCGATCCGGAAAAACCGTTGTGGACAACGACCTGTTCCTCTTTGAGCTGCGCCGTGCCAAACGCAACGCCACTGCGGCCGGGATTCAAAACCCCCAGTACATTCTGGCGGCTTCTGATCTGGGCAGCGTTCACCGGAACGTCCTCAACGAGCTTTCCAGTAAATACGGGCTTGAATTCCATTTTGACAAATACAACCGCTTTTCCCTGTTCGGTGTGCAAGTATGCTGCTTTGGCCACAGCAAAATCAACGATTTAGGGCGTATTCGAGGTATGACTGCTTGGGGCGCTTATATCAATGAGGCCAGTGTAGCGAATGAGGCGGTATTCGACGAGATCAAGAGCCGGTGTTCCGGCAACGGCGCCCGGCTGCTCATGGACACCAATCCCGACCGCCCCGACCACTGGCTGAAACGGGACTACATCGACAAGGCCGATGGCAAAATCATTGTGGAATACAGCTGGAAGCTGGACGATAACACTTTCCTCACGGACCGATACCGGGATAGCATCAAGGCTTCCACCCCTTCGGGAATGTTCTACGACCGGGCTATCAACGGAGCCTGGGCCAGCGCCGACGGCATGGTATACCCGGACTTTGATCGGCAAGTACACTATATTCCTCTTTCTCAGGTGCCTTTGAACAAAATTGTCCGCTGGTTTGTGGGAGTGGACTTCGGTTGGGAACATTACGGCGCCTTTGTCCTCATCGGCAAAACAGAGGACGGACACTATTATCTGGTGCAGGAATGGGCGGCGCAGCACCGGCATATCGACAGTTGGGTGGAAATCGCCCGCTCCATCAAAGCGCAGCGGGGTGACATCCACTTTTACTGCGACGGTGCCCGGCCTGATTATGTGCAGGAACTCCGAAAAGCCGGGATTCAGGCTCTTTATGCCAGAAAAGATGTAGTGGCGGGGATTTCGGAAGTGGCCAGCCTGTACAAACAGCGGCGGCTTTTCATTGTGCAGGAAAACGCTCCCCGTTTTGCCGAAGAAATATATGGTTATGTGTGGAAGCCCGGCGCAGACGAGCCGGTAAAGATAAACGATGATGTACAGGACGCCGTCCGGTACGCCATTTACAGTGACTTACTCTATGGGAGGTGAAGGCTTGATACCTGATTTTATCGCTTTGGAGCTGTATGGCCCTTATGGTCCCGACGTGCTCCGAAAGCTTGGAAAAATTGGAACCTACTATCACATCTATGAACACGGCGCACGGTTTGAAACAGACAGCAGCGGCGACTATGTACCCGCCCGGCTCCATTCTCACCAGATCAAGAAGCTGATCCGTCGGGAAAGCCAGTTCCTTTTTGGGAAAATGCCGGGATTCCGGGTTTCCTGCCCGGAGGAAGCGAAAACCGATGGCAAGCGCCCCAACGAAGCCGCCATGCAAGCCTATCTGAACGCAATCCTCAAGAAAAATCACATGGCGGACAAGCTCATCAAGGCTGCCCGTGATTGCGCTATCGGCGGACGGGTGGCTTTAAAGGTGAATCTTTCGCCGAAAAAATGCAGTATCTTGTTTGTTCCGGCAGACGGCTTTGTTTATCAGACTGATATGGACGATGTGGATCAGTTGGAACGCATCACTTTTTTCTATACGGTAAAGGACGATGCCGACCGGGCCCGGCAGGAAATCTGGGTGCAAAAATACTGGATGGAAAATGGCCGGTGTATGGTGACAGAGCGCTTTACCGATGGATATGGCGAGCCCCTCTCCTGGGAAGGTGAGCGGGAAAACGCCGACACCGGGCTGGACAGGATTCCCGCCTTTGTGATCCTCAACGATGGCCTTTCCGGAGACACCGACGGCGAGAGTGAAGTAAAAGAGCTGATGGAGGACGACGCCTGGTATGGGCGTTTGAAAAGCGCCAATATCGACACCCTGCGTAAGGGTATGAACCAGATCGTCTGGACGAGCGGCGTTTCTCCGGAAAGCAGCAAAACCTTCCGATATGCCCCCGGCGCTTTGTGGGATATGAAGGGCGACCCGGCACAGGCAGGCGTCAACAGCAACGCAGCCCAGGTGCAGGTGGGGACCATCGAAAACAGCTTTTCCTATGCCGGGGCCTATCAGGACACGCTGGCCAATATCAAGCAGGATATGCAGGATTTACTGGGAGTGCCGGACTTAAACCTGGAAAGCACCCGTGCCCTGATTACCAGCGGCAAGGGGCTCAAGGCGCTGTACTGGCCGCTGATCTGCCGTTGTGAGGAAAAAATGAACGCCTGGCGCCCGGCACTGGAATGGCTGGCGGAACTGCTGCTGGATGCGGCAGAGCTTTTCCCCAATCTGCACCAATATGGAAAATTCACCCCGGCTCCGTATCAGATCACCATTGAAAACCAGTATCCGCTGCCGGAGGACGAAAACGACGAAAAACAGATCGATTTATCCGAAGTGGCCAACCGTTCCCGGAGTGTGCGCTCCTACCTGATGAAATGGGGCGGTCCGGATTGCAAGGGGCTGGACGCCGACGAAGCCGATGCTGAACTGGCACAGATCGTAAAAGAACAGCGGATGCTGGAGGATTCCTTTTCGGCGGAGGGTGAGTGATGTCCGGGCGGCTGGGAAACTATCTGGAGCTAGTGCAGGAAGCCCGGAAGAAACGGATGGAAATCACCCGCTCCCAGGAAAAGGAGCTGCGGCAGTTGTACGAGGAAATCGCCAAGGAATTGGAAAATTCCCTGAAACGGTACAGCCCCAAGACCCTCACCTACCGCTGGCTGAAGGACTATTCAAAAACTCTGCGTCGGGAATCCAAAAACCTGCATCAGGCAATCGAAAAGAAGGTTTCTTCTTCTGTCCTGCAAACCGCCGGAGCCGTTGCTGAAGCCGAGCAGAAATTCTATGCCAAAGCCTGCCCCGTTCTTTCCGAGCGGTTTTCCCATGTGTTTTCCAGTATCCCGGAGAAGATTGCTAAAGAACTGATGAGCGGCGGCATTTATCGGGGCTTTTCCGGGCTGTCGGAGCGTATCTGGCAGTATGAAAAACAGTTCAGCCGTGATATTCAAACCATCATCAACCGGGGAATTCTGGCGCAAAAGCCCGCCTATGAGCTGGCAAAGGATCTGGAAGCCTATCTCCGGCCCGAAGCCAAAAAGCCATGGGACTGGGGCAATGTCTACCCCGGCGTTTCCCGTCAGGTGGATTACAGCGCCCAGCGGCTGGCCCGAACGGCCGTGACTCACGCCTACCAGCTTTCGCTGGAACGAGCCACCAAAGACAACCCCTTTGTGGAGGGTTACCGCTGGCACAGTTCTAACGGCGGACGGGTGTGTCCTCTCTGCCAGGAGCGGGACGGGCGACTCTATGAAAAAGGCAGTCTTCCCCTGGATCACCCCAACGGGATGTGTGTAGTCACGGCGGAGATTTCCAAAAGCTATGAGGAGATTGGCCGGGAATTGGGCGACTGGGCGGCGGGAAGAAACCAGGACCCGGCGCTTGACAGGTGGTTTGGAAATGCTACAATAGATACAGAAGACCCTTTGTCGTTGTTCCGTTCCAAAAACAGAGAGTTCACTTGGGAAGAAGACGTTCAGGCAACCAATCCCAACTTTAACACAAAAGATCCGAAATGGACTCAGAACTGTCAGCGCTGTGTTTCAGCATACGAAGCAAGAAGAAGAGGATACGACGTAGTTGCAAAACCTCGAATTTTTGATGGATCTGATCGCCTTCCTTATATGAACGATCCAGATGGCTGGCCAAGTGTTTATGAAAATTATGAGCTTATTAGCTGCGCTAGTAACTCAGGAAAAAACACTGGAATTAAAGTATCTGCGAAGATGGCTGAATGGGGAGATAGCTCCCGTGCTATTGTGCGTGTAAGATGGCAAAAAAAATTTGGTGGTGGTGGTCATGTTTTCATTGCAGAACAGGAAAATGGAAAAACTAGATTTTTAGACCCACAGGCTGGTATTGTAGATGCAACTCGATATTTTGATTTTGCCGGTAAAGACGGAACGTATGTTATGAGAATTGATAATCTGAAATTTACCGATAAAATAAAAGATTGTTGTGAAAATGGAGTGAAATAGGATGGTTACGATTGACCAAGCAATTAATTGTATAAAGCAACAAAACTCAACTTATCTTTTCAGTCCCGTTGCATTTGATTTGGGTTCGATATGGATTTTTCCTACAAATGCGGAAGACGAAGCTGATGAGGCACCATTGGCTGTGGATAAAAGCAGCGGCAAAGTTTTTGCGTTCTTTCCACCCGATTATTCTCATGAAACTTTGCAACACATGAAGGAAGTAAATATTAGTATTTTTCTTGACAAACAACAATGATACCACCCACCGAAAGGCAGGGTGGTATTTTTATACCCGTTTTTAGGAGGAGTGCCTGTGAGCATCGTAATCAGCGACCAGCCCTATGCAAATTGGCTGGCGGAATCCCTGGGATATCTGGAAAACCAGAACATACGAAAGCTGGTGCTGGTGGGAATTGATGAAACCCACCACGAAGTTGTCACCGGATATTTTGAATGTACGGTTTCTGATAAAGCAGGTGTAGCCGCCGCTATACAGGCAGACGCCCTATTTGATACGGTTCTGGCCAACGCTGACCGGATTGTCCGGCAGGCGGAAGAAATGGCCGAAGACGACAACACAGAAGAATAACGGGATCAAGCGCCTTTCGGGGCGCTTTTTTCATACAATTCTTTCCGAGCCGGCGGAGGCTTAAACATACCGGCACACCGGGCGCAGCAGACGTGACTGCGGATTTATAAATGAAACGTCATGAAATCACGGTGAAAAGGAGAACTTATGACCTTTGCAGACTATTTGAAACAGCTTTACGGGGACAAGGAATCCATGACCCTCTCGGAGCTCACCCAGGCCGCAGAATCCTGCAAAACCGCCAAGTTTGTGGATTTGAAGGACGGCGGCTATGTGGACGAGGGCAAGTATACCGACGTTTCCGCAAGGCTGCTGGCTGCCAACAACACCATCAAAACCCTGCGGGATGCCGCAAAGAGCTTTGAAGGAATAGACGTGGCAGACCTCCAGCGCCAGCTGGGCGAAGAAAAAGCCGGACGGAAAAAGGATCGCCAGGAGTGGAACCTGCGGGCGGCTCTTACGGGAGCGGGCTGCACCGATGTGGACTATTTGCTGTACAAGCTGGGCGACACGGTGGAATATGACGATGACGGCAGTGTGAAAAACCAGGACGTCCTGCTGGAATCCTGCCGGAAAGACTACGCCGCCCAGTTCCCCACACAGCAGGCCATGGGCACCGGCGGCACCGGGAATTTTGCCCGGAACCACGGCAGCGAAGACCCCCACCGCACCCAGCTGGAAAAAGACGCAACCGATACGAAATTGCCGCTGGCCCGGCGTATTTTTGCACGGGAACAGCTGGCAGCAATGGACAACAGAAAGGATGAATGACTATGGCAGAAAATGTAACCGGACAGGGTACCCTTTGGAACCTGCCCAACTATGCAGGCGACCTGTTTACCGCAGACCCTGTGAACACCCCGTTTCTCACCGCTATCGGCGGACTGACTGGCGGGATGCAGACCGACAACTTTGAATTTCCCACCGACAGCCAGTATTCCCTGCCGGCGGCCAAGCAGCCCGCCATCACCGAGACCGCTTCCCTCACGGCTCCGGCAGCTACCGGCATCGTGCGGAGCCAGAACACCAACGTAACCCAGATTTTCCAGGAGAAGGTTTCCATTTCCTATGTGAAGATGTCCAACACCAAGCGCATGAGCGGGCTGAACACCGCCGGACAGCAGAACAATGTCCCCGATGAA
>CAJFNK010000074.1 GCA_904394685.1 Candidatus Heritagella gallinarum
GCCAGCTACTGCGTTAAAAATACTCGGAATCCATCAAGGATTCCTGCGTTTTTTGCCTTGTATCTGTCTGTTGCTTGTGGAAAATTCTTCAATTTCTTTGTTTTCAGATACGCCTTAGACTGCTTCTGCCTGTGCCACAGAGTCCCGTTCCAGATAGAGTTCTTCGGCAGCGGCCTGAAGGCGCTTGAGTTTGAGCAACAGCGCTTCTACTTCCTGAATGGTATCGGTGAGGCCATTAAACAGACAGGTGTATTCGGGGGTGAGGGATTCATTTCTTTCCATCATGAAACATTCTCCTTTCGATAAAAGCGTCTTGCAAGTTGTGGCAATGACGGCGGTTTTCAACAGGAATCGGAACAGGCTGACCGGGAAACACCCCATTCGCCCTGTTCGGTCAATTTACACCCCTACTATAACACGGAGTTTCGGGAAAAAATGTCGAAATGCGGCAGTGAATGTGGAAATAGTATACAAAAAGTATTCTTTCAACATTTCACCACGATTTGTGTAAAATTGGCGCTCTTGCCAAACAGGGTGTATCATGGTAAAATTACCTTTATAAACTGACTTTGAAAAGTACCGTTATGGGCAAGAGCCTATCAACGGTTTTAGAGAGGAGATTCCATATGCAGTATCGGAAAATGGGCAACACAGGAATTGAAGTGTCGGCGCTTGGTTTTGGATGTATGCGTATGCCGGTGTTAGAAGGGCAGCCGGACAACTGCATCGATGAGGCCCGTGCCATCGGGATGATTCGCAATGCCATTGACGAGGGCCTGAACTATGTGGACACGGCTTATTTCTATCATCATGAGGCAAGCGAGCCGCTGGTGGGAAAAGCCTTGCAGGACGGCTATCGGGAGAAGGTGAACCTGGCCACCAAGATGCCGGTGTTCTCGGTGGAGAAGGAGGAGGACTTCGACTTTTTCCTGAACAACCAGCTGGAGCGGCTGCAAACCGACCACATTGATTTTTATCTGCTTCACGCTTTGAGCCTGAACACCTGGAAAAACAAGGTTTTGAAATTCGACCTGCTTTCCAAGATGAAGAAGGCCCGTGACGAGGGAAAGATTCGTTTTATCGGCTTTTCGTTCCACGACAACGAAGAAGCGTTTATGGAGATTCTCAACGGGTTTGACGAGTGGGATTTCTGCCAGATTCAGATGAACTATATTGACGTGGAGAACCAGGCAACGCTGCGTGGCATGGAAGCAGCTGCGAAGAAGGGTCTGGGCGTGGTCATCATGGAGCCGCTGCTGGGCGGCAAGCTGGCCAACCTGAGCCCGCAGGTAAAAGAAACCTTGTGTGAATGCCGCACGCCGGTAGAATGGGCGCTGGACTTTTTGTGGAACCGCCCGGAGGTGTCGGTGATGCTGAGTGGCATGGGCAACGAAGAAATGGTGGCACAGAACATGGAATATGCCGGCCGTTCCTCGATTGGGATGCTGGATGAAAAGCAGCTTGCCATGCTGGCACATACCCGTGAGGTTTATCAGAAGATGGCGCTGGTGCCCTGTACCAAGTGTGCATATTGTATGCCATGTCCGTTTGGACTGGATATTCCGGGAATTTATGAAGTGTATAACCAGACAGTAAATGATTCCCGTGAGGAAACGGTGAAAAAATACTATTCCATGGAAACGCTGGCAGATGCCTGCCGTAAGTGCCGCAAGTGTGAGGGAATCTGTCCGCAGCATATTGAATCGAGTGTGTTGATGCCGGTAATTCATGAGAAGATTTCCAAGATGAAAGCTGAAATCGAAAAGGCATAAACAAACATCCTGCTTCACAATTTTGAAGCAGGATGTTTTTCTGTATACAGAAGCAGTTTGCGTGGAGAAAGCTGAAAGGTTCGCAGCAGCTGCCCCGCAACTTAAAAGTTTTACTCGATTTTTTTCAAAAAATCGTGGGGGTACAGGGGGCAACGCCCCTTGGACGCTCTCCGCAGAGAGCGGAACCCTTATGCCGGAGGGCGCATTTTTGAAAAGTGAATTTGAAATCTTCCGGGGGAAGATTTCAAAGAGAAAAACTTTTTGCAAGAAAAAAAGTTTTTCTTCTACGTTCCTGATGCGGCTTTGATAGGCGGGCGCATGATATGCGCCCCTACACGAACAGGGATAGAAAATAGAAAACAGCCATGTAGGGGCGGTTAGTAACCGCCTGAAAAGCCACGATGCCCCATATAAAACGTGTGCAGGCGGGAAGAGGCGGGCGCATAATATGCGCCCCTACAGGCATCATCAAAAATGAGATAGTAACCGCCCGAAACATTAAATATAGTTTGTGCCCCCCACATTTTTGGATTTCACAAATCATTTACATTTGAAAACTTGACAATTCTTCCAAGGAGTGGTAGAGTATAGACAAGGTTTAGCACTCGATAACATAGAGTGCTAAAACGAAACCAAAGAGGTGAGGAGAATGGAGCTGAGTCTTCGCAAGGAACGAATTCTTGCCGCTGTGGTGGATGCCTATGTGAGAACCGCCGAACCGGTGGGCTCTAAAGGAATCGCTGCACAGCTGGGTGTCTCCTCGGCAACTGTGCGAAACGAAATGGCAGAGCTTTCTCTGCTGGGTCTGCTCGAACAGCCCCACACTTCCGCAGGACGTGTCCCTTCTCAAAGAGGATACCGGTTGTATGTGGATCATCTCATGGGGCCTGTGTCGATGAGCGTGGGCGAGAAACGATTGCTGGATTCTATGCTGGTGACCAACGCCTGCGACCCGGAAAAGCTGATGGCAAACGCCACACAGGCGCTGGCATCGATTACCCGGTTTGCTGCCGTTTCCACTTCTCCCAGCGGAAGAAGCGCAATCATTCGTGCCGTGCAGTTTGTGCAGACCAGCCGCAGAACGGCCATGGTGCTGCTGATGACCTCGGCGGGAACCATGAAAAACCGTGTGTTCCATTGCGATTTTGATTTGAACCCCGAAATCCTGCGGGTGTTTTTCCGGATTTTAAACGAGCGGCTCGTTAACCGGCCGGTGGCAGATATTACCCCGGCGTTTATCCAGTCGCTGGCCGTTTCTCTGGGAGAAATGGCAATGCTCATGTCTTCGGCGCTCATGGCGCTGCTGGATGTGGCGGAGGATACCCGTGAAACGGCTGTTTGCCAAAGCGGCCAGATGAATCTGTTGTTTTATCCCGAATATGAGCGCAGTACCGCCCGCCGGGTGATGGATTTTCTGGAACGTCCCGCACAGCTTACCGACCTTTTGTTGCAGGGCAGCGGAATGGTTCGGGTGCTGATTGGCCACGAAAGCCGGGTGCCAGAGCTGGCAGGTTCCAGCATGGTGGTTTCCCGCTATGCGGTGGGAGGCCAGAACGCCGGGGCGCTGGCGGTCATCGGGCCAACCCGAATGGATTATGCCGGGGTGATTGCCCGTCTGGTCTATCTCTCTCAGTCTGTTGGAAAAATGCTGACAGTGCTGATGCGGGAGGAATAGACGGCTCAAAATAGAAAATGATAACCATAACGATAACAGCGTGTATTGCTGAGAGGAGCGATTAGTTTGGCAGAGCAGGAAATCAAAAAAGAGCCTGTACAGGAGCCTGTTGCCGAAGAAACCACCCACACAGAGCCTGAAAAGGACGAAATAAAGGGCAAAAAGGTTTCTCGAAAGGAACTGGAGGAGGTTCAGGCAGAGCTGGAAAAAACCCGTCAGGAGCTGGCGGCGCTTAAAGACCAGTACCTGCGTACCCGTGCGGAATATGATAACTTCCGCAAGCGCACTGAGCGGGAAAAAGCCGCTATCTATGGCGACGGCACCTCGGACGCCATCAAGGGGATGCTCCCGGTGGCAGATAATCTGGAGCGTGCGCTGGCACAGAAGGAATGTTCTGTGGAAGATTTGATGAAGGGCGTGGAAATGGTGCAGACCCAGTTCCTCGATTCCCTCAAAAAGCTGGGCGTTACGCCGATGGGCAATGTGGGCGACGAGTTTAACCCCGAAATCCACAACGCCGTTTCCCATATCGATGATGAGAATCTGGAAATCAACGTCATTAGCGCCGTGTTCCAAAAAGGCTATATGCTGGGCGATAAGGTAGTACGCCACGCCATGGTGCAGGTAGCCAACTAGTAATAGAGTTTAATTTTATCAACTATCATAATCATAATAGAGAGAACAGAAGAAATCATAGAAGCATTACATGGAGGTAATGAATTATGGCAAAGACAATCGGTATTGACCTTGGTACTACAAACTCCTGCGTCGCCGTTATCGAAGGCGGCGAGCCCGTGGTAATCGCAAACGCTGAAGGCGCCCGCACCACTCCGTCTGTTGTGGCATTTGCCAAAAACGGCGAGCGTATGGTTGGTCAGGTGGCAAAGCGTCAGGCTATCACCAACCCCGACCGCACTGTTTCTTCCATCAAGAGAGAGATGGGCTCCGACTATAAAGTAGCTATCGACGGCAAGAACTACACTCCGCAGGAAATTTCCGCTATGATCCTGCAAAAGCTGAAGACCGACGCCGAGGCCTATCTGGGCGAGAGCGTTTCTTCCGCTGTTATCACCGTTCCCGCATACTTCACCGACGCACAGCGTCAGGCAACCAAGGACGCAGGCAAAATCGCCGGTCTGGATGTAAAGCGTATCATCAACGAGCCTACCGCTGCTGCTCTGTCCTATGGTATCGACAAGGGCGACGAGCAGAAGGTCATGGTGTATGACCTGGGCGGCGGTACCTTCGACGTGTCCATCATCGAAATGGGCGACGGCGTGCAGGAGGTTCTGGCAACTGCCGGTAACAACCGTCTGGGCGGCGATGACTTCGATAAGCGTGTGATGGATTGGCTGGTAAGCTCCTTCAAGATGGAGACCGGCGTAGACCTGTCCGGCGACAAGATGGCCATGCAGCGCCTGAAGGAAGCCGCTGAAAAGGCCAAGATTGAGCTGTCCGGCATGACCACCGCCAACATCAACCTGCCCTTTATCACCGCTGACGCTACCGGCCCCAAGCATCTGGATATGACCCTGAGCCGTGCAAAGTTCAACGAGCTGACCAGCGACCTGGTAGAAAAGACCATGGGCCCGGTTCGTCAGGCTCTGTCCGATTCCGGCCTGTCTATCAACGATATCAACAAAGTCCTCATGGTGGGCGGTTCTTCCCGTATCCCCGCTGTGCAGGAGGCTGTTAAGAACTTTATCGGCAAAGAACCCTTCAAGGGCATCAACCCCGACGAGTGTGTTGCTATCGGCGCTGCTTTGCAGGCAGGCGTTCTGGGCGGCGAGGTCGAAGGCCTGCTGCTGCTGGACGTTACCCCCCTGTCCCTGGGCGTTGAGACCATGGGCGGCGTGATGACCAAGGTCATCGAGCGCAACACCACCATCCCCACCAAGAAGAGCCAGATCTTCTCCACCGCTGCCGACGGCCAGACCCAGGTTGAGGTCAACGTGCTGCAGGGCGAGCGTGAGTTTGCCCGTGACAACAAGCAGCTGGGCATCTTCAAGCTGGACGGCATTGCTCCCGCACCCCGTGGAATCCCCCAGATCGAGGTTTCCTTCGATATCGACGCCAACGGCATCGTGAACGTTTCCGCAAAGGATTTGGGCACCGGCAAAGAGCAGCACATCACCATTTCTTCCAGCTCCAACATGAGCAAGGAAGACATCGACAAGGCTGTGCGTGAGGCCGAACAGTTTGCCGCCGAGGATAAGAAGCGCCGTGAAGAAGTGGACGCCAAGAACGCAGCCGAGAACCTGTGCTACACCGTGGAGAAGCTCATCACCGACAGCGGCGACAAGATGGACGCTGCCGACAAGAGCGATCTGGAAGCCAAGGTAAAGGCTCTGAAAGATGCGATTGCTTCTAACAACATGGACAGCATCAAGAGCACCAGCGAGGATCTGCAAAAGGCCATGTATGCAGTGAGCGAAAAGCTGTATAAGGCAGCTGCTCCGCAGGGCCAGCCCGTTGATCCCACCCAGCAGGCTCCCGGAGCTGATTCCAGCGCTGACAATGTGTATGACGCCGACTTCAAGGACGTTGACGACAACAACAAGTAAGTGATATAATAATCCTGCGAACAGGAATTAGAGGCACGGGGCGGCATCAGCTGCCCCATGCTTTCTGTATAGGAAAAGAGCAGACCCGGTTGAGCCGGAGGTTTTCACGGGCAAAGGCAGCCTGTTGAGAGAAAGGAATGGGTAGATATGGCTGAAAAACGTGATTATTATGAGGTAATGGGAGTCCCCAAAAACGCCTCTGATGATGAAATCAAAAAGGCCTACCGCAAGCTGGCCAAAAAATACCATCCCGACCTGAACCCCGGCGATAAAGAGGCCGAGGCAAAGTTCAAGGAGGTAAACGAAGCCTACGAGGTGCTTTCGGATAAAGACAAAAAAGCCCGCTATGACCAGTTTGGCCATGCAGGCGTTGACCCCAATTTTGGCGGCGGCGCAGGCGGCGGGAACCCCTTTGCCGGCGGCATGGGCGTAGACTTTGGCGATATTTTCGACAGCTTCTTTGGCGGCGGTTTTGGCGGCGGCGCACGCCGTGCCAACCCCAACGCACCCCGCCGTGGCGGCGACACCGAGGCGGTGGTGACGATTTCGTTTGAAGAAGCCGCCAAGGGCTGCAAAAAAGAAGTTACCTACCGGCAGATTGAAACCTGTAAGAGCTGTAACGGCAGCGGCGCCGCAAAAGGCACCCAGCCGCAAACCTGCCCGCAGTGCGGCGGCACCGGTCAGGTACGCATCAGCCAGCGCACGCCCTTTGGCGTGGTGCAGACTTCCCGTGGCTGCGACCGCTGCCATGGCACCGGCAAGGTGATTGAAACACCGTGTAATGATTGTAACGGCACCGGACGCATCCGCCGCCAGAAAACTGTGGAGATCACCATCCCCGCCGGTATCGACGACGAGCAGGTGCTGAATATCCCCGGTCATGGCGACGCCGGCCGCAACGGCGGCCCCAACGGCGATTTGCATGTGTATGTGACGGTTCGCCCGCACGCCCTGTTTGAGCGCCGTGGCAACGACGTGTGGTGTGAGATGCCCATCACCTTTACCCAGGCAGCGCTGGGCGCAGAGGTCACAGTTCCCACGCTGGACGGCAAGGTGAGCTATCAGGTACATGAGGGCACACAGCCCGGCGATGTATTCAAGCTGAGAGGCAAGGGTATCCCGGTGCTGGGCGGCAGAGGCCGTGGTGACCAGTATGTCCGGGTGACGGTGGAGGTTCCCCGCAACCTGACCCAGAAGCAAAAGGACATCCTCAAGGAATTTGACAGCGGGGTAGAGGAGAAAAACTATCAGAAGCGCCGCCGTTTCTTTGACAAGATCAAGGATATGTTCGACGAAAAGAAGTAATCCCCGCAAAATAACAGGAAAAAAGCCCGTGAGCCAACCGGTTCACGGGCTTTTTGCGTCGCTGTGTGTGCGGCGGTATTCTCTGGGAGAAACGCCAAACCGGCGCTTGAACATGCGGGAAAAGCTGAGGATATCGGGATACCCGGTGGAAAGCGCCGCCTGCCCCGGTGTATAGCCATATTCCAGCATCAGCTGGCAGGCCCGTTCCATGCGGTAGTCGGTGAGGTATTGCTGGGGGGATTTCCCGGTCTGCCTGCGAAATAGCGAACTGAAATACGAGCGGTTGAGGTTCAGCTGTTCCGCCAGCTCGATAATGGAGATTTGCTGCATATAGTGGCTTTCCAGATAGGTTTTGGCCTGCTCCACATAATCGGGCTCGCCGGCTTCTTCTGTGATTTGCGAGAGCAGCTGATAAATCTTTCCGCAAAGATAAAATTCCCGCCCTTCCCGCAGAAGCTCGGACTCCATTATCGAAGAAAAGATGCGTCCGCAGCGAGGCGCCGTTACCACACACTGGGTTTGCAGCTTTTCGGGCAGCGGGATGCCGGCGGTGAACCCAATCCAGATATATTCCCACGGCTCCCGCTGGTCTGCCTGATAAAAGGTGACCTCAAAGGGGCGGATGACAAAAAACTGTCCCGCTGTTACCGGATAGGTCTGGCCGCCGCAGGTAAAGCTCCCGTGCCCCTGCACCACATAATGCAGCAGCCAATAAAACCGGGCGGCGGGGCCAAAGGCATGGCCGGACTCACATTCTTCCCGTCCGCAAGTGATGGGGTTGATATCTTTGAGATGGTGGTCAACCAGAAAAATTTCCTTCTGCATGGTATATCACTTTCGCTGGCCATTAGGGCGTTGCCCGGCACGGCGGTTCCTTCCGTTATGAACTTGCCAACATTTTACCATATATTTCCCACATTATGCAATAGCGGGACAGCACTTTTGGTGGTATGATGAAACCAGATCAAAACAGCGTCCCCGCTGGAAACGGGAGGAGAAAAAGCATGAATAAAATCACGTTTATGGGAGCGGGCAGCACCGTGTTTGTCCGCAATGTGCTGGGCGACTGCATGTGCAGCGATGCTCTGAAAGACTGGGAGTTTGCCCTGTATGATATCGATCCTGTGCGTTTGCAGGAAAGCTATGAGATCATTTCGGCCATGAATGAAACCAAAGGCGGCCACGGCAAGGTCACTGCCCATCTGGGCGTAGAAAACCGCAAAGAGGCGCTGCGTGGCGCCCGGTTTGTGGTCAATGCGATTCAGGTGGGGCTGTATGACCCCTGCACCATCATCGACTTTGAGGTTCCCAAAAAGTATGGCCTGCGCCAGACCATCGGCGACACGCTGGGAATCGGCGGCATCATGCGTGCATTGCGTACCATCCCGGTGATGGACGATTTTGCAAAAGACATGCAGGAAGTCTGCCCCGACGCTCTGTTCCTCAACTACACCAACCCCATGGCCATGCTCAGCGGCTATATGCAGCGCTATACCGGCATCAAGACGGTTGGCCTTTGCCACAGCGTGCAGGTTTGCTCCGAGGGACTTTTAAAAGAGCTGGGCATGGAAGACCAGCTGGAGGGGCGCCGGGAAGTCATCGCCGGCATCAACCACATGGGCTGGCTGCTGGAACTCTACAACAAAGACGGCGTAGACCTGTATCCGGAGATCCGCCGCCGTGCCCGTGAGAAGAATCTGGCGGCGCTGGCAGACGGCGCAGAGAAGCACCCCGATATGGTGCGGCTGGATTATATCCACCGCTTTGGCTATTACTGCACGGAATCCAGCGAACATAATGCTGAATACAATATGTTCTACATCAAGTCGAAATACCCCGAGCTGATCGAGCGTTACAATATCCCGCTGGACGAATACCCCCGCCGCTGTGTCAATCAGATCGAAGGCTGGGCCAAAGAGCGGGATGAGCTGCGTGCCGCTCACAAGTTGGATCATCAGCGCTCCCGTGAATACGCTTCGTATATCATGGAATCCATTGTCACCAATACGCCTTATCAGATCGGCGGCAATGTGCTCAACACCGGCAACCTGATCGAAAACCTGCCCGCCGACGCCTGCGTGGAAGTCCCCTGCCTGATCGACGGCATGGGCGTGCATCCCTGCCGGGTAGGACGCCTGCCTGTGCAGTGCGCTGCCATGAATATGACCAATATCAATGTGCAGCTGCTCACCATCGAGGCCGCCGTCACCCGCAAAAAGGAACATATCTATCAGGCCGCCATGCTGGACCCCCACACCGGGAGCGAGCTGGATCTTGATACCATTGTGAAGATGGTGGACGATTTGATCGAAACGCACGGCGACTGGCTGCCCAAATACCACTAATCGAAAAACCCCTCTCCGCCCTTTTTCGGGGCAGAGAGGGGTTGCGTTTTATTGGGAGTCAGACGATTTATACCGGCTTTCAAATGGGATGGCCACCTGTTCCTGAAACTGGCGGAGCAGAAAATCTGCATTTTCCATCAGCTTTTTCAAATCAGTGTGGGAATCGATTTGGCAGCAATATTCAAATTGTGCCGGATATTCCTCCCCGGCCATGGTATAGGTGTAAAAGCAGGTCGTAATCATCTCGTCATGGGGAAAATAGAAATTGAAACTATACGGTTTCATCTTGCCGCTCAGCTGTACCGTAACATCGCACCGCCCGTTTTTTTCGATGGTCACTTCGTTTCCCCAGGTTGACCGGATAGCGGTGAATAAATCATTCATCGGGTGGGCGCTGGTGAGTTCCTTGTGAGGCAGCTGGAAGATTTCCTGCTTGTGATTGTTTTCTTGCAGGAAGCTGGGAAAAAAGTCCAGCCCATCGGATTCCCGTGGGATTTTCTGCTCAAACAGAGCGGCCTTTTCCTGCAATTCCTCCAAAGGCTCCATCGTGACAAAGCCGCCCGGAGAAATGAAAGAATAAGTTTCTTCTGCTCCGTTTTGATACATTCTCAACGGCTCGGCAACACGCAGCTCAAATTGTTTCAGAAGATACTGCATCTCCTGTACCACCGTAAAAGCAGAAGCGTTTTCTTCTGAATCGCAATTGACGGTGAGGAAAAAAGCAGCTTTGTATTCTTCTACGGCAAAGGAAACTCTGCATGACAAAATTGATTTTGACTGCCATTCAAAGTCGATTTCGTACCGTTCGTCCAGACCTCTGAAAAATTGCACTTGTACTTTGTTTGGTTCGTCTGCTGTGATGGTGCCGTCATATTGAGAAAATATCGTCCATACGATTTCGTTGAGGTCCGCTTCCCTATCGGAAAAAAGCGCCTCCTGCGTCCATAGGGATAGATGGAACGGATACTGATGAGCGACGTATTCTCGAAAATCCTTCTCCATGACTTCTAAATACTGCTTTGCATGGTATCTGTCCATAAAATCCACCTTTCTTAGCACTTATGAATCACATATAACAAATTGATTTGAAAGAGAAACCTGTGCGGGATAGGATTTATCCTTTAGCAGGGAGTTACAGACCTTCTGCCACCACAACCGCCTTTGCGCTGCCATCCGGCAGGCGGGAAACCTCGATGCGGCTGGGAATCCGGTTGCGAAGCTCGCTGACATGCGAAATGATGCCGATGGTGCGCCCGCCCTGGTGCAGCATGGCAAGCGCCTTCATGGCCGTGTCCAGCGTTTCCTGGTCGAGCGAGCCAAAGCCCTCGTCGATGAACAGGGCTTCCAGCTGGACACATCCCGACTGGTTCTGCACTACTTCGGAAAGACCGAGCGCCAGCGAGAGCGAGGCGAGGAATTGTTCGCCGCCCGAAAGGGTGTCTACCGAGCGCTCATGCCCGGTCATGCCGTCCAACACCACCAAATCCAGCCCGCTGTATGCGTTGTTGGCAGCTCTCTCCTGGCTGCGGAGAAGGGCATAGCGCTCCCGGCTGAACCGGGCAAAAAACCGGTTGGCGCTGGCGAGGATTTCTTCCAGCATGATGCCCAGCACATATTTATCGATCGGGATGCGCCGGGGGTTGCTGCCGGAGAGCAGCCGATACAGGCGTGTGGCTTGCTGATAGGCTTTTTGCAGGGCTTCCCATTCTTTTTCCAGCTGCTCAAGGCGCTTTGCCGCCTGACGGCTGGCTTTTTTTCGCTCGGCCATTTGTCCCAGCTCCCGGTTGAGCTGCTCCGAGCGCTCTTTGCCCTCCTGCCAGCGCTGGGTCAGGCTTTCTTCCGAGGGGATTTCCCCCTGCCACAATGCAGCTTGCTTTTCGCAGTCCCGCTTTGCCTGCTGCACCCGTTCGCCCAAAGAGGCCACGGCGGCCTGAGCGGCTCCCAGACGCTTTTGCAGCGCTGCCCAGTTCTGCTCAATTGCTTCTGCCTTGCGGCTAAGGGCGGCTGCCTGCTGCTGCTGGCTGGATTTTTCCCGTTCCAGTGCGGCGGCGTCGGGGGGCGTTCCCTGCCATTTTTCCAAAAGCTCCCGGCGGCGTGCTTCCTGCTCCAGATGGCGTGTTTCCTGCCGCTTTTCTTCGCCCAAAGCGGCTTCCCGGCGGGCTTGCGATTCTTCCAGCTGGCGGCGCAGAGCTTCCAGGCGGGCAAGGGCGGCTTCCCGCTTGCCGGCGGTGCTTTTGGCGGCGGCAAGCTGCTGGTTCAGGGCTTGTTTTTGAGAAGCAAGCCCCTCTGAGCTTCCAAAGGCCGCCGCCTGCTCCCGGCGCTGTTCCAGCTGCCGTTCCAGCTCAGAAAGCTGTAACAGGAGTGCCTGCTCCTGCCCTTTTTGCAAATCCAGCTTTTGCCGGGCGTCCTTTTCTTCCTGTCGCAGCTGTTCCAGCTCCTCCTCTTTGACAGCGCCTTCTCCCGCAGCGGCGGGAGCGGGGTGATGCAGCGAGCCGCACACCGGGCAGGGGCTGCCTTCTTTCAGCCCGCTGGCCAGCAAAAACGCCCGGTCTGCTGTGAGAAGGGATTCCAGCCGTGCAAGGGACTCTGTGAGGCTCTTGCACACCACCTGTGCGGCGGCAATGGATTTTTGCTGCTTTTGACAAAGGGTGCGCTTTTCGGAGAGCTGCTTTTCTGCCTGACCGGCTTCTTTCAGCGCCTGTTCCCAGCGGAGCAGGCGGTTTTCTTCGGTTTGCAGTTCGGGCAGCAGCCGGGCAGCCTCCAACACCTCCCGCAAAAAGGCTTCGCCGGTTTCAATCCGCTTTTGCAGCTCTTTTCGTGCAGCATCTGCCTGTTCCACCTCTTTGGCGGCTTTCAGGCGGGCTTGTCCACAAAGGGCAATTTCCTTTTCCAGTGCAGACAAAGCGGCGGCTTCCCGAAGCTCCCCTTCGAGCCGGGCGGCTTCCAGCGTGGCGGTTTTGGCCTTTTCCCGCAGGGCGGGGACGGTTTTGAGTTCTTCTTGCCGCTGCCCGGATTCCTCCTGCACCTGCAAAAGCTCCTGCCGGGCTTTGGCTTCGTCCTTTTCTTCCTGCTGTAACCGCAGCCGGACACGGGTCAGCTCCCGCCGGGACGACAGCGTGCTTTCCAGCCGGGACAGCGTTTCCCCGGCGATTTTGGCCTGCTCCCGCATGTTGCCCTCGTCTTCTTCCAGCCGGCGGCATTTTTCCAGCAGCGCTTCCAGTGTTTCCACCTGCTCCTGGCGCAGCAGGGCGTCACGGGCGGCGTCGGCCTGAGCGGTTTGTTTTTCCAGCCCCTTAGAGCGTTCCTTGAGCGCTTCCTGAATCCGGAGCCATTCATTCATCGAAAACAGCGTGCGGAGCATCCCGGCTTTTTCGTTGGAGTTGGCTCGCAGCAGGCGCAAAAAGTCCCCCTGTGGAAGTACCACCACCTGCGAGAACTGTTCCGGGTTAAGCCCCAGCAATTCCTCGGCACAGCGGCGAATCTGGGTTTCGCTGCCGCTTTCCCACAATTCCCATTCGCCGTTTTGCCATTTCCAGCAGGTGTGTTCTTCTCTGGTTTCCCGCCGTCCGCTGCCCCGGACAAAATGAACCCGGATGCTCCGGCGGAACCGGTATTGTTTTCCCCGCAGCCGGAAGACAAAATCTACCAGGGTGGGGGTGTCGTCGGGGGCGCTGTCGCAGCGCATCTCTTTCCAGCTTCTTCTGCCGCCGGTTGCACGGCAATACAGGGCAAAACACATCCCGTCCAGAATCGAGGTTTTGCCGCCGCCGGTAGAGCCGGTGATTAAAAACAGGGAGTTTTCTCCCAACGCTTCAAAATCCACGGTGGTTTCCCGCAGATAGGGGCCAAAGGCCGTCATGCTAAGCGAAACAGGGGTCACAGGGCTTTTCCTCCTTCCCTCAGGTGCAGCTCCCGAAGGGTTTCTTCAAAGAGCGATTGATCTTCTTCGGTGAGCTGGGTGTCGCAGACATCCTCCAGGAACCGGGTCAAAACCTGTGTGCGGGAGGTGTTGCGGGCGTCTGCCGCCTCAAACGGCGTTTCTTCCTGCCGGCGCATCATCCACTGGCTGTGGATGGAGAGCAGATTGGGGTAATAGGGGCGCAGCTGTTTGGCGGGGAGAAATACAGGGCCGTCGTCGGTGAGGGTGATGTCCACCAGGTCGAGCGAAGGGGATTCCTTGCCCTGTTGCAGCAGCTCCCGGAACTTTCCCGAAAGGCGGCGCACCCAGCGTTGGGGAACTACCGCTTCTTCCCGTATCGAAATCCCGTTGGCGCCGGTTTCCACAATCGTGATGGATTTGCGGTGATGCTCCTCGTCCACGGAATACCAGAGCGGGGAGCCGGAATACCGGGCGTTTTTCCCGGCACGCTGGGGGGCATGGAGATGTCCCAGCGCTACATAGTCAAAGGGGGCAAAGGCCTCGCTGTGGACTTCGTCGCTGCCGCCCACAAAGATGGGGTTTTCGGAATCCGAGAGGGCGCTGCCCGCCACAAAGCAGTGTGCCAGCAGCAGGTGACAGGCGCCGGGCAAAAACTGCTGCTGCATCCGGGCAATCAGCTGTTCGGCGCATTGATGGCTGGTACGCAGCCGGTCGCCATCGGGGGATTCTCCCAAAAAAGCCCGTGCGGTGTGTACGTCCATCCAAGGCATGGTGAAAACCTGAACGGTTTCCCCGTCTTTTTCCAGCACATAGGGTTCCAGACAGCTTTGGGGGGTGGCGGCAATCACCACGCCGCTTTTTCGCAGTAGGGGAGCGCCCACCGCCAAGCGGTCGGCGCCGTCGTGGTTGCCCGAAATCGAGAGCAGAGGGACGCCCATTTCTGCCAGACGGTTGACGGTGTAGTCAAAGAGGCGTATGGCAGCGGCCGGAGCCACAGAGCGGTCATAAATATCGCCGGAGAGCAGGACAGCGTCGGGCTGTTCCCGTTCGATGAGGGGAAAGAAGTTTTGGGAGAGAAAATGTTCCTGGTCTGGCAGTAGGGGATGGCCATAGAGCATCCGGCCCAGATGCCAGTCGGAAGTATGGATGAATTTCACAGAAAGACCTCCTTTTGAAAAAAGCCGCCGTAACATAACGGCGGCAAACGATAGAAGCAGCTAAAAGCACGGCGTGGAACGCTTACAGAGTCCAGAGAGGATACTCCTCTCTGGCGGGGGGGTGTTGTTTGCCAGTGGCAAACGTTGAACACCGACCGAGCCGGCAGGCGAGAAGTGGGGGCGAGGAGCCCCCGCAAAGAGAGAAATCCGAAGGGTTTCTCTCACAGAAAAAGCCAGCAATTCGAGCGGACGGCATTGCATCTACACCAAAGCAGCCCCTTATTCCAACGGCAAAACCGATTCAAATACCCCAATATGCCGGGAGGTGTAGTTCCGGTCTACATGCAGAGAGCCAAAAAACCATTTGCGGTATTTGACCGTCTTGGCCACTTCTTCAAAATAGGTTTCCAGCGGGGTGCGCTCTCTGGGGTCTTGAAACCGCCGCCCTGCGCCCGGATAAGGGGAATGGGTGATGAGATAATCGACAGAAAGCGCATGCTTGTAGAGATTTTCTACCCCTTCGTTCATCTCCTGAATGTTGGGCATTTCCCGTTCCCACCAGCAGCCCGCTTCAATCCGCATTTGCTTTTCGGGGCTTTCGCCGCCGCCAAAGGTGAACACGGTTTTGCCTTCAAGCGTGAATATCTGTCCCCGCATCAGGTGGAAAACATTGTCCCGGATGCGGTGAACCTTGCCGCCGTTCCATTCTTCCACCGGGTATTTTTCCAGCAGGTCAAAATTCTCGTGGGTGCCGTCTACAAAAAGAATGGTGAATTTCTTTTTGGCCATCTTTTCCAGCGCCTTTTTTTCTTCTTCGCCATTATCCCATATAAAACCAAAATCACCGCATACAATCAGCATGTCGTTCTTTTTAAAACGGCGCATGCGAAAAGTCTCCAAGCGGGAAATATCCCCGTGGAGATCACCGGTAACATAAATCATACATGATTCCTCCTGCCATAAAATCAGAAATCCCCTCGAACCATGACGAAATCATGACAAGTTCGTTACAATTGAAAAAGAGGGCTTTCCAATCAAAAAATAAGCTGGTATACTAGAAGATACAATATCAGAATGTACTCTACAAAACGGGGAAGTGATATTCCCCGGCGTTTTTTATCATACCACATCAAAGGAGAAAGTTCCATGAAAAAAATACAAATTTTGTTGGGAAACGGTGCAAGGAAAGCAGCCTGCCTGCTGCTATGTATGATGGTTTGCCTGAGCGTTTGTATTCCCGGCGCTACTGCGCCTACTGTTTCAGCCGCCACCTTTTCCATCGACTTTGATTTGCAAAGCGAGGGCGTGATCCTTGTCAATCTGGATACCGGCATCACGGTTTTTGAAAAGAATGCGGATAAACGACTGGAACCGGCCTCCATTACCAAGATCATGACCTATGCGGTGGTGTGTGACCATGTGGAAGATCTGGAAAACACCAAAGTGGTGGTGAGCGCCAATGTAGACCGGGAACTGACGGGAACCGGCAGCTCGGTGGCGGGCGTGAAAACCGGCGAGGAGCTTACCGTGTGGGAGCTTTTGAACCTGATGATGGTTCCCTCGGGCAACGATGCGGCGCTGGCGCTGGCAGAATATGTGGGCGGCGGCAACTGGCATAAATTTGTGGATATGATGAACGAGAAGGCAGAGGAGCTGGGCTGTCAGGATACCCACTTTGCCAATCCTCACGGCCTGCATGATGCCAACCATTATACCACAGCGAGAGATATGGCTCTGATCTCCCAGTATGCGCTCGATCTTCCGGGCTTTACGGAAGTTACCAACCAGAAATATTATACTCTGCGGGCTACCAATATCGTTAAAGAGCCCCGCACTGTGTACAGCACCAACCTGATGCTCAACCAGAACCTCGAAAGCGGCAAATATTACTATCAGTATGCCAAGGGCATCAAGACCGGCTCCCACGATCAGGCGGGACGCTGTCTGGTGTCGATGGCGGTGAAAAACGGATACAGCTATCTGTGTGTTGCGATGGGTTGCCCCTATTATAAGGAGGATGGAAGCCTGAACGAACACGGCGAGATGCTCGACAGCCGGAATCTGTATGAATGGGCCTTTAAAAACCTGGAAATGACCTCTGTGGTGAAGCAGGGCGACCCACAGGGCGAAGTCGATTTGGAATATGCCTGGAACAAAGACACCCTTCAGGTGGTGGCGTCAAAGGATTTTAACACCATCCTGCCGGCTTCTATCAAATCGAGCAGTATTGTGGTAAAGACCCAGCTGCCGGAATCGGTGGAAGCGCCGATAGAAAAAGGGCAGAAAATCGGTACGGCTACCCTGAGCTATGCCGGACAGGTGCTCACGACGATCGATCTGGTGTCGGCGGAATCGGTAGAGCGCAGCAACGTGCTGCACACCATGAATCAGGTGGAGAATGTCGTGACCTCGACCTGGTTTATCGTAGTAGCCTGCATCATTGCCGGGCTGCTGATTTTGTACATTATTCTGGCGCTGCTCTATAATCGCCGGAAAAAGAAATTAAAGCAGGTAAAGAAATATCGCAGAATGTAAGAAAATGCCCCGTTGGCGCAGGCTGGCGGGGCATTTTTTAAAATCCGGAAGGAGGAAATTACGATATGGAGTTTGAGGAGCTTTGTCAAAAGGCGAGAAGCGTGGTGAATCCACGCAAACTTTCGCCTGTTGCAGAAGCGGGCGGCGTGGGGGCCGCCCTGGAAACTGACCGGGGAAATGTCTATCTGGGCGTATGTATCGATACCGCCTGTTCCACCGGATTTTGTGCGGAGCATGCCGCCGCTGCTGCCATGGTGACAGCCGGGGAAAGCCGTGTGGTAAAAATGGTAGCGGTGGACTGGGACGGTACGCCCATGCCGCCCTGTGGGCGGTGCCGGGAGATGATCAGCGCCCTGCATCCGGATAATCATCAGGCATTGGTGATGGTAGACAGGCAGACGGTTGTCACGCTGGGCGAGCTGCTGCCGTGGGACTGGAAGGCAGGACGGGAATAAATGGGGGGCGACAGCCGTTATTTGGCTGTCGCCCCTATTTGTTTTGTGTGTTTTATGCTGGGGTTTTGGTCATCTCATCTTTGCTCATTTTTGAAATCGAATGGTTTGCAGGCCATAAAGATCGATCTCGCTGCTGTAAATCCCATTTTCCAGCTTTGTAAGCGGCACCGCATCACTGGATATTTCCTGTGCGGTAATAAAACACAGGCTGGTTTTGCCGTATCCCTGAAGCGTAACGGAGATATCCGTCCCGGTTTCTGTGATGGAAATCACATCGGTATCGTTGTCGGCCGTCCAGACGCCAAACTCCTTGCCAAGGGTAAAAATATGGATGACGCCACGGCTGATCGAAACCGCCGTGTCATTGCCCGCAAAATGTAAAGTTGCCTGAGCGGGAACATCCTGCTCGTCCCACCAGTTGATATTGATGGCGTAAATATCCCGCAGGCCGTTTTCCCTGTCACAGACGCCGGTGTCAACCGTATCGGTTGTGGTGATCCATCCCCGTTCTTTCTGGCTGGCAACGCCCAACTCTCCCAGCTCACGCAGCAGGGATTCATAAATCGGGCGTGCTGTTTTTGCGGCCGGATATTCCCGCAGGTTGACAAACAGAACCTTGCCTTGCCCAATGGAATGTTCCAGAACCAGCGGGTGACCGTTCAGGGTAGAGCGAACCACAACCTGCTCCACAGGGGTAATGTCGCCCAGAACCGTTTCGGTTCCGTCGGGGGTCTGAGCAGAGACAAATCCATGGAAGTCAACGCCCAGCAGCTTGTGGATGCTCGCCTTGTCGACCGGTGTGGCATCGCCATAAATCGCCGTTGTGCGGTCGGTGTCGGTAAAGAGATGAGGCCATCCCAGCAGCAGGGTTCCTCCATTTTGGACATATTCTGCCAGTTTATCAATCTGTGCGGGTTCTGCCGTGTTCCACCCAAGAAAAGCGGCAGATTGATAAGAGTCCAAAAGCTGTGATTCGGCTTCTATCGGAACAATATCCACAGTTCCATAAGGCGTTCTGGTATAAAATCCCTGCGGCTTGTTTTCACATGGATGCCGGTAGATAGCGTCCAGCACGTTATCAGGATAGAAGATGTTAAGTAAATCCCAGCTTTCCTCCGGGGTGTCGAATTTCCATGCATCGCCCAGGTGCCCCCATGCGTTTGGCCTGCCAAAACACAGCCAGGCGTCATATTGGCCGTATAAAAGGGCAGTGGGGTTCACCATGGTACCCCGGCGGGAATGTGCTTTTACAAAATGGGTAAACTCCGTCTGGATTTTCCGGTGCTCCATACAGGCATCAGAAAAACGGTCAAAATAGCAGAACCTTTCTTCAATCCTCCAAAGACCTTCTTCTGTATTGATGTGGTGGGTACCCTGAAGATAACAGACAAATAACGCCAGCTGATAACGGCGGTAGCGTGCGGGGGTATCATGCGGAGTGGTTGACCATTGCACCGCCAGGTGCGCCGCAAACTCTTTTCTGTGATAGGCAAGGGAAGCACCTCTAAGGGCAGAAAGCACAGCTTCGTGCGGCCCATACATCAATTCTGCTCCACCAACCTCTACCCCTGCTTCAAACAGATATTTAAACAGCACAGAGGGGCCGGTGTGACGTTTGACCCCATGGAGGCTGGTTTTGCAGTTTTGGATGAAATGCTCTGCCGCTTCCTTCATATCGTTTGTGTCGATGGGGTTATAATGTCCAAAGGCATGCCCGTCTTTGGTATACACCGCAGAGTTATAGTATCTCCAGTCAGGATGGTTTACCACTCTGTCTTGCAGGGAAAGGAAAAGTATCTCATTCTCATTATCGGCACGTTTTGGCCCCCAATAATAAAAGGCGCCGTCCCGCTCGTGTCCCTGATTTCCGATAAAATACTCACTTTCCAGCATAGCCTTGGTAGGATTGGCGTTTGCGCCCGGCAGTTCACGCCCATCTATGATATGACAGTAATACATCCCATACTGTCGGCAAAGTTCCACAATTCTTTCCCAAACCTGCGGCTGTAACGCTCTTGTACCGCACCAGCGATAGGTGGGGCGGAAGGTGATAAAGTTGCCGATTTCATTTTGCAGATACCATGCTAAAAATTCCTCGGTTTGTGTGACTTCCTGCGGAACATAGATCGCATCGCCTGTTCCGGTAAGGACGTTATCATCCGTCTTGTATACAATGCGCTCGACAACAGCGGTTTCGCTCCATCCATCTGCCGTGAACCGGAGAGAGAGATCCGTTCCGGCATGAGAAGCCCCCATATCAGATTCCTTCACAGTAGAAGATGTGAAAAATGGAATGACATGCAGCCCTTCGTCTTCAAAAGTATAGGTGTTTTTTTCTGGATGGATTTCGGCTGACGAAGTTTGAACCGTCACCGTTGTCTGTTTGCTGGCTGTGTGGATGAGTACCCCAAACCGGCTGTCTGCATAAACGATAGAGGGACACGAAACTACGTCAACGCTATGGGTCGCAGCATAAAGAAGCTCCAGCTTTTTCAGCTTGTAGGGGATGGGAGAAAAATAATCATCTATATTTTTAATTTCCAGTGTGTTCTTCCCTTTTTGCAAAAGGCCTGCCGGAATGGAAATCTCATTTTCGGAATAGCGATGGCATCTTTGAAACAGTTCCCCGGTAAAGAAGGGCTTCCCGTTGAGAGATACTTCCATGTTGCTCCAGTCTTTGCGGGAGAGGTTTTCGCCCATCCAGTTCAAAGATTCGTTGAAAGGATTGGATACCGTAAATTGAGGCAGGATATTTTCTGCCCACTGATTTATCAGGCGGGGGTCTTCAAACCAGACGGTGCCGCCTGCGTGTTCACACGCAAGAAATACCAGAAGGCAGGCGGTGTCATCGTCGATCGTAACAGAGGTGTGGAATTCTGTGAAATCATACGTTCCCTCAGGAAAATCCAAAACCGTAACTTCATCCGGCCCATACTGAAGTTCCCGGCGGTCTACGCCGTCTTTTTTGCGGTATTTTTCAATCACCAAACTGACCCGGCCACCGTTATCGATGCAGAGATTTTCCGCTTTTGCCAGAATCAGTAAATCCCACTTTCCGTCACAGTCTGTGACAGGATATTGAATCGACAGCCGGGGCGGGCAAAGAACCTGATAATAGGCACGCCGTGGCCAATCCTCATGATGTAAGTTCATTTTGAGCGAAAATTGGCTGTGTTTTGTTTCGGTAGAAAGAGCGTCGTCAATCAGACGGTATAAGTATGGATATCCGCCTTCCCACATCCAGTTGGGCTGCACATCGACATCCCCAACCAAACGCAATTTACATTTATAAGAATCCAGAGGGTTTTCCAGAACCCCCTCTGTGTCAAAATCGATTTTCAGGCTGTTGCCAGCTTTGATCTTTGGTAATTGAGTATCCTCGTACTCTCTGATAATTTTGTTGTGGAACTGCATCATAAAAAATCCTTTCTGTTTTATGAAAAATATCACAGGGTTCCACGTCCGTCAGCAGCGTATCTGCATAAAAACCGGTCCCTTTTTTCCATCTCTATCGGAACCGCTTGAAATATGCGCCCAAAGCGCTGCATGCCGGTTCCCCTCCCACAGGTAAAAAGAACCGCCGGATTCTTCCCGTAGCAGAAGTATATCCGGCGGTTTACAATTGTCAATATTACGCCTTGTTCAGGACGTTTTTCACCACTTCTTCGATATGCTCGGCAGACAGGCCAAACTCCTTGAGCAGGTCCACAGCCGGGCCGGAATGACCAAATACATCGTTGACGCCGATGCGGGTCACAGGCACAGGGCATTCCTCGCACACCACAGCGCTGACAGCCTCGCCCAGACCGCCGATGATGTTGTGCTCTTCCACAGTCACGATGCGGCCGGTTTCCTTGGCGGCCTTCACAATCAGCTCACGGTCGATGGGCTTGATGGTGTGGATGTTGATGACACGGGCATCGATGCCGGCAGCTTCCAGCGCCTTGGCAGCCTTTACTGCCTCGCCAACCATCAGGCCAGTGGCAACGATGGTGATATCCTTGCCGTCACGCAGGGTGATGCCCTTGCCCAGCTCAAAATGATAGTCGTCGTTGTTGTTAACGCTCTCCACAGCCAGACGTCCCAGACGGATGTATACCGGGCCATAGTGTTCGGCAGCGGCCTTTACGGCAGCGATCATCTCATAGTGGTCGCTGGGGTTGAGCACCACCATGCCGGGGATGGTACGCATCAGGGCGATATCCTCGCAGCACTGGTGGGTAGCGCCGTCCTCACCGGTGGAGATACCGGCGTGGGAACCAGCGATCTTTACGTTCAGGTGGGGATAGCCCACAGAGTTGCGAACCTGCTCAAAAGCACGTCCGGCAGAGAACATGGCAAAGGAAGCCGCAAAGGGGATCTTCCCGCAGGTTGCCAGACCGGCGGCAATGCCCACCATGTTGCACTCTGCGATACCGCAGTCGATAAAACGGTCGGGATATGCTTTCTTAAAGGTTCCGGTTTTGGTAGCGGCAGCCAGGTCGGCGTCCAACACCACGATGTCGGGGTTGGTTTTTGCCAGCTCTACCAGTGCTTCGCCGAAGCTCTCTCTTGTTGCCTTTTTCACCATCTCAGCCATGTTATTCTGCCTCCAATTCTGCCAGCGTCTGATTCAGTTCCTTCATGGCGATCTCATACTGCTCCGCATTGGGGGCGGTGCCATGCCAGCCCACCTGGTTCTCCATATAGGAAACGCCCTTGCCCTTTACGGTTTTGGCGATAATAGCGCAGGGCTTACCCTTCACGGTTTTAGCGTGGGCAAAAGCAGCCTCGATCTCGTCGAAGCAATGGCCGTTAATGGTGACAACATCAAAGCCAAAAGCCTCAAATTTCTTGTCGATCGGTTCGGGGCCTGCCACTTCGCTGACAGGGCCGTCGATCTGCAGGCCGTTAAAGTCTACGATTACGCACAGGTTGTCCAGATTCTTGTGGCCGGCAAACATGGCAGCCTCCCAAACCTGGCCTTCTTCGATCTCGCCGTCGCCCAGCAGGGTATACACACGATAATCCTTGTTGTCGAGCTTTCCAGCCATAGCCATGCCGCAGGCAGCGGAGATGCCCTGTCCCAGAGAGCCGGAGCTCATATCGACGCCGGGGGTGCCCTTCATATCGGGGTGTCCCTGCAGCATAGCGCCGATGTGGCGCAGGGTCTTCATCTCGTCCATGGAGAAATAGCCACGCAGCGCCAGGGCAGCATACAAGCCGGGAGCGCAGTGGCCCTTGGAAAGCACAAAGCGGTCACGGTTGGGGTCTTTGGGGTTCTGGGGATCGATGTTCAATTCTTTAAAATAGAGATAGGTGTACAGGTCGGCTGCGGAGAGGGAACCGCCGGGATGGCCGGACTTTGCATGGAAAACGCCTTCAATAGCGCCCATACGCACCTTGCATGCAGCGATTTTCAGCTGCTTTTTTTCACTGCTGTTCATTTTCTGACCTCCTGTTTTGTAAGTTGACAAGCGAAATTTTCCATCCTGTCAAATGCCATAGGGATAACGGATTCATTCCTGCTTATCATATCATATCATAAACGAAAAATCAAACAGACCGGATGTACATCTGTATAGAAATCCCTTCCCCAAAAAGGCGAATTTTCCGGCAGAAAACAGAAAGTTTCCAACAACAAAGGCTCCTTTAGGTTTCAATTGAGCTTTGGCGCAAAACATGCTATACTGTACCCGTTCGATTTAACGCAGTGCGACTGCTCGAAACCATACATTACATTACAGAACAGCGCTTACCGGTCAGCAGATCGGCGGGCGCTGTTTGACATATATTCGAATTGGAATTCAACGGTTCGAGTGGGTTTGCTCCTGCTTCAATCTGGCTTTTGCTTCCTCAACGCTTTCCCCATCCTTTGTCAGATAACGATCTATAAAAGCATCTTCAATTTTGGCATATCCAACCACAACGGTATCCTCGATTTTCCCAAAAGTAGTGGTGACTTTTTCTGCAATCTTTTCATTTGCTTTTACAAGTTTTGATTTTGCCATGATTCATTTTCCTTTCTTGTTCGTATTATCATGAATATTCCAAGCATCAGAATAAACACACAGATAGCAGCACCTGTAAGCGCATTCATCAGGCACATTTGCTCCTTCTCCATCTGGCCAAAAGAAACCAGCATGGAATGCTCATGTGCGGTAAAGAAACACAAAAATTTAATTGACAGTACCCTACTATTCCAGTATCTATAACTTAAGTTAAAAAGCACTTTTAGGTTGCTAAAAAGAACGAGAAAGTTGATAGTATTAACATTAGAGATTTGCTATAATTTATCAAAACAGACTAGGAGGAAGCTACATGAAATTGTCTGAAAAGATACAAATACTAAGAAAAGATAATGGATATTCACAGGAAGATTTAGCCGTTATTTGTAATGTTAGCCGACAGTCTATCTCAAAGTGGGAAGCTGATATTGCACTTCCCGAAACAGAAAAATTGATAATATTAAGCAATTTATTTCAAGTAACGGTTGATGTGTTATTAAAGGACGAACTTTCAATTAACGGAACAAAAGAAATTAATACTTGCGGTAATAATGCCATAAAAAAAGAACACGCAAAACTATTTGAGGGTGCGCTAATCAAAGAAAGCCTTGAAGATGAAAAACTATTAGATTACATTCGTGTCCATAAAATTGAATTGTGGAATACAGGTGGAGTGCCCAAGTACTGGACAGTCATTTTCTTTACATCAGATGTACCTAACTTTCCAGAGTTAGCTTCAAAAGTTTTAATAGCAGACCCATGTCGAGGTGGAAACTGGTTTGTTGATTTCAAATGCAATAACACAAAATTTGTCGTGTTCAAAAATAAGATATTGAAATACACAATTGGTAATGAAGAAGAAAAAGCCATTGTTTGTAATGAATGCAGAAAGCAAGGAATATCTGATAATGAGATGAATTGGAATGAATAAAGTGCCATATATTGAGAGGGAAAATAATGTCATATTATCGTGCAGAAGTAGTGAATCTAAGCCTTAAAAATGTTAATGTAATTAATAACTATAAAACCATTGATATAAAAAATGGATAAAAACCATAGCGATGTTTGCAGTATGCCTAAAACACCGTGATAAAATGCATACAGGAAATTGCAGGCCAGGGATGTCGTAGCGAATAGCAGCACTCGTTTGCGAGGATTCGTACAAAGCGTTTTACCGGGGCCCGTTTTGAAAAACAGCCAGGAAACCCTCTGCTTTGGTTTCAATTTTTGATTCCTTTCGTAAGGGGGATCAGACAGAGCAGAATAACGATCCCTACCAGCCCAACATCGATGCCAAAGGCCATTTTATCCCATACCATACAGAAACACATCCCTATGCCAAGTGCCAGCGCCCCAATCACACCAACCACAGCCGAAAGAATGCTTTTTCCGGAAATATGGATTGGCTGCTTGTGTTCCATACGTCTCCATATCAAAACGGTGGCACCCCCCAACAGAATACCTGCACAGCCAAACACAAGGCCGGGCTGAAACGAGTTCCATTCTGGAATCAAAACCATGCACATGCCAAGGGCAAACAGCACGCCGCTGAACGTTCCAAGCAGCAGGCTAACAAAATTGCTTTTCTTCATAAACGGCACCTCCAATTTTGCGATTAAATCAACTGTTGTTGTTTTGCTCTGTACATAGTATAATGCAATTATAAAAGTTAAACAATCATCAATATTACAACAAGTGTTGAGATAAAGGAGCGCTAATGAATACTCCAAACAATCGGCGTAGGAAAGAATCCCGGGAAAAAATTGAGAAAGTATTTGTTGAGCTGCTGCAAACGAGAGATCTGAGTCAGATCAGAGTGTCCGATATTTGTAAGCAGGCCGGCCTGAATCGGACGACATTTTACGCCAACTACACGGACATTTATCGATTTGCAGATTCCATAAGGGATAGGCTGGAAGCAAGCCTGTCGGAGTTATATCAGGAGGAGCGTGTGACAGGTGTCAACAGCAACGATTATTTAAAATTGTTTCGCCATATTCAGCAGAACCAGATCTTCTATCGGACCTATTTTAAGTTGGGGTACGATAACAATTATAAAATTGTTTCCTATGATACAGAACTTGCCCAAAAGCACTTTCAGGGCCGCTTTATCCATTACCATATGGAATTTTTTAAAAGCGGGCTGACAAGGATCATTAAACTATGGTTGCAGAATGGCTGTCAGGAAACGCCCGAAGAAATGTATGCGATTGTAAAAAGTGAGTATCAGGGTCGAGAGGAGTTTTTCTCCAAAGCTGCAGAATGACACTTTTTTACCATGGTTGCAAGAAAAACATGAAAAAGTCTGAGAAAATTAGAGAAGATACAGGACTTATGAGGAGTTATAAAAAGATGACCAAAATACTGTTTGTTTGCCACGGCAATATCTGCCGCAGCCCGATGGCGGAGTTTAGTGTGAAAGCAAGTGTCGGTTCAGCACGGATGTTAAAAGGGCGCACAAAAACAGCCCTGCAAACAATTTGTTTTGCAAGGTTAA
>CAJFNK010000075.1 GCA_904394685.1 Candidatus Heritagella gallinarum
GCCAAACTGCACGGTAATCTCCGCATCGGTGGTCACCATCGGTACAGTAGGCATCCGGTCATTGGGCAAAACGACAGACAGGCTCCCGCTCACGTCAAACTCTTTCACGGTGGGCGAAAGTTTGTATTTGTAGGGGTCACAATCCGCCGAGATGCTGACAGTTCCAATAATCTGGTCGTCTTTTGAAGCATCGCAGCTGATACGTCCCAGATAGTAATACTCCGAATCATAATCAAAAATTATTGGAAGTTTTTGTCCCTGCACATAGTTGACAAAACCATGATACCGGTCTTTCCAGCTGTCAGGCGTTCGATCTTGTGTTTTGAATTCAGCAGTAACAGTTCGATTTTTGTATTTCACTATCCCACCGGTCAGAGCCGTGGAAAAATCCAACGGCCCGTCACGGAAGGGAACATCCACATAAGTGGTCTGAGGTTCTGGCGGAGAAATGGAGAAATCCGTCATAAACATGTCGAAATCATCTGCACTGTGCTTGTTTCCAACTTTGATTCCAGACATATCAGATCATCCCCCTTGCTGTCTGCCGGGCTCTGTTTCCCATTTCCACATCTGTATAAGGACTTAGGCTACGACTGACTCTTTCTCCGTCCAACGCTACCACTGGCGTCAAATGCACTTTTGTCATAGCCGCTGCCAGCCGGTCATAATCAATCATGAATACTGCTGGCTCTGCCTGCTGCACATTAGCTCTTGCGGCTTCCTTGGCATATTTCACACTGATATCGTGCGGTATCACCTGTGTACCGTTGGGAAGGTAGGTGAGCTCTCCTCTGCCACCTTCGTTCATACGAGCAAAGCCGCCCTGCCAGTCATCAGTACCATGGAGCAGATATGGCATTTCGTCGATATGCACGCCCGGAATTAAGTTGATTGTCCAAATAGCGCCATTGATAGCACCGATTACAACGTTGAAGATACTCTTAATCGTTCCCACTAACGTATCAAAAGCGCTGGCGATTCCGTCGATCACGCCGGAAACAAAACCAGTAAGACCATTCCATGCGTTTTCAACACCTTCGAATATTCCACCAATGAACTTGCCAACATTACCCATAATTTCTGATACGACATCAAAAATAGACCCGAATATTCCGGCAAATGTTTCGATCAACGGAGCAACAAAAGAAACGATTTGAGCAACAATTTCCGAAATAAACTGGACAATAGGGGTAATAATTCCGATAATTTTCTGAATAATTTCTGTAATAAAAGCAATAATCGGAGAAATTGTATCAATAACAGTTGAAATCACTTCTACAACCACATCGATAATTTCCATAATTGGCGGCATCAGCGCTTCTACAACGCTCATAACCGCTTCAATAATAGAAATCAACGGTGGCAGAAGGGCTTCTACAATCTCCATGACTGAAGAAATGATTTCCATAATGACCGGCATCAAAGCGGAGATCAGCTGGGAAATGAGGGGAGCAAGTTCCGCAATCAGGTTTCCTACTAACTCCACGATTCGAATAATTACAGGCATTAGCTGGGCGAGGATATCTGCAACTACTGGCAGAACCATTTCAATGATCTGTAGTCCCATTGTGATAAGCTGTTCCAATACCGGCACCAAAGACGCCACCAACTGTGCAATCACAGGAGCCAATGCGCTTAAAAGCTCCCCAACCATTGATACGATCTGCGCGATAGTCGGAGCCAATGTTTGAAGGGTTTCTCCGATGGCAGTCAGTAGAGTAGCCCCCAGTTCCATCAGAGTGCCTCCGATGGTTTCCAGCACTGGGCCCAGCGTCTTTCCCAGGTTCGACACAGTTTCCATTACAGAGGATCGAAATTCTTCGTTGGTAGACATCAAATAAGCAAAAGCTGCCGCTGCAGCAGCAATCGCCGCCACTACAATTCCCACCGGAGAGGCCAACGCAGAAAATACACTTCCCAGTTTACTGACTGTTCCCATAACAGATCCGCCAATAGACACAACTTTTCCCAGAACTATCAGCACTGGCCCGGCCGCCGCCACGGCTCCGGCAAACATCATGGGGTCGATTCCCAAGTCGTTGAGTTTTTCACGCAATGTATCGACAAAATTCAATACAGGCTCTAACTGTGGCACCATACTTTGTAGTACACTCATAACGCCGTTAAGTCCTTCGGACTCAAATGCATCATTAATCAATGAGACCACTTCATTGATTTTAGGCAAAATATCCTGCGCTAGTTTTTCAAAAACGCCTTCTGTCAAATTACCCAAAAGACCTTGGGCGTTATCTTTCAGTGTAGAAAGCTGTCCAGAGAACGTCTGGGACTGCTTTTCCATCGACTGAAAGTACTTCCCGCCCTCAGAGGTGCTGCGCTGCATAGAGGCTGTGATCTCATCTACCGAAATGGCGCCATCGCTAATTCTCTGATAGAGGGAATCCATAGATTCTCCCGTGGTTTCAGAAATCTCCTGCAACGGGTTAAATCCGGCCTCGATCATCTGCTTAACATCTTCCAACGAGACTTTGCCAGCAGATGACATCTGACCATAAGCAGTGGCAATACGATTCATTTTATCCGCTGAACCCTGGGCAATATCTCCCAGCATCTGCATCCGATCTAGCGCTTCATCCGCTGTAAAGCCGTAGTTCATGAGCAGCTGTGTGGTATCTGCTAAGTTCGGCATCTCAAAAGGCGTTGAAGCTGCAATGTTTTTCAGCCGATCTACAGTATCCGCTGCCTTTTCGGCGGAGCCGGTCATTACTTCAAAAGAAGTCTGATAGGTTTCCATCGTAGCATTGTACTTTACGCCTATTGCGGCTACTCCTGCAAAAGCAGCGGTGGCAGCTGTTAATTTAGCACCTGCATTTTGAATAGTTTGTCCTGCTCGCTCAGCGACTTTTTGAGCGCTTTCAAACGCTTTTTGAAAACCACTGGCATCACCAGTAATTTTTGCCGATACGGTATAATCCGCCATATCATCCCTCCTTTCCCGGATATTTCATTCCATTAGCTGCATAGATCTTTTTTACCCAGTCAGTGCCCTCATTTGCCTCCACCTCCCGAACAATACTGAGATTTTCCTGCACCGTTTCCATGTCGGCTTTTCTAACTTTTGCTTTCCGCCAAAGCTTCAGCGCTCGTTTACGCTTGGGACGATTGACGTTATAGACCGCTGTAAAAACAGCATTATAGAGCAGGTAACTTTCGGATACCGCCCGATTCTCCCATGCTTTATAGAGAAAGTTAATCTCTCTAGGGGTCAATTCTTCATATTCCTTGCGAGAAAATCCAAAATTAGCCGCAAAAAAAGCGAAGTCCATATCTTTTCGATATGGCTTCGCCATTTCTGCATATTGGGGGTCTTCCAGTTCATCTGTAGAAAAGTATTCAAAATCAATTAGCCGACTCGGAAGAAAAAAGGGCAGTCCCTTTCAAGCGCCTCGACAACTGTCCCACATACAGTGGTGTATCCATCACGGAGAATCAGCTGCTCTGCAATTTCCAGTGCCTTTTTAGTGGGATAAAACACATCGGAACCTTCCTCTTTCAAACCATAAGCGAAATAGAGCTTCAAAGAAGCAATACTCAGCATTCCACTGTTGGCTCGGATGTCCGCCATTACCGATTTTCCCGTGCTGTTCTCAATCATCTCAATGCGGCTGATATTATACTTCAGCACATAATTTTTACCATCGATTTCGATCATGTTTCTCCTCCTTTATGCTCCGGCCTTGGCAGTCACTGCAGCAATACCGGCTTTCAGCGCCTTGCCACTGCTGTCGGTTTCAATAATCATAATCTGCTGGCCGGTCGTAGCCGTGATAGCTGCAGATCCGTCCCATGTAGTATCAGAAATTTTTTCATTATAGGCCGGATAAGGCAATGGACCCTCACCGATCTTGTAGAAGTATTTGTTGCTGCCAGATTTTACAGGGTTTACATAGATACTGGTCTGCCCACTGCCAGACCCTTCTACCGAAACCACGGTCAGCGGTGCCAACGCAGCGCTGCCTTCCGGCATAGTGTCCGGTGATACCGGGGCATTAAGTAGGTCAGTCAGGGCGCCCATTCCTTCCAAAGACAAACTATAAGTCATGGCATCGTCATAAGGAGCTTCCAGCGGATAATCGGTAATGACCGCCAAACCTCCGAACATTCCTTTTTTGGTCTTTCCGTTAATCACCTTAACGCACACCGGATCGGAATTTTCAAAGGCTTGTGACAGCACATTATGGCTCTCGTCGCCGGGTACATACAGGCCGTCGTTATCAATGGACCATTCCTTCATACCGGCGATTTTGGACTTCCAGCCTCCCGCAGTATCTTTGGAAGTAATCTCGATGGAGTCCGCTGAACGGTTGATAGTCAGCCCCTGCTGGCCGCTGATGGCCAGCAATTTATCCCCGCCGGTGTTGTAAATCGCCAGCAGGATATCCTTGCCTGCAATGGCCTTGGCGGCTGAACTGGTAAAATCACAGTAAGCGTTGTTGTCAAAGCCAAAAAGCTGCAAATCCATTTTTCTCATATTCTTCGTCCTTTCTATATTTTGCACTTAAAGCCGTAACACACAGTGAACTCAAACGCCAGCACTGCATGTTTTTCGTTGGTTTCATCAGTTTTGATGCGCTGCACACCATTGTTGGTCTGTAAAATCAGCTCAAAACCTTCCGGCAGGATAATATCCTCCGTCAAGGATTCTTCTAACAGCTGGATCAACTCATAGATTCTTACCGAAGATTGTCCTGGCTCTGCAACGGCATGAATCCAGACGGTGAACACATCCCGATACATGGTTTTGGTGTGGGCGGGGCGCTTGGCGATCACCTCCGCAAAGTAAAACGGGCTGGGCGCATTATTGGGTACAGCGTCATAGCAGCGAAGTTTTGTTTTTGCCTCCACCTTCACCTGGATGGCATGAATTAAATCCAGTAATCCCAGTTGCTTGTACATGGCTATTTCGTCTCCTTTATGGTTTCTTGCAAATCCCGGTTAAAAACAGGCCGCTGAATATCCATATTATTCTGTAAGAAGTGCTGTCCGGGTACCCAGCCGCCGTTTGCGGTGCGGTGTCCAAACTCCACATGAGGCGCATATTCCTTTGTATAGCCAACTTCCGCAGCAATGCCTTTTCCGGTTTTGTTTATGCTTTGCAGCATCTCACCGGTGTTGTATGGCGTGCCGCCCTGATCGGGATTATGACTGGCAGCTGCACGACCTACCATATCAGCAGCCTGCTTTGCCACAACGGCGTCGAATCGAATTTCATTCATTCGTTTTAACTTTTTCTGTAGCCTTTGCAACTCCGCATCGTTAAACGAAATCGAAAACCCTTTTCCTGTCACAAAGTCACCTCCCGTACTTCTTCACATACAGCAAGGTAAAACGTGGGGATAGGTCAGTGATCTGCATCACCTGATAGACTTCCCCTTCAAACTGTATTTTCCGGCACTCAGGAAACTCTGTCCGAGGTACCCGAACCAGCAGCTTGCGCCGGTTGACTGTTACCTCCCGCCCTTCCAGAGCAATGTCCTGAGCGTCCCAAGGCGTAAATCTGGCGGGATATATACTACCGGCGGATTCTTCGCATGTGGGGTTTCCCAAGGCATCACGGCCAGTTTCTGTGCAGTTTATAAGGGTTACCTCTTTCCATGTCACAGAAAATGCACCGTCCTTCCGCTACCGGAAGTATTGGCTTTTCGGCTTTTCCAGTCGGAGATTTCTCCGGCGTACTCTGCCAGTACATCCTCCACAAAGGCGGTGGAAAGGCTGCCAGTACTCTCAGTGGAAATTCCTTCATAGTAGACACGGCGGTACATTTTAACCACAGCATCCACGCAGATCGATGTAAAAACAGCTGGGAGAGTTTCCTCTCCCAGCCGAATACACAACCGGTCAGATATTGCCTGAATCATTTCCAGGAGTTGCAGATCTTCCACATTCTCTCCGGTCAATCTGATTTTTACACGTTCGAGAAGCTCCATCATGATCCCATTCCTTCTCAGCCGCCAGCGGCCGTGACTGCTTCTGTTGCACCGCTAGTTACGGTTCCGCTGTATTTTCCGGTGCCGGTTGCCTCCACCTTGATGTATTTTCCATTTTCACTTTCTGTCAAAACATAAGTAGCAGCCGTTGCCCCATCGATATCAGTATAGCTGCCGTCGCTCGTGTCGGCTGATTTCCATTTACAGGATGCTGTTGCCCCATCGGGTGCAACTGTGGCCGTTAAAGTTTGCCCCACTTGAGCTGTGCCACTAATTGTTACGCTCTCAAGTGGGGTTTTCATTCCCCCGCAATAGTCGCCTTAAAGACACCATCAGCATATTCCGGCCAGAACAGGACGCCCGACATCATCAGGGTTTCAAAGGTAGCCCGCTCTCCCGTGGTGTAGTGAGTCATACCAATAAGGCCAGTCTGATCCATGGTCAGGTTAAAAGTCTTTGCCACATCGCCGCCTACCGGAATATAGGCGCCGCAGAGGTTTTCAGCAGCAGTAGCATAGGGTGCTTTGGCGTCCACACCGGTGGTCACAATAGCGTTGCCCATACCGAGGAAGTTCTGAATATAGGACATTCCGAAAACCGTCTGCATGGTGATTTGTGCCGTACCCAGATAATCCGCCACATCCTGCGGGTTGATAAAGAATACAGGAGTAACGTCGTAGTCCTCGAAGCGTTCCTGCAGCTTAGCCCAAAGATTGGCGCAGGCGGTTTGCAGGTTTGTACCAGTAGCAGAACCGGAGCCTGTTTTTAAAGCAGTGTAGAAGTCTTTCTTGATATCCTTCTGGGTTTCGGACAGCAGCTTTTCATCAGTCTGATTGACCGCCTTATCATATCCGATTTTTTGAATAGCTTCGGCAGTGGTGGCCTTGCGATACTTTTTCAGGGTCAGATCCTTTTCCCAGGCCAGCTTCCGATCAATCTTGGTTAGGGAAATCACGTCGCCCTCCGCTGCCTGGGAAGGGCTGTTGGTCTTGGTCATTTTGTAGGATTTGATTTTGGTGCCAGCCTGCATGGGGGTCATTTCTGTGATACCCAACACCTCCCTCAGGCCGTCAATATTTTCGGAAAGACGAGTGGTAAAATCGATGGAAATCACCGGTTCCAGGTCTGTGGTGGTGGTTACGTTTTCTTCTGCTGCAAAAAGCTGCAGGTTCAAATATTTTTTCATTATGCTCTCATCCTTTCTTACTTAAAAAGTTCTAAGTGTTCCGAGATCAGGCGCTGCCGCTCGGAACGGTTTTTAACAGCCAGAATCTGTTCACGGGTCACACTACTGCCACCGGATACACCTCTTTTAGGCGGAGTGCCCCGGAGCTTATCCTTTACTGCTGTTTCTACTGCGCTGCGAAAAGCTTTAGCAAAGGCATTTACAGTAGACTTGGTTTTCTCCGCATCGTCAGACACCAGCATTTCCAGCACGGCATCCTCTACTGTGATCTCCTTCTCTGCCAGCATAGAACGGGCGGTTTTGGTCATCTCCGCCAACACATTTTTTCGGGTCAGCTCGTCCAGCTGCTTTTGCAGCTGATCCCGCTCATACTCGGCTCGTTCCTGTGCGTTCATTTCCGCCAGCTTGGCGGCTTCCCCGCTCTTTTTCTGCTGGCCAGCTTCCCACGCCTTCATCTTCTGGCTGAACTTCTGTTCCAGAAGCTGCTCCAGCTTTGCTTCCAGCGCTGCATCCCCGGATTTTTCAGGGTCACCGGCTGCCGGGGACTCTTCTGCCGTACCGGGTTCCTGTGCCGCAGGTTCTTCCTCGGCAAAAAGCTGCAGATCCATGTTTGTGTTTTTCACAGTTCACAATCCTCCTTTGATAATTTCCCATAGCTTTTTATGACGTCCAGGTCTGGTCGGTACAAATAAGGCTCACGTTTTCCGGGTATGTCCGGGCAATCATTTCTATGCCAATAAAAAAAGAGCGGGCCAGCAGCCTGCTCTTCTCACTATGCGTCTGAAATTGAATCACCGCTTTTCCCGGCTCGATGTAAAAGGACGCTTCTTCTGGAACCAACACATCCAGTGCCTGTACCAGCGTCTGGGTTAGGGCAGAAACCCCAGCACAGACAATGTCCTGCCCAAGCGGTGCAAAACCTGCATGGCCTTCCACAACGATCTGGGAGCCCTCTATATAAATTTGAATCACAACAGCAGCTCTCTCACCTCCTCTATATCCGACGGACCGACAAAGCGGCGCTGTATCTGCTCTCCATCCACCACAAAGGCAGCAGGTATTCTGGTAATGTTAAATTTTTCAGCTGTAAACGGGTCTTCCTGTACGTTTATTCGCCGGATTTTCTCACCGCCCAGCTCTTTTTCCAGCGGGGTGACAAATTCCCGCTCATATACTCGGCATGGTCCGCACCAGCTGGCATAGAAGAATAAAAGCTGCTTCATAAGCAATCCCCCTAAAAATGGGCATAAAAATACCACCCTGCCTTTTTCGGTGGGTGGTATCACATCTTGGGCCAATCGGTAAGCTTATCGCTTTCCTCTTTTAACTTCTTCTCAAGTTCCTCCCGCTCTTCCGGAGTCATTTTAGGAAAAGGAGTCAATATATCTTTGTAAAAAATTTTCAAAACATTTCTTCCCATATAACTCCATACTCCTTATGAAAATCATTTAAAGCTTTTTCATGCGCTTCCTTTATACTCATATTATATGGAGCTAATTGGTATTTGTCAACTCGACTATCAAATAACATGGGACTGAACGGCTTTTCTCCGACTGAATATTTGAACACTCTCCCGTCATGGGTGACTACTACACCAAACTTGTATTTTCGATATCCAGCGGCCGCAAGGTCGCTGCCTGTAGGATAAAGATTAGTTGGGTGATTATGTATCCCAATCAAACTTTCCATAACCTGACTGCGAATTTTTTCTAATTCAGATCCAGAAATTCCAACTTCTAACTCATTTTTTCCAGAAATCTTACGCAGAAGCAATTTTCCTGTTTTGGCATCGATAATATAAAGATCTTCTCCGTCAGTTCCGTTTCGGTGCGTCAACATTGCAGTAGCATATTCTCGCAATGCTTCATTTACACCGGTATGGTTTGAAATCTGATTAAATTTTTTTCGGAAAGCTTGGGATTTTATATACTCCAGGTCAACTACATTCGTACCAACTCGTTTTATTCCGGAAGAGTATTCTCCTCTTTCTGTACTCAGTCGCTTTTCAACTTTCTCTGCTTGTTCTCCGCCATGCCTGCGCTCATATTCTTCGATAAAACTTGCCCGATCTGCAATATGAGGGGTAGCAGTACAATGACACCAGGTGTGCATGGGTGGGAAGTTGATACCCGGTTTTCTCTCGCTCCATTTGAAGATTTTTCCATTCAGGTCATCACAGATATCCCGCCACCCGTTGCGCCGTATTTTGTCATACTGTACCCGGAAAATATAGGTCTCCGTGCTATCTTCAAACGCCACTGCCCTAGATTCATTCATCACGAAGGTTCCTTCGGTATAGATCAGCCGGTAAGCATCGTTTCGGGATACCTTCTCAAAACGCTGCCGAAGTTGCTTTATCAGGCGGTCGTAGCTGTCGCCCCTAGCAAATCCTTGAGCCAGATCCTGATTGAGATAGCCGGACAGTTTCTTTACATTGTCCCAGATACGCTCAGAAAAATTCTTGCCGTTAGCCCATTGGGTATTGACGATCTGTCGGATCATCTCCGGATTTTCGGTGTAAAAATTTTTGCCGAAACCCATCGTTTCCGCCGCTGCGTTGGCGTTGCGGAGTGCTTGCTTTTCCAGATGCGCCCGGATTTGTTCCTGATCGACAGCGCCTATTTCCAGCTGCTGTATGAGAATGGACTGCTGCAGCCCTTCCAACCGATTGAGCTTGTAGATGCTCTCCCGGATCGGCAGCAGATGGGAATACTCTGGATACTTTTTGGCAAAGTCGTCCATGCGTTCCAATAGCAGCCGCCTGTCCCCATCAGAAAGGCTCTCCATCAAAGTCCGGTATTCCAATACATTATTTTCCCCATATTGGCTGTAATAGGCTGCAATCTCCTTTTCCAGCCTTCGGGCTTCCTGATTATAATAAGTCGAAAGCCGCTTTTTTAGAGCGGCCTCATCCTTTTCCAATTGCTCATTCAACTGCTGTTGACGTCGTTCCCAGTAGGTCATCTTCCGCTGTCACCGTCCTGCTTGTTGGATAATCCGTTTGATATCCCTGCGTGTCCTGCTCTTCATCCATCCGGTCAAGTTCTTCCTGTACATTGTCCACAATTGAGAGCCCCTTGAGCTGGGTTTGACGGGAAACAACGCCGGACAGTTGGGCGGCGGTCTGGGCTTCTTCCAGCTCATTGGCGGGATAATTCAGTGTAAATTTATATCGCAGGGAAAGCCAGTCCTCTTTTTTCATTCCTGAAACGGGATTGGAAAAAATCAGCTTATACCGACGGTTCATCATAGAGGCAAACTTGCGTTCTTTGGTCTTGGCCAGATTGCTCATAGCCAACAACTTGTATTTCAGTGCAATCCCTGAAGTAGTCCCGAAATTTTCGTCGGAAATGTCAGCTACCATGCTGATCTGGAAAATAAGCCGTTCCAGTCGGTTGATAAGGTTTTCCTGTGTGGTGTCCCCGTTAGGCTTTTGTAAGAAATCAACTACTAGCTCCGAAGCTCCTTCTCCGTCAAAGTTAATAATGCGGTTACTGCGTAACTGCTGCAGTTCCGGTTCATCCAACTTTGCCCCCAGGATCTTCATGTAAGCATCAGCAAAATAATCCACATCGTTGGCTTTCTCGCTGATCGCTTTGTTATAGGCGTTGATCATGGGCAGGGCAGACCAGAAAACGCTCTGCCGCTCTGCGTTTTCCAGACATTCTGCTGCCGGTACGCCGTCAAAGCCGTGGGGATTGGGATCTTCCAAAACAACCTTCCCGGTCTGCCTGGAAAAATAAGTCACGGAAGAAGAATCGGATAGGCTGCCTCTCAGGATTCCTGCTGTATCCGTGTAATACCGGACAAAGTATGCAGGACGCTCTATAATCGAGTTGTCGTAGATCATGAATCCTTCCATCGGCGACAGGTATGTAATGCCAATCTCTGCCTGGTCATCCACATAATACATCTCATATCCATGACCATAGATATCGCAGATTTTGGAGAGCTCAGCGTTGTTATCGTCTTGATCGTTGTACTGGTCCAGCAATTCTACATACTGGGAAACTTCCTCCAGATCGGAGAAAACTTTTACCGGAATTCCCATGAAAAAGCCGTTCATGGTATCCACGATATATCGGGCAAAATTCACGGGAATCCGGTTGTCCGGTTTATAGTCCGGTTTTTTAGGAGCGTGCAAAATTTCATAATCATTCTCATAGGCGTTTTTCAACTGCTTGTATTTACTTTCTACCAGCTGGCTGTGACAGTTGATATAGTCCATCAGCAATTCGCCTGTCAGCTCTGTTCCATCCGGAATCACAAACACGCCGCCCATCATATAATTTTGAATTTTCATCATATCCCTCCTTTCACAGAATTCATAGTAATTTTCCCGGTTATTCGGCGCAGCAGTGTGGCGGCGCTGTCCGGCGCATCATCGTGTTCCGCAAACTCGGAATAATCCAGTATCTGATCGATGTATTCTGGGTCTGTTTCTTCCAGCCATTGGATGCTGGCCCAATGCTTACGCAGGTAAGTGGAAATTTTCACGAACTTATTCATGCTCTCGTGATACCCAGCTACCGGAAGATCCAACGCCCGCAACTCTTTTTTGAGATATCCCTTATCTGCATTGTCTTCACATGCAATGGTACCAATGCGAAAACGTCTGTGCAGCTCTACGATATCTGCCAAACAGTTGTCCACATGTTTCTGCCAGAGCTTACCCAACCCCACATAACCGCCCGGAACTGCTTTAAGGAAGGTCAGAGCCGTTGCGTCTGCGCCGCCGTAGGCTGCGTCCACATGTCCAATACCGTTATACAGCAGACTTTCTTCCGAGGTGAAAACAGGATCGTGAAACATGGCATCCTGATCGGCAATGTGTTTCAGCTCGTAGTTAGCCGCAAACAGACTGTCCGACATGGATTTCCGCAATTCTTCCAGCTCCTGGCGTGAAATCAATCCTGTGGAATAGCAATCATACCTTGTGACATTGGGCATGGTGGAGATGGCGTCTTCTTTGTGCCAGGGCGTCCCAGTATTGATAAATCGTCCGCCCCGGTTGCAGATGTTTCGCAGCTCCTGATATTGAATCTTGGTTCGTTCCCGTTCCGCCCGGCTAATACGGTCTTTCAGATTGACAATATCATCCGTCACAACAACGTCGGCATGCTTACCGGTGATGCTGGTACCGATACCCAGTCCCAGGATCTGCGAAACGCCTCTAGAAGAAAACGCCAGATTTGTGTTGATCTCTGAATCTGTGGCTTTTGTTAATGTCAGGTTTACACCATACAAAATCCAAACAATTTTCCGCACAGGCGGGGAAATCAGAATTTTTTGAGTTTGCCGGATTACTTCTGAAACATCCGGGTCTGTCTTACGAAAGAATAGTACATTTTCCAATGGCTTTAAAACTAGATGCTCTGCCAGAAAAAGGGAAAGTGTCGTGGTTTTGTAAGAACCTCGATGCCCCAGTAGAGTTTGATCTTCTTCATCATACAGAAAAGAACGCAGCCATTGATTGTGGATTTCTTCTAGCTTTTCAAACCCCACCCAATGGCCGATTTTTACCGGTTCCTCATACAGCAGGTCAAGAACCGCCTTTTTTTCGCTGTTCAAGGTACTCTGTCAGCTCCTTTGCTGTTTCTTCCACTGGCACCGAGATTTCCATCTTGTCCTGTGGCTTAAATCCTGCCCGATCTAGAAAATCTTTAGCCACACTAATCTTGTCGATATCTCGTGACTCCGGGTTTTGCAAAATTTCTAGCATGACCCTATATGCCTCTGAAGCTCCAAAGACAAATTCCTGTCGCAGCTCCGATTCTATATGGTTTTTCTGTTCTTCCAGATATCCCTGAACTTCAGAATCTTTCAGAATCATAGATGCCTGCGAAGCTGCTGTTTTTGGACTGTATCCAGCGTTAATTGCGGCTTGTGTTGCATTTTTACAATGGAACTTTAGATATTCTTCGATAAATCGTTTCCGTTGTTCTGTCAACATTACGGATCACCGCCCCGGTGGTTGAGTTCCCGAAAATAACGCCGATACCGCTCCAATTTTTCTTCCTGCACCGGGGTACGGTATACTCGTACAGCCAGCGCTGTTATACCTCGAAGTAACTCATAACGCTGCTCTACCGGATAGGCACACCGGGGAAGGATACAGAACATCGTTCCCGTTATTTTTCTGGCACAATAGGGGCATTTTCCGTTTTTCGGGCAGGGCGCAGACATATTGGTCACCTCTTATCTGTTTTGTGCGGTTTCAAAGGAGTGGGGGTCGATCTCAAACCCGGTATAGTTCCGGCCAGAGTTGCGGCAGGCCACCTTTGTGGTACCGCTGCCCATGCAGGCGTCCAGTACATTTTCACCCGGATTTGTGTAGGTGCGGATCAGGTATTCAAACAGTTCCACTGGTTTCTGGGTAGGATGCAGCCCTCTCTCACATTTCACTTCCAACACCTGACGGGGATAATGGGCAACACAGGTCTCGGTAGGTTTGGAGAGGGTTTCTGTTTTGTAAATGCTGTCGCCATGAGCGGGAAGCACTTTTCCTTTCCGGCGGATGGGCTTATCCAGGACAATAATGCCCTGCGGATTGTAGGTGGGGAATTTCCGGTAAAACACACAGACCTCCTCCACACAGCGCAAAGGCTGCTTTTTGGCGAAGGTAAAACCGGTGGCCATGTTCTTCACCCAGTACCAGCAATAGCGGAAATGCTTCTGTTGGCTGCTGATGAGCCGGGTAGTAAAGGGTTGACAGGCCGTCAGACAGATGGCGCCGTTGGGTTTTAACACCCTCCAGAATTGGGGCCACAGCTGGTCAAAAGGAATCAGACAATCCCACTTGCAGCTGGTCACGCCGTAGGGCAAATCGGTGAGGATCATATCCATACATCCATCCGGCAGTAAAGACATTCCCGCAATGCAATCCATGTTGAAAATTTGATTTTGATATTCCACTTTGTCCTCCTTTTTGTGACAAAGCGGCCTGACCATAACGAAAAAGGACAGCCTTTTGGCTGCCCTCTCTGCGAAACTCCTTGATTGTATATTATACTCGGAAAAAAGTAAGGAAACGTAAGTTTTCGTAAGTTATCGTAAGGTCTTTACAAGAGAAATCAGGATTTTATGCGCCTTTTGTTTTACCCATCCTTCACTATACCCGATTTTTCTCCCAATCTCAAAGAAGGTTGGCTGGCGCCATTTTTCCCGTCGGACAGGGTCGGCAGGGCCGATGTATTTCAGCCGAATGATTCGTTCATCAATTCGAGATAGACACCGCACATGCTCATATACCCACATCCGTTCCAGCCGTAAGTCGGCAATCCGAGCTTTGCAGATCCTGATTTCCCGCTCATACTCCACCGCCTGTCCCTGCGCCATGTTGGCGGTAGGGTCGGATATTTTTCCTTTCCCGCTAGGAAGGCCGTTGACACAGACGCCAGATAATGTGATCGCCTGCATCTGCTCCTCACAATGCCGGATTACCGCATTTTCTTCGGCAATCATGGCGGGGATATCATGATATTTTTCCAGCAGGATTCTCACCTGCTCCGGCGTTTTCGGCTCTTCCACGGCCTTCCCTCCCTCGGTGATAATGGTTTATTCCACCAGTCCACTGCACTCGTGATCTCTCAGGTCCTCAATGGCGGCGGCCTGGTTTTCGATTTTTGGCATAAAGTCGCTGGCGATACTTCCAGGTTTACAGTGCCAGTGCTTTTCACAGCACCAGGGTACAGTACCAATTACAGACGTGTAATTTCTAACTCCAAATTTGCATTTTGAGCAGATATCTTCTTTGTGCTTCATGGTTTGCTCTCCTCATACATTTCATCGGCGTGTGCGTCTAGCCATTCTATCAAGGCTGTATCGTCCTCAAAGACAAAAACAAGCCCGTTTAAGTGAATCTCTGCCATATTGTTTATTCCTCCTTTGCTGGTTGTTGAAGCCAAGACATGAAATCTTTTGGTTCGCAATATCTTTTACAACCTTGCTTATATATTGGACAATTCTCATTTTTTCCATCGTGCTCATTGCAATCCACACAAAGACAGGTTAAATCATCAAGAAATACAACTAATTCCTCATCCGACATTTCCCGGATTCGGTCGGAGTTAGTTATTGGCACAGCACTATTACAAACATCCGGTTTACACTTACACATATATTGTGGAGATCCGATGTTACAGCAATCTCCATCATGTTCAAATTTGCAAATCAAAATCATCCCTCCTCTGGCGGTTCCGGCAGCGGCATCCAGTGGGTGATTGTCGGGTTTTCCCATTCGGGATATTCGTTTACTACCCAGCC
>CAJFNK010000076.1 GCA_904394685.1 Candidatus Heritagella gallinarum
CCATCTTCGTATACGGTCTTTGCTGTATCCAGAGCATCCAACAGCTGCTGCCAGATATCACCCTGTACATATTTCTCCGCATTTGCTGCCATGCCTTCTGCTCTTTCGATAAGCATTCCCAGATTGGTCTTGTTGCCCTTAACAAAATCCAACATCCAGACAGCGTTGAACAGTTTATCTGTCGCTGCGTCCACTTCTGCCTGAGTTGCGTTTACATCGTCCAATACAGCCTTACCCTCAGACAGTGCTTCCTCATAATATGCCTTTACACTGTCAATCAGGTTGCTGATATCCTGCTCCAATGCGTAATCATATGTCTTTTGCAGCAGGGTCTTGTCAACCTCTTTCACAGGCTCTTTCACCTGAACCAGCTGCATCACCGGGCGGGAATATCCATCTGCATACCCGATTGCAATCACGGTACCGGCCTTTTGATACAGCGCAGGCGACAGCTCACAGAAGGTAAGAGGCAGCTCTGCGTCTCCATCGCTATAATGAGCCAACAGGCTTTTTGCCAAAGTCGGAGCCGTTCCCGCTTCTGTTTCAATCATAGGCAGCTCCTCTACGGATTCCAGGCCTTTGACCGACACCGTTACGGAAACTTCATAGGCAAACCCTTCTGCTTTTCCTTCTACCGTAAACTTGCCTGTATGGCGGTATTGTGCCGGAAGAACGGTGTCCCACTGGATACCGACTGTCTGGCTGGTTTCATCATCAAAATGCAGCGTTACTTCTTGCGGAAGCTGCGGAGCGGTTCCCAAAGTGGTTTCCACATCGGCCAGTTCTTCTGCACTTATAATCTGGTACGGTTTTTCAATCTGGATGCGATACTCTTTTTCCCCTGCCGGGGTAATTTCAATAATGGACAGCTGATTGATTCCCTTTTGCAGGCTCAGTTCCACTCTGTTATCGGGATTCTCAAACTGGCTGCTGATATCCTCCCCGTTCAGCATGATCCGGAAATCTACATTGCTGGCAACTGCTTTGGGGGCCGCCAGCGTTACCGGCTGTTCAGCATCAATGATGGTAGCAGAATACTCATAATAATCCGGATTGAATACCCCGTTGATTTTGGCGTTTTCCAGCCCGAAATTGGGGTCGTATTCAGCGTTTTGAGGGTTATTGATGATCTGGATGTTGTCAACATACGACTTCGTATTGACGGAATTGAAACCAATTCCGCCATAAGTCAACGGATTATTATCCTTGCCAGTGACCACCATTTCACCGTCGATCACCAGTCCAAGGTTCCCGTTAAAGGTATGAATTTCATAGGAATGCCACTGGGTGACGTCAAAATCCTCCGGCGGGGTATACTTGCCAAAAGTTGTATCGCCACCATCATATTTGTATAGTTCAAAATATGGTGTTCCACCCTCGTTTCTCCGATACACCACCTGATAGCAGGCGGGAGAGGTAACCGGACGTGCGCCATCCTTCGTATTGGCTGCAACTACAACTCCAAGATTATCATATCCCAGAGGGCTATTCTGCCAACCGTCAAACTTCCAGTCATATTTGATGACATAGTTTTTCCAGTCTTTGTTGTCCACCTCATAATAAACGTTGCCACAGTCCAAAAGAAGTTCCATCACCTGACCATGGTCTGCATCTCCCTCCACCAGGTTGGTGGTGTTGGTGCCACCAAAGGTTTTAATGGGGTCAAATTCAATCCCTACGCCGTCTTCAAAATCTTTATGGAACACTTCCTTGTTAAACTCAGCATCGCTTTCGGGAACCTCGGGAAGCTCCACATCTCCCCAGGCCGGGGTATCGGTATCACCGCCATAAATCGATACTTCATCATAATAAGCTGTTCCCTTACCCTCGGCAGTTCCCAGGGAAATATAAGAAAATCCATCGACATCCTCTATGGTTTTCACCAGCTGGCCGTCAACATACAAATCGACGCCGGTTCCGCTGGTATAGTCAAAGGTAAATTCATGCCAGCCACAGGTTCTTCTGACTGGTGTGGGAATCCTCTCCTCGCCAACCTGTACCACATAATAGTCCATGTTGTCAAAATCGATCCCCATTCCGATGGCATTTTCCCCATCGTCCGCCCGGACAATTGCCGTTGCCTTTGCTGAATAGGTCACGCCGGAGGTATAAGCCGGCTGATTATTATTCTGGCGGTCAAAAATCTTAAAGGAGGCTGTCTTTTGCAGGGGCTGCTCAAAAGTCCGGTATAACTGCCCGTTCCCGCTGATTTCCAGCGCCTGCTTTCCACCATATACACCTTCCGACATAAATTCTGTGGTGATTTTTGGGGTTTGTCCAGACATGCTCCACTTTCCGGTTTCGATTCCGGTTTCAAAGTCTTCCTCAAAATACAGATTCTCTGGTTTTTGAGGTTGCTCCGCCGGCTGTTCGTATTCCTGCGGGAAATCCGTAGTTACGCCAATTTTATCATATTCCATCCGGCTGTCATCAAACTCGTCGATCTCGTTCTTGAGGTTGCCAAATTTGGTGTTGGTATTCTCAAATTTCATAACCGTGCCATATTGCGCCAGAGTGGAAACCTCAATATTAAAGTGCTGTGGGTTTACTACTTTTACATCTTTCAGTTCCACACCGGAAGTCTGGCCGTCGATATTGATTCCGTTGGGTGCAATATCTGTCATGCTGGGGTTGGAAGCGACGGTATCGATCAAAATCTGGTTGAAGTAGTTGGGTTTATAAGCGCCCGGGTCAAACAGGTTCTGTGCAAAAATAGCACCATCGTCGCCGCCATCCTGCTGGCAGTTATGAATGTATACATATTCCACCGTATTGTGATGTGTATACAGATCCGTCATCTTGTTGTAGTCTTTATCTCCATCCGGGAAAGCCACATTGGGATTTCTGCTTACCGCACCGGAAATGAAAACACCACGCCGGGGAGAATTATAGATCTCCATATGAGAAACGGTATTATAGCCCGAGTTGATAATGGTTACGCCGCTGGCCTGTCCAATCAATTCTCCAATATCATGAATGATACAGTTGGTAACCACATTGTCACGGCTGTATCCGTCCCCGTTTTCATCTCCGCCAACACCGGGGTAGCCGCCATCAATATGGACGCCACCATGCCCGGTATATTCTATCAGGCAGTTGCTGATCTCTGTTTCCTGATTGGCAAGATACAACTCAACGCCAAACATACCGGTATTTTTGATATGGGAATTGGTAATCGTAATATTTTGGGTATTGGTCAGCGTAATTGCACCGACCTGATATTCTACCCGCTCTGTCTGCTCGCAATAAGAGGGCTGTGTACTGCCTTCTGCTTCCGGCGGATAAAATCCTAAACCGGCTCCTGCATCTCCCCAGTTCCAGGCATAGGTATAATACTCTGGCGTACTGGTATCCTTGAATTGTAGCCCGTCAAACGTAATATTCTCTACCATGCTGTCTTTGGACGTTCCCTTGATGTCCACAATTTTTTCCATAGTAGGAATGACAAACTCATAGTCCTCCATATTGCCGCTTTCCGGATAGTAGTACAAGTCTCCCGTTGTATGGTTAAAGTAATACTCACCGGGGACATCCAGCATACTCAAATTGCCCTGGATAAAATACCGGGCATTCACGCCTGTATTAAAATGCGGTACATACAGTTCGGGATGCTCGCTGTCCTGCTTATAATACAGCGTATCATTTTCCACATCGATTCTTTCAACGGGAATGGTATCGGTCATCCAGTCCCAATAGCCGCCGTCCCACAGATAGACGGAAGCATTTAAGTCTCCACGGCTCTGTGCATTCACAAGGCCTTCCAGCACTTCTTCTGGGATGTCGTTCCGGTTATATCCCAGTGTCCGGAGCCCGCCGCCTGTCGTTCTCATATATGGCGTCAGGGCTGCCGAATAATTTTCATAGATTTCCCGGTTACCGGTTCTAGCCAGTGTAGCCCGGCGGTCATTGACATATAAGGTATAGAACGCAACCTCTGTACCCACATGGGTTTTATAGACTTTTCCTTCTGCACTCTCCGGCAAATCAGCATCCGGGTCAACTGTTGGATCTCCAGAACCGTCTACCAGTTCCCACTCACTTTCCAACTTTTTGCCGCCGATCAGCTCAGCGCTTCCAAGTCCGTCCAGATTGCGATAGACCACCTGATAACCGTTGGTACCGGAATCCTCCTCATTAAGTTCCAGCGTTTCGTCCAGATAATACTTTCCGCCATCTACAAATACATAGATATCCCCGGTCATATTATCATTGATTTCCCGAACAGCGTCCCGGGCTGCCTGCAAAGTAGCAAAAGGCTTATCATAGGTGCCGGGATTCTGGTCATCGCCATCGGGTGAGACAAAAAATTCCGCCTGGATCTTTGAATTTGCCTTTTCTTCATCCCGGCCACCTGCAAACACATTTCCGGGAATGGATGACAAAAGCAGTGCGGCAGTCAGGGTTACCGCTGTCATTTTCTTTGCCTTTTTCATGTTTTTGCTCCTCCCTGTTTTTTAAATGATAGGCTGCAATTTCTGTCTTTTTTCTACTACCTCCTCCAATTCTTTTGTAATCCCCATAAATTTCCACTAAGTACACTGTTTTGAGATGTTAATTTTAATTTTTTTATAAAATAATCATAGCCCTTTTTATTTAATCTGTAAATACACAGTATTGCGTTTTATTAACACAATATTGCTTAATCCGCTCAATTTTATATTTAGTAATTACAGAGAAATATAGCGCAAATAAAATAGCCTTCTGCCTGACCAGCAGAAGGCTATTTTATTTGTTTTCACATAATGATTTTTGTACCGCAATCGTTGCCAGCGTATACCCAACTGCACAATTACCGCAGCCAACAAAGAGGTTTCACTGGCGTTCAGATTTTTTGCCAGCAGGTTCGCCACCGCTGTCACCGAAGCGGTCAGTTCACAGCTATTCACAGCCATCCCTCCGGTTCATTCTATGCCCGTTCTCCCCAAAAGGTGCTTACACCCTCTCGTTTTCTCCTGCCCCTTCTTGTATCGTCAGGTTCTTCATCCAGCGGAACCGGTTGATTTTAACCACTGCCACAAAGCATTTAAGTATCTGGTCACACTTCAAGCACGCCATCACAACCCACACCGGCGCACCCGATACTAAAGCAAACCAGGCGCTTGGCAGCACCACCAGAAACACAAAAATCGTGTCGTTTTTAAACACAAACGAGGTGTCGCCTCCCGCCTTTACCAGCCCCGCCAGGCCGGTCATCTGATAGCAGGTTCCCACAATCGTGACCGCCAGCAGCGCCATCAGCTGCTCGGCATACCCCTGCGCTGTGGGCGTGATATTATACAACGAGATAAACGGGTGCCGCAGCGCATACACCAACAGCCCGCTCACTACGCCAACACCCAAAAACATCCCCTGCACCATGCGGGCATATGGGCGGATTTTTTCGGTTTCGCCGCCCCCCACCAGCTTTCCGGTGATAATGCCCACCGCCGAACACAGGCCGGTAATCCACACATACACCATGTTGCTCATCATATTCATGATGCTGGTGGCTGCAATGGCTTCTTCGGGCAAACGCCCCAAAATCATGCTCTGGCAGAACATATTGATGCCCCACACAAAGTCCCCCGCAATCACCGGGGCGCCATAACGGATAAAATCCCGTGTCAGCTGGCCGCCGGGAACGAACACATACCGCACCCGCCAGCACAGGCGCTTTTCTTTCAACAGCACATAACAGGCAGCCGCCACCGCTTCCAGAATCCGGGAAATCAACGTGGCAATGGCTGCGCCCCGGATGCCCATGGGCGAAAACCCCAGATGGCCGAAAATCAGCACCCAATTGAGAAACACGTTGCTGATAAGCGAGCCAAACGAAACATACATGCCGATTTTGGCGTTTTCCACGCCCCGCAGCATGGCGATCAGCACCTGTGACACACAGAAAAACAGGTAGGAACAGCCCACGATTTGCAGATACGGGATAGCTGCATCCACCACGCTTTTTTCTCCCGGTGTGAGCAGGGTGAGAATTTCCCGTGGAAAGCCCACCGAAAGGATGGTGACGACCACCCCTAACACCAGCACAATCCGCATGGCGATGCCTGCCACCACCCGGATACGTTCCAAATCCTGCTTGCCCCAATACTGGGCTACGATCACGAGCATCCCCATGGCCACGCCGTTGACCACCATCTGCAAAAACGTCTGCACCTGCGTGCCCATATACACCGCCGAAATCGCTGTATCCCCCAGCGAACCGATCATCAGGTTATCGGCAAAGCTCACCGCAAACGTGATGAGGTTTTGCAGGGAAATCGGGATTGCCAGCGTCAGCATGGCACGCAGGATGGGACGCCCATCCTTGAGCTTTAACATTCTTGATTCCTTCCTTTCTAAAAAACAACCGCTCTCCCCAAAAAGAGCTGCATGGATTGATTTAACGGTTTCATTGTACCGTAATTTTGAAAAAATGCAACGGGTTTTAGCAGCAGAAAAAGGGGCTGCCTGCATCCCCAACTGGGACACAGGCAGCCTTTTCATGTGCGATTTTCTATATTCTGCTCATCACTGTGGGCCGGATGAGTTTTAGAACCGATTACAGCATTTTCTTCAGCTCGTCGGCAACAAACTGTACCTTGGGTCCAACAATGACCTGAACGCTGTTCTTGCCGGGACGAATCACGCCGGCAATTCCTGCGCTCTTGATCTTCTTCTCATCCACCAGCAGGCGGTCTTTGACCTCCATGCGCAGGCGGGTGATGCAGTTGTCAGCAGAAGCAATGTTGTCTTTGCCGCCCAGACCTTCCAGAATGATAGCGGCGATCTCGGTGAAGTTATCGTTTTTCAGGGTGACCTTCATGTCAGCCTCGGTGTCTTCGTCGTCCTCACGGCCGGGGGTCTTGAGGTCAAGAGCCTGAATGGCAACACGGAATACGATGTAGAAGATCACAGCGGTAACCAGACCGATGGGGATCAGCAGGAGGCCGCCCTCTGCCATAGGAGACTTGAAGCTGAAGAACCAGTCAACAAAGCCGGCGGAGAACCAGAAGCCTGCACGGAAGGGGAACAGAACGGTGATACCAGCAACGATGCCGCACAGCAGTGCATAGATCACATACAGCACGGGAGCCAGGAACATGAAGGAGAACTCCAACGGCTCGGTAACGCCGGTGAAGAAAGCACACAGGGCGCCGGAGAACAGCAGACCAGCAGCAACCTTCTTCTTGTTGGACTTAGCGGTGTGATACATGGCCAGAGCAGCAGCGGGCAGGCCGAACATCATGACCGGGAAGAAGCCGGACATATACATACCAGCTTCCAGCGGCTGCAAACCATCTGCGGGAGCGGTGCCCCAGAAACGGGCGATATCGTTGATACCGGCCACGTCAAACCAGAACACAGAGTTCAGAGCGTGGTGCAGTCCAACAGGGATGAGCAGGCGGTTCAGGAAGGTGTAGATACCTACGCCCAGTGCGCCCAGGCTCATAATGGCCTCGCCCAACTGGATGAGTGCGCCATAGATGAAGGGCCATACAAAGAACAGGATCAAATCGACTACCAGAGTCATCAGAGCTGCCATGATAGCAACGCAGCGTTTGCCGCTGAAGAATGCCAGTGCGTCGGGCAGCTTGGTGTCCTTAAACTTGTTGTAGCAGAAAGCACCGATCAGACCGCTGACAATACCGATAAACTGGTTGTTAACCTTACCAAAAGCAGCATTTGCTTCCGCACCGGTGAGCACAGACACCACAGCGGGCGAAAGGATCTGCTGGGTCATCAGCCAGGATACCAGGCCAGCCAGTGCAGAGGTACCGTCCTGATCTTTGGACATACCCACTGCAACACCAATTGCGAACAGGATTGCCATGTTGTCAATAATCGCTCCACCTGCTTTTACCAGGAAGAAAGCGACAACGTTGGGGTCACCCAGACCACTCATTACGTTCTGGTCGATCCAGTATCCAATACCCATCAGGATACCAGCGGCGGGTAGACAGGCGACTGGCAGCATCAAAGACTTGCCCAGTCTCTGCAAAGTTTTCATCATAACAGAATTCCTCCTCTGTTGATTATTTGTTGAAAAACTGTTGGCCCACAGCAGTTTACCATCATTCAGAAAATCAGCATACAGGGTGCGTAAACGATTCTGTCGTTTACTTGATTACCCAATCACTCAATTATGTACTTCCCCGGACATTTTCATCCGGGCAGGCATTTATGCTTACAGGTTCTCTTTGAAGAAGGTTTCCAGTGCGGCAGCAGCGGCATCCTCGTCGGCGCCGTCACAGGTAACGGTAACGGTGTGGCCCTGCTTTACGCCAAGCTGCATCACAGCCATAATGCGCTTGGCATCGGCCTTTTTGGTGGGGCCGGTCACCTGAATGTTGCAGGCAAAACCAGCGGCTACCTTAACCAGCTGTCCGGCAGGACGTGCATGGATTCCCAATTCGTCCTTAATGGTGTACTGAAATTCTTTCATGGGTCTATCATCCTTTCTCAAGCCACCTGTTAAAAACAGGTTTCGTTCTTGTTTTATTGCAATACCGTATTTTTATTACAGTATATTATCCAACCTGGCTCTCACATACCTTTTTCCGCAATTCCAGAATCCGGGACGGCGAAACCGAAAGCTCGTCGAATCCCATCTTGAGGAAGGTGTCGGTCAGTTCCAAATCGCCTGCCAGCTCGCCGCAGATACCCGCCCAGATGCCGTTAGCGTGGGCGTTGCGTGCCACCATTTCGAGCAGTGCCAGCACAGCCGGGTGGTGTGCGTCATAAAAGCTGTCCAGCTTGGCGTTCTGGCGGTCAATCGCCAGTGTATACTGGGTCAGGTCATTGGTTCCCACACTGAAGAAGTCCACCAGCTTTGCCAAACGGTCGCTGATGATGGCGGCCGCCGGGGTCTCGATCATGATGCCCAGCTCGGTTTCGCCATAGGGGATGCCTTCTTCTTTCAGCTCCTCCTTGATCTTCTCGCAGAACGCCCGGATACGCAGCACCTCTGCTTCGGAGATAATCATGGGGAACATCACGCTGATGGGGCCATGGGCAGCTGCCCGGTAGATGGCCCGCATCTGTGGGCGGAACACTTCTTCACGGGTCAGGCAGATTCGGATGCCACGATAGCCCAGTGCCGGGTTTTCTTCTTCTTCCAGCCCGAAATAATCCACCTTTTTATCGGCTCCGATATCCAGCGTGCGGATTACAGTGGTTTTGCCGTCCATGGCTTCTACCACCTTGCGATAGGCCTCATAGAGTTCCTGCTCGGTGGGATAGTCCTCCCGGCCCAGATAGAGGAACTCGCTGCGGAGAAGGCCGATGCCCTCGCCGTCGCCATCGATCACCCGCTGCACGTCGTCGGGGCTGCCGATGTTGGCAAACAGCTTGATTTTGCGCCCGGCGGCAGTCACACTGGGCTTGCCACGGTAACCTTCGAGCAGCTGGCGGTATTCCTCCACCCGATGCTGTTTGTCTTCCATCCGGGTGAGGGTCTCCTCGTCCGGGTCGATATAATATTCACCGGTGAAGCCGTCTACTGCCATCATCCGGCCATCGATGTCGTCGTCCAACACGATATCCGCCTGCACCAGCGAGGGGATATTCAGGATGCGTGCCAGAATGGCGGTGTGGGAGCTGGAGGAACCCTGACGGGTGACAAATGCCAGCACCTTTTCCTTATCCAGCTGGACGGTCTCACTGGGGGTGAGGTCGTCCGCAACCAGGATTCCCGGATCTTCCATATGGAACACAGAGCTTCCGCCGCAGAGAATCCGCACCAGCCGCTCGGAAATATCCCGCACATCGGTGGAACGTGCCTGCATGTATTCATCATCCATGGCGGCAAAAGCCGCTGCAAAGGCGTCGCCGGTTTCGTGTACCGCCGAGGCGGCCGACGATCCATTCTGGATCATGTCCTCTACTGCCTCTACATAGTCGGCGTCGTCCATCATCATGCCCTGAATCTCGATGATCTGCGCCTGTTCTTCTCCGATTTCCCGGAGGGTTTTCTCATACAGCTCGGCGATCTGTTCCGCCGCCGTCACCTTGGCCTGATGAAAGGCTTCCAGCTCCGCCTTTGGGTCTTCTGCCGGGCGGGTGAGGTCACAGGTGTTGGGTTTATAAAGATAAATTCTTCCGATGGATACCCCGGAATACACCGGGCGTCCAATTCCCTGTTTCAACAAAAAGCCCCCTTTATCTCAGAAATCCGTTTTTTCAGCCTTTTGGGCTGCTTATTTTTTCTCGATTCCGATGATCTTGTCGCCGGCTGCCACTTTGCCGCCCGCAACCGGGTTGACCGATGCAAAATCATCGGTGTTGCAGATCACGATGGGGGTAATCAGGTCATAGCCTGCATTTTTGATACCCTCAGGGTCAAACTCGATGAGCAGCTGTCCGGCCTTGACATGGTCGCCGTCTTTGGCGTGAACCTTGAAGAATTTTCCTTTGAGGCCCACGGTTTCCAGTCCCACATGCACCAACACCTCGGCGCCGCAGTCTGCCGTCATGCTCACAGCATGGCCGGTATCGAACATCATGCCGATGATGCCGTCGCAGGGAGCCACGATCTTGCCCTCGCTGGGACGAATGGCAATGCCCTTGCCCAGGATCTCCTCGCTGAAAGTGGGGTCGTTGACCTCTTTGATGGAAACCGCTTCACCGGATACCGGAGCCAGAATTTCCAGCTCGCTGCCTTTAAAAAGATTTTTCAAAAAACCCATGTTCTTCACTCCTTGATGGTATTCACATAATGGATGTGCATTGCCAGATAGGCAATGGTTTCGCCCGAAATCCGGTATAATCCCTGTTTCTCCAGATATTCTCCCGCTGCCTGGGCACATTTATACTCAATAGGATACATCTTGCTGAGCACTTGCCCCAGCTGCGTTTCAGAGCGGTTTTCAGAGGCTTCCGAAAAAGCCCTTAGCACCATAAATTTGAGGTGGGAGAGAAACTCGTCATACCTGCTGGAATTGCGGTTGATATGGATGCCGGGATATTCTTCAATCAGCCGGAGAAGGCCCTGAGCGGTGTGGGTAAGGCGGACGATCTTGCTGATAGAGGTATCATATTCGGCATTGGCGATATGCAGGGCGATATTGGCGGCCTCCGCTTCGGGAAGCTGAACGCCCAGCCGGTTGAAAATCTGCTCCAGGGCATATTTGCCCACGGTGAACTCCTGTGGATAGAAAATCCTCACTTCATTCACCAGCACATTCTCGAACCCAATCCCCTGCCGGAAGCGAAGCACCGCAAAGTGGATGTGGTCGGTGAGCGTTACATACACGTTGGCATTTAAGCGCTTGTTCAAAAAAGTATGCGCATAGGCGATGATCTGGGAGGATACCTCGATGTATTCGATAGGCAGCGAAGAAAAAAGCGCTTTGAGCTTATCGGTTTCCTTCTGGCTGTCCATTCGGAACATCTTCTCGATCTGCGACTCTGAAATCTCCGAACAGGTCTTGGCGTGAAAGCCCAGACCCTTCCCCATCACAATAACCTCCTGCCCGTTTTCATCCAGGCAGCTCACAATATTATTGTTGATGGCCCTTACAATCTGCATACGCCCTCCTTTCAGCTGTTCATTCCCAGCCTGATGCGGCGGCTGTACAACCTCGTGCCCAGAAAGCCTGCTTTTGTGCATCCGGAGTTGGGATCGAAATGCGTTTGCTCTGCCCCGATAGACAACGTAACCGCCAAAAGGGCTATGAAAACAAGGATGACAGAAAAACAGAGGATGATGAGCTGAGATCCCCGCAGCCTCCCTGATGGCAGATTCCAATATTCGATGTTCTACTGGAATAAAAAAAGCCAAATCCCCAAAAACAGCCGCAAAGAATAAGACTGTATATGGAAATTTGGTTTTGCCTGCCGTACAGTAACAATCCAATGTACCTGATATTCACTTATCTATATTATAGAGCACAATCACAAATCTGTCAATATATTTTTGCAAAAGTAATTTCTTTTTATTATCTTTGGCTAATAATCATTTCCGGTTTATGACGAGAAAAAAAGATACGTGTTGATTATACCGCAAAAACGTCTAACGGTATATACACACTTTGATACTTTTTGTTGAGAATGTAATGTTTTTTGACTACGAAATATGATTTGGTATATATTTTTTCTTTGGAAAATCTGCTTAAATAGAATCATAGGAAATTTCTGGTTTTGTCCAAATTCCCATTTTGTCGTTTGAGAAAGGAACGTGAAATGATGAAACATGCAAGAAAGCGGATCCTTGCCGGCCTCCTGGCCGGGCTGATAGCGGCTTCATCTCTTACCGCTATCTCGCCCATGACGGTTTCAGCATCCGGACTCGGCTACTGGCCGGAATCCATCCCTGTCCCCAACCAGTTCTACTATCAGAACGAAAGCCTGCAGCCCTATGGCTCCTGCTTCCAGATCGATGAGCTGAAAAACTGGAGCCCCGACAACGACCCCGATGCCCGCTATAACCGTGCCGGCATTGCGCTGCGTGACCGCTGGATGGGCCCCTCTGTGAACCCCAAGGCTTCCCGTGACGCAAAGGTCATGCCGCTGGCCATGTCCAACGCCCGTGCAAGTGAGGCTCCCTCTCAGGGCGGCGACGGCGATTTCGTTTATGCTTTTAACAACTTCCAGTATGTAGATACCTACAACTTCTGGGGCGGCTCCTCTGCCGAGGGCGCTATCGCAATCCCCTCTCCCGAACATATCGACTCTGCACACCGCAACGGCGTTCCCGCTACCGGCACCATCTTCCTTCCGTGGGGTGATTCTGCATACGGCAGCCGGTTTGTATCCGAAATGGTGGAAAAGGCTCCCGACGGTACCTATCCCGCAGCGGACAAGCTGATCGAGATCGCCCAGTACTATGGCTTTGACGGCTATATCTTCAACGCCGAGTCCGGCACCGGCGTTACCGGTTTCAAAGAGTTCCTGGCTTATATCCAGAAGAACAAGCCCGATAACTTCACCATCTCCTGGTATAACGGCTCCGGCACTCTGAACACCAGCAGCATCAAGTCCTGGATGCAGGACGGCGACACCCGCATCACCGACGAGTGGTGGCTGGATATGAGCGGAAACGGCTATGTGGACGGCACCATTGAGGCAGCAGAGCAAATGGGTGTTGACCCCTGGAATATCCACTCCACCTGGGAATACTGGCCCATGTCCGGCATGAGCGGAACCAAGGGCGGCAACTATCAGGCCCGTCTGGATTCCAATGGATTCCTAAAGATCTCCCTGGGTATCCTGGCTCCCACCGTTACCCTGACCCAGGCCAAGAATTCCGATGACTTTATCAATGTACAGGATCAGAAGCTGTGGGTTGGCCCGACCTTCGATCCTTCTTCCACCTATCGTCCTCAGAGCGAGTTCTGCGGATTTGCCAACATGGTGGCCGACAAGACCCCTGTGATCGGCACCGATTTCGTCACCAACTTCACCACCGGCAACGGCTACAAGTTCTATGAGAACGGCATTGTTACCGGCAAAGAAGAAGGCTGGCACAACCGCTCCCTCACCGACGTCCTGCCCACCTGGCGCTGGATCATCGACGCTGAGGAAGGCGCTCAGAAGCTCTCTGCCAAGATCGACTTTGACGATGCCTGGTGGGGCGGCACTTCCATGAAGGTTTACGGCAATCTGGACGCCGGCAAATCCAACCATGTGAAGCTGTACAGCTCTCAGCTGGATATCACCAAAGACTCCAAGTTCAGCATCACCTATAAAGCTCCCAAAGACGGCGTGAACGTCGAACTGGGCCTGTGCTTTGGCGATGACTACTCTGACGAGAACTTCAAGTTCTATCCCATCGAAACCACCGCTAACGGCGAATGGAACACCGCTTCCTTTGACCTCTCTGAGGACGCCGGCAAGCGTGCAATCGCTATCTCCCTGCGCTTTACCGCTCCCGATGGCGTTACCGAGTATTCCATGAACGTGGGCCGCATGGCGTTTACCACCAGCGACAAAGCCCCCGCTACCGTTTCCAGCGTAACACTGGACGAAGTGATCTATCCCACCGATCTGGACATGGAAGCCCGCATCTATTGGGAAAAGGCCGACGACGCCTTTATGTACATGATTCACCGTGTGCTGCCCGGCGGCAAGCGTGAATTTGTAGGCGCAACCCCCAGCGATGCTTTCTATCTGGGCAAATTCAACCGCCTGGACAACGAAGAAGCCGCTACCTTTGAGATCACCCCCTACACCGAGAACGGCGTGAAGGGCGAAGCGACTACTTTCTCCATCGCATGGAAAAACTTCCCCGAAAACTCCTTCTTTGAGGTTCCCGAAATGGGCGACAACCTGGCGCTGGGCAAGCCTGCTGTTTCCACCGTCACCTGTGTGGCCGACGGCCCGGTTGACAAGATTAACGATGGCGTGATCCCCAACTCCAAGTGGTGCTCGCAGCGCGTTCCCGGCGCTGCCGTGATCGATCTGGGAGAAGAAATGGATATCTCCAGATGGGTCGTCTATCATGCAAATGCCCGTGGAGCCGGTGAAGGCGTTGACATGAACACAGTGGCATTCGACCTCTCTTATGCTGGCGACGACGGAAAGCCTTTGCTGACCGGCGACGATGCCGCAAGCCGTGCAAGAGTACAGAGTTTGTCCTTCACACGTGCGGATGCCGTGACCGGCAACAAGCAGAGCGTAACCGACCGCAACCTCTCCTCTACCATTAAGGCCCGTTATCTCAAGCTGAACGTGACCCAGAGTGATAACAGCCCCTGGCATGCAATCCGTGTGTATGAATTTGAGCTGTATGAGAAGCCCGGCACCCTGTCTGTGGCAGCTCCCTCCACTCCTCTGGCCCGTAACGTGACCGTACACAACAACGAAGGCGCTACCGATACCGTGGTAGTGGACAACGTGGGTATGCTGTATACCTCCGGCACCTATGGCAACCACAACGGCGTGTTTAGCGAAAACACCGGTGTTGTCAAGCTGTATGACAGCCTTGACGCCGAAGAACCCATCGCACAGGTAAAGGCTACCCAGCCCAACGAATCCTACAAGCAGCGCTCTGTGGGTATTGCCAAGTTTGAAAATCTGGAGCTGAAAGCCGAAGGCGGCCGTCTGTTCTATGAGATTCTCGATGAATCCGGCGGTTCGATTCTGCACAGCGCCCGCTACAGCGTGGAATACGCTCCCGAAACCGGCGACGCTATCGCCGAGCCCAAGGCTTCTCTGGCCGGTTCTGTCCGTGGCTTCCAGCTGCGTGACCGCTATGGCGTACTGACCCTGAACGACCTGCCCGACGGCGCAGAAGTCACCGTTTATGCTTCTGAGGACGCCGACCATCCCATCCTGTTCTCCACCCCCGCCAAGAACGGTACCGTTACCATTCCCGGCGTGCCGCTGAAGGCAGATGGCGCAGGCTCTGTATACTATGAAGTGAACGTTTCCGGACGTCCCACCTCCGACCGGTTTGCTGTTGCTTATGACAGCGCTATGGCATTGCCCGCCGACCTGACCGGCCTGAACGAACTGATCGAGAAATGCAGCGCTTATACCGCTGCTGACTGCACCAGCGCAAGCTGGCCCGCATTTGAAGAAGCCCTGAACGCTGCCAAGGCAGTCGAAGAAGGCGCCGACACCGCAACCGCCGAAGCCGCCCGTTTTGCTCTGGCAACCGCCTATGCAGACCTGCGGAACAAGGCCGACACCCAGCGCCTGGGCGAAGTGGCTGCTGATTTTGCCGCCAAGTTCCAGGAGAACAACTACACCGCAACCAGCTATCAGGTATTCAAGAAGGAACTCGACAAGTGCAACGCCATGATTAAGAGCGGCGACTGCAACGAGTTTGAAGTAGAGCAGGCCCGCATCGCTCTCGAAGCAGCTGTCCGTGGTCTGGTGGAAAACAACGGTGCAACCGTAACCAGCGTGACCATTGACCCGAAGGAGATCGAACTGGGCAAGGGCGCAACCGAGAAGTTTACCGCAACCGTTACCGGCGAAGGCGACCCGACACAGGCCGTTACCTGGACGCTGGAAGGCAACGAGCACGAGAACACCGTGATCAAGGCTGACGGTACCCTGCGTATTTCCGTGAATGAGACCGCCAAGACCCTGACCGTAACCGCAACTTCCAAGCTGGACGAAAGCAAATCCGCTTCCGCAACCGTTACCGTTACCGATGAAGTGGTCACCCCCGATATCACCGTGACCATTACCCCCGAAGAACTGAAAGTTGACCCCAATCCCGGACAGAAGGGCCAGTTCACCGCTCTGGTAGAAGGCGCCGACAACCAGGATGTGGTGTGGACAATCAGCGGCAACACCAGCGAAGAAACCCTTATCACCAACGGCCAGCTGTTCCTCGGCATCGATGAAACCGCCGAAGAAATGACCGTTACCGCAACTTCTGTTGAGAACCCCGACTGCAAGGGCACTGCAAAGGTTATCATCGAGCGTGCCAATATGACCCTGCTGCAAAAGACCTATGACTATGCAAAAGACCTCTCCACCGAGGGCGTGACCGATTCCGCCAAAGCCTACTTTGAGAAGGTTCTGGCAGAAGCCAAGGCTGTGCTGGAGAACCCCGCCGCTACCCAGGAAGAAGTTGACACCGCATGGAACAACCTGCTGGAAGGCATCTGGGGTCTGGGCCTCACCCAAGGCGACAAGACCACGCTGGAGCAGCTGATTACAAAGGCTGAGTTCATGGTAGAAAACCAGAACAAGTATGTGCAGGATCACTGGCAGCAGCTGCTTGACGCACTGGATGCTGCAAAGAAGGTTATGGAAGACGGAGATGCGATGGAAGAAGATGTGCAGCCCGCAGCAGATGCGCTGCTGAATGCAATCCTCGCCCAGCGCTTCAAGGCTAACAAGTCCATCCTCGAAGACCTCATCAACAAGGTTGAGGCCATGGATCTCTCCAAGTATACCGATGAAAGCGTAGCCGTGCTGAGAAGCGCTATGAAGGTCGCCAACCTGGTGATGGACGACGAGAGCCTCACCAACAGCGATGAAGACCAGGCCGTAGTCAACCAGGCCGTAGCCGATTTGCAGGCAGCGGTCGACCAGCTGAAGGTAAAGGACGATTCCTCCGAGCCTTCTGAGCCTACCGATCCCGATGATGGCAACAAGCCTGACGGCGGCAACAAGCCCGATGACGGCAACAAGCCCGACGACGGCAGCAAGCCCGATGATGGCAAGAAGCCCAACGACGAAACTCCCACCACCGCCGATACTACTCCGCTGTTCCTGTTGGCAGCTGTGATGACCGTGGCTGGCGCTGGCGTATACCTGTTCCATCGCCGTGAATACAACAACTGATTATAAGACCCTCCTTTAATACTGTTCTAAATTTTCCCCGAAAAGGGCGCACTGTCCAGCTGGACGGTGCGTCCTTTTCCTGTTTTTATGCCGTTTTTCGGTTGCTGGAACCGCTTTGGATTTCTTTACAAAATGTCGAAATCATGGTATATTGATTTTATGTATATTATTTTCCCCGTTTAGGGCTTGTTTGAAAATAGAGAAAATGCCGGATTTTTTCCAGAGCGAGGGGTTTCCCAGGAAGCAGCCGCTATTGGGGAAAAAGACGATGTTTATGATTTTTCAAACAAGCCCCTGACACAGGGGTGATTCTGGGATTGTTCCCTGTTCTTGAGGAGGACCACGCAATGAAACTGGCTTTTTCCACTTTGGGCTGCCCGGATTTTGACTGGGCGGATATTTATTCCATGGCCAAGGATTTTGGCTTTTCCGGCATTGAAATGCGGGGACTGGGCGACAACATTTTTTCCATCAACGCCCGCCCCTTCCAAAAAGAAAACCTGCCGAAAACAATTCAGCTGCTGCATCAAAAGCGGCTGGAAATCTGTTGCCTTTCTTCGGGCTGCGCCCTGAAATTCGGCGACCGCACCGAGGAAACCCTTGACGAGCTGCGGCGCTATATCGACCTTGCCGCCGAGCTGCACACCCCGTTTATCCGGGTGCTGGGCGACCTTACCGCTGCCCCTCAGGGAGAAGTGGACGACGAGCTGGTGCTTTCTTCCCTAAAGCGCATCATCCCCTATGCCGAAGAAAAAAATGTGACCCTGCTGGTGGAAACCAACGGCGTTTATGCCGACACCGCCCGCCTGCGGGAGCTTTTGAACCAGATTGAGAGCGACAACATCGGCGCTTTGTGGGATTTCCACCACCCCTATCGCTATGCCGGGGAATCCCCCGAAACCACCGTGCAGAATCTGGGCGCTTATATCAAATATACCCACGCCAAGGATTCTGTGATACAGGACGGCAAGACCGTATATAAGATTATGGGCGAGGGCGATCTGCCCATGGACGCCATCATGCGGGCGCTGCGCTCCATCAACTATGAGGGCTATATTTCGCTGGAATGGCTCAAGCGCTATGCCCCCGATTTGAGCGACCCCGGCATTGTGTTCCCCCACTTTGCCAACTTTATGGAGCAGTACATGGACCGCAGCGAAGACATTCGCCGCCTCTATGACAACCACGCCAAAACCGGCAAATATGTCTGGCCAAAAGAGCATCTCATCGACCTGACCTTCCCGCAGGTACTCGACCGCATGGTGGAGGAATTCCCCGACCAGTATGCGTTCCGCTATACAACGCTCGATTATACCCGCACCTATTCCGAGTTCCGGGACGATGTGGACACCTTTGCCCGCTCGCTCATCGCCATGGGCGTGCGCCCCGGCGACCATGTGGCAATCTGGGCGACTAACGTGCCCCAGTGGTACATCACCTTCTGGGCCACCACCAAAATCGGCGCTGTGCTGGTAACGGTGAACACTGCCTATAAAATCCACGAAGCCGAATACCTGCTGCGCCAGTCCGACACCCACACGCTGGTGATGGTGGACGGCTATAAGGATTCCGACTATATCTCGATCATCAAAGAGCTTTGCCCCGAACTGGAGCATCTCAAAAAGGGCGCCCCGCTGCACAGCAAGCGCCTGCCGTTCTTGCGGAATATCATCACCTGCGAATCCACCCAGCAAGGCTGCTGGAACTGGGAGGAAGCCATGGCGGTTTCCGAAAAAGTCCCGGTAGAAGAAGTCTACCGCCGTGCCGCCGCCATTGATAAAAACGATGTGTGCAACATGCAGTACACCTCCGGCACCACCGGCTTCCCCAAGGGCGTAATGCTCACCCATTATAATGTGGTGAACAACGGCAAGGCCATCGGCGACTGCATGGACCTCTCCACCGCCGACCGGATGATGATTCAGGTGCCCATGTTCCACTGCTTTGGCATGGTGCTGGCTATGACCGCCTCGATGACCCACGGCACCACCATGAGCCCCATTCCGGCGTTCTCTCCCCGCAAAGGGCTGGCGTGCATCAATCAGGAGAAAATCACCGCCTTCCACGGCGTGCCCACCATGTTTATTGCCATGCTGGGACACGAAGACTTTGAAAAAACCGATTTCAGCCACATGCGTACCGGCATTATGGCCGGCAGCCCCTGCCCCATCAAGGTGATGCAGGAGGTTATCGAAAAGATGCACATGCCGGAAATCTGCATTACCTATGGCCAGACCGAGGCTTCGCCCGGCTGCACCATGAGCAAGACCACCGACTCCATCGAAACCCGTGTCAACACGGTGGGCGGCGCTATTTTTGGCGTGGAATGTAAGATTGTAGACCCCGAAACCGGCAAAGACCTGCCCGACAATGTGGACGGCGAGTTTGTGGCCCGTGGTTACAACATCATGAAGGGATATTATAAGATGCCGGAGGCCACCGCCGCCGCCATCGACGAAAACGGCTGGCTCCACACCGGCGACCTGGCTCGCCGGGATTCCGACGGCAACTATAAAATCACCGGCCGCATCAAGGATATGATTATCCGGGGCGGCGAGAACATCTATCCCAAGGAGATTGAGGACTTCATCTACACCCATCCCAAGGTGTCGGATGTACAGGTCATCGGTGTGCCGGACAAGGACTACGGCGAGGAAATTGCCGCCTGCGTTATCCTGAAGCCCGGCGAAACCATGACAGAAGCCGAGCTGAAGGAATTTGTTTCCACCCACATGGCCAAGCACAAAACGCCCCGGTATGTGGACTTTGTAGACAAGTTCCCGATGAACGCCGCCGGAAAGATTCTCAAATACAAAATGCGTGAGGAGGCCGTGCAGAAGTTCGGGCTCCAGCAGGCGAACAGCATTGAAACGGCATAATTCGGATGAATTCGGATGAATCCGGATGAATTCGGATTGGATATCAAACAAAAAACAGGGGAGCCCAGCCGGGGGTTCCCCTGTTTTTTTGCTGGCAAGGCATTAAGGATAAAAGAGGCCAGAAATGGTTTAATAAAATCTTCGATAATGAACAATCCAACATCCTTGCATTTCTGATTTTTCTGTGCTACAATGCCAAATGCTGGTATTTTTACTTTCTACAAAATGCGGTTTCTAAAAATGCCGGATTAAAAATTATCGAGGAGGCAAATTTTCATGTTCAAGAAGAGCAAAAGACTTCTGGCAGGTCTGCTGGCTGTTTTGATGGCCGCTTCTGCCGGACAAACCGTTGCTTTTGCGGCAGAAGCCGACAGTGCTGCAACACAGCAGGCTGTTGTGCTGGCAGAGCCGCAGCTGCAAAATGGAACTGCCGTCATCCCCAGCAATGCTGACAGCGCTGCCGTGAAGGAAGCCCTGTGCAACGCTCTGGTGGCAAACGCCGACGAGGTGGACGCTCAGAGCCTGAACTGGGAGTACTACTGTGAGGGAAAAGACAAAACCGGGTTGATAAAAAACAGCGCCTGGGGCTCTATCGAGGGATTTGAGAGCGAGACCGGCAGCTGGATTAAAGTTACCTATACCCACCCCGCTCTGGTGGATAACGCAGACGGCAGCTATCAGGTGCGTCTGTACGGCACAACCACCGAAGTTACCCTGACCAAGGCCGCCAAGCTCAGCTCCTCCATCACCCTCAACGAAGGCTGCACCGTTTCCCTGCCTTATAACGAGGATTTGACTGTCAACTACGACGTTCTGCGCCAGTCTATTTTTGACACCGTTGTGGCTTCCACCACCCCGGAGCTGGCTCTTGACGACGTGACCATTGAGTATTATGCAGAAAACGTTGTTTTGGGAAAACCTGCCGGTACCCACGAGTGGGCACCCCTGGAAGGCGGAACCATCAAGAACGCAATCGGGATTCCGCTTGAGTATCCTGCCATCTCCGCCGGAGAGCAGAAAATCCGCATCAGCTATGCCGGAAACGAGAGCATCTATGGCACTTCTGCCGAAACCACTGTTACAGTGGCAGACCGTGAGCAGCTCCAGTTCAACCTGAACGAGGCTCCCTATGAGGTGGGCATGGTGTTCAACGCAGAACAGGGCTATGACTATGACGCTACAGCCGCCGCTATCTACAACGCTGTTGTGGCTTCCACCAGCCCCATTGCACTTTCTGCCGAAGATGTGAAAGTGGAATACAACGTGGACAAGACCGGCATCACCGACACCTTTAAGCCGCTGGACGAAACCGACTTCACCGGCCTTGTGAAGTTTGGCACCGGCGATTGGGAAATCCGGATTTCCTGGGGCGGCAACACCCAGTACAGCGGCAACTCTGTTGTGGTAAACGTTACCACCACCGACAGCCGTGAGGCCAGCAGCGTTGCCTGCAAAGAAGGCGTTTCCATTACCTACAACATGGACGCCAACGCAATGAAGCAGTCGCTGTTTGACAACATGATCGACTGGGAGAACTCCAACCTGCCCGCCAAAGAGACCCTGAGTATCGACGACTTTACATTTGAATATTATGGCGAAAACATCCTGCCCGGCGACATTAACGGCGGCGTGAAGCAGTGGGCTCCCATTGAGGGCGGCACGGTGACTCTGCTCACCTATCCCCAGATGGGCGCAGCCGACAGCCAGCAGGTTCGCATTTCCTTCAAGGGCGATGCAAACTATCGTCCCAGCGAGAACACAGAGGCCACTATTGCTGTTAAGAAGGCCAAGGTTAGCGTAAAGGTCAACTCCACCAACATCTACGCCGACGAGAAGCTGCCCGATTCCTTTATCACGACCGATCCTGCCGATTCTTTCGACAAGTATGTAATCTATGCCGGAGTGACCAGCAATGTGACAACCGGAATCTATCTGGATCTGCCTGAGCGCTTTACCAACAGCGCTGTGCTGAAAATTCTGGACCCTGTGGTAGAAAAGATCTATGGCAAAACCTTTACACAGATGATGAACGACGGCGTTACGGTTGGCGAACTCCGCAATCTGTTCAGCACTCAGGAGCTGCTGGATTTGCTGGACAAGCTCAACATTGACACCGGCACTTTCGGCCAGATTCTGAAAGTGATCAACGCTCTGCCCTCTCTGGTTGACAGTGTGCGGGTTTCCTTTGGCACTCCCAACCGTGCGGGTCTGTATACCGTGGTAGCAGTTACCGACAACAAGAACTATGAAACCGGCGTAGGAATCGGCTTCCTGCTGGTAAAAATGCGTCTTTCCGGCAGCAAGCTCACCTGGAACAGCGAGATTCCTGGAGGAAAACTGACTGCCGAGCAGGCTGCTTCCTTTGATTTTGGTGCAACTCTGTCTTATGACGGCGATGTTACCGTCAGCCAGGAGAATGTTCATTATCTGTATTCCGGATTCACCAGCAACTGGAAGGTTTATTCCAGCACCACCACTCCGCCTACCCAGCCGGGCCGCTATGTTGTAACGGTTGTTACACTGGGCGGAAACTATCTGGCTGCTCCTATTACCCGCAGCTTCCAGATTACCAAATAAGAGAATACTTCTCAATATTTCTCTATTTCAGCAAGACGACAGCCTGTATCGATTTTGATACAGGCTGTTTGTGCTTTTTGGGAGTGTTTTGGCGGGTTCTTTCCGTTTTTATTTATTCTCTTTTTTTGGCGGGTTCTCTCCCGTCCGCTGGTTCTTCCGTCCGCTCGCATTGCCCGGCAATTCTTGCTGGCTTTTTTGCCGAGAATCCCTCCGGGATTCTCTCTTTGTGGGGGCTCCTCGCCCCCACTCCCCCCGCCAGAGAGGATAATCCTCTCTGGACTCTGTAA
>CAJFNK010000077.1 GCA_904394685.1 Candidatus Heritagella gallinarum
AGCATGGGTCAGGGCGTCGATACCGGAAGCGGAAGTCAGGCCCTTGGGCATGTTCATCATCAGGTCAGCGTCAACGATTGCCACGTCAGGCAGCAGCTCGTAGTCGGCCAGAGGATACTTGATGCCGGTCTTTTCGTCGGTGATAACGGCGAAAGGAGTTACCTCGGAACCGGTACCAGCGGAGGTGGGGATTGCAATGAAGTTAGCCTTCTCACCCATGTGCGGGAAGGTGTACACTCTCTTGCGGATATCCATGAAGCGCATAGCCATATCGAGGAAGTCTACCTCAGGATGTTCGTACATCACCCACATGATCTTGCCGGCGTCCATTGCGGAACCGCCGCCCAGAGCGATGATGCAGTCGGGCTGGAATGCGTTCATAGCGGCAGTGCCTTCCAGAGCGCTCTTGAGGTTCGGGTCGGGAGCAACATCAAAGAAGGTGGTGTGCTTAATGCCCATCTCGTCCAGCTTATCGGTGATGCACTTGGTATAACCGTTGTTGTACAGGAAGGAGTCGGTTACGATGAAGACCTTCTTCTTGTTCATCTCGGTCTTCAGTTCCTCCAGAGCTACCGGCAGGCAGCCCTTCTTGAAGTAAACCTTTTCAGGTGCCTTAAACCACAGCATATTTTCTCTCCTCTCGGCAACGGTCTTGATGTTGATCAGGTGCTTCACGCCGACGTTCTCGGAAACAGAGTTGCCGCCCCAGGAGCCGCAGCCCAGTGTCAGAGAGGGGTTCAGCTTGAAGTTGTACAGATCGCCGATACCGCCCTGAGAAGAAGGAGTGTTGACCAGAATACGGCAGGTCTTCATGGTCTCGCCAAACTTCTCGATCTTGGCACGCTCGGTAACAGCGTTGCAGTACAGAGAGGAGGTATGGCCATAACCGCCATCAGCAACCAGACGGCAAGCCTTGGCAACAGCGTCCTCGAAGTCCTTAGCCTTATACATAGCCAGAACCGGGGACAGCTTCTCATGTGCAAATTCTTCTTCCAAATCAACGCTCTCTACTTCGCCGATCAGGATCTTGGTGTCAACGGGAGTGTTCACGCCAGCCAGATTGGCAATGGTGTGAGCCTTCTGGCCAACAATCTTTGCGTTCAAAGCACCGTTGATCAGGATGGTCTTACGGACCTTCTCGGTCTCTTCAGGATTCAGGAAATAGCAGCCGCGGTCAGCGAACTCCTTCTTCACTGCATCATAAACAGCCTCATGAGCGATAACAGACTGCTCGGAAGCGCAGATCATGCCGTTATCGAAAGTCTTGGAGTGAATGATGGAGTTAACAGCCATCACAACATCGGCGGTATCGTCAATGATAGCGGGGGTATTACCGGCGCCAACGCCCAGAGCGGGCTTACCGGAAGAATAAGCAGCCTTAACCATGCCGGGGCCGCCAGTTGCCAGAATGATGTCAGCGCTTCTCATGACCTCGTTGGTCAGTTCCAGAGAAGGAACATCGATCCAAGCGATGATGTTCTTGGGAGCGCCTGCTGCAACAGCAGCGTCCAGAACAACCTTAGCAGCAGCAATGGTGCACTTCTTTGCACGGGGATGGGGGCTGATGATGATACCATTGCGGGTCTTCAGAGAGATCAGGGTCTTGAAGATTGCAGTGGAAGTGGGGTTGGTGGTGGGGATAACCGCAGCCACAACACCGATCGGCTCGGCAACCTTGGTCACGCCGAATGCAGAGTCATGCTCCAGCACGCCGCAGGTCTTGGTGTCCTTATACTTGTTGTAGATATACTCGGCAGCGTAGTGGTTCTTGATGATCTTATCTTCCACAACGCCCATGCCGGTTTCCTCTACTGCCATTTTTGCCAGCGGGATTCTTGCCTGGTTAGCGGCAATAGCGGCGGCAAAGAAAATTTTATCAACCTGCTCCTGTGTGTAGGTAGAGAAAATTCTCTGAGCCTCTCTTACCTCTGCCATTTTGGCAACCAGTGCATCAATGTTGTCCACCAGGCCGGTAGCGGTAGTCTCAGGGGTTACTACTTGCTCTTTTTTCTCCATTTGCCAGTCCTCCATTTTGTAAATAAACAATTTGAAAATAGATTGCTGTCATTGATTTGTTATTTTTTTAACAAGTCCATTATATCAACCCAGCACTCTAAAGTCAACACAGGTTTTCGCCAATTTTTGCATCTTTATTTTCTTTTTTTGTATGAAGTTCATCCAAATGCAAAAATCAACGTCAATATCTCATAAAAAGAGGCAATTGAATTTGTATAGATGCACGATTCGTCCCCATAGTTACTAATTTTTAATTTAAAAAAGGCAGCTGCGGGAACAGCTGCCTTTTATTATGACAGAACTTCCCTGCCAATTACTTATTCATATTCTACCACGTCGACCCACTTCATCAGGAAATCATGCTCCTCCGGCTTTGCATCCGGCAGATGGGCGGCAGCCACGATGGGCAGCCACTGCTGCACATACTTCTTGGAAGTCTTGGTCTTTTCGCAGAACAGGTTGAGATATTTATCTGCAATTTCGGGATAACGCAGGCTCAAAAGGAGATAGGTACGACCCACATCGGCGCTGGCGTTGCCCTGACGGGCTGCAATCCAGTCCACAACATAGATACCCTTTTCGTTATAGATTACGTTTTCGGGGGTAAAATTGCCGTGGCAGAGTTTGGTATGTTTGGGCATGCTCTCCAGACGGGTAAGAAGCTCATATTTCTTTACATCGTCGATCTCGGTGAGAGAGTTGATCTGGCGGCTCATCTTATCCTTCAGCTTGCTCAGCTTCGGAACCTGCTTGGAATGAATCTCCAGCTGGATATCGACAAAATCGTTCAGATACTTGTCCATATTGTCGGGATCTTCCTTCATCAAATCTGCCAGAGTCTTGCCCTCGATCAGATCCATATGGATTGCCCAACGGCCATCGATAACCGACAGCTCATGGATCACCGGAACACGAAGGCCGGTATCCTCTACACGGGAATGGGTCAGGGCCTCATAGAGGGGATTTGTCTTGCGGACGCCTTCTTTAAAAAGCTTAACGCAGGTATCACCGCACTTGTAAACTTCAACCAACTCACTGGATGCAATCAAGTTGTCTTTACTAAATGTCATACTACAAACTCCTTTCGTAATAAACGCAAATTACCGGATTCAAGACCTCCGGTAAGAGAGGGCGGATAATTCATATCCATTCATATTATACAACTTTCTCACGAAATGTAAAGGGCTTTTTGTAAAAATACTGATAAATATTTCTTTTTAACAAATATAGGGCTGTTTTTTAGAAATCTCCACTATCTTTTCCTTTCGGTTTGTTGTCACTTCCCAAAAAGCCGGTGGAGTTTCGTGCAATTTTCCCAGCAGGAATAATTTGTTTATCTCGCAAACAAAAAGAGGGCTGCCCTTTCAGGCAACCCTCTGCTATCAGGATTTTTTATACTGGACAATTTCCAACTTCTCAATGGTAACGTCCTCTTTGGGCTTGTCATTATCGTCTGTATCCACTGCTGCGATTTTGTCTACAATATCCATGCCCTCAAATACCTGGCCAAAAACAGTATGGCCACGCTGCGGATTAAAAGCGTTATATGCGCCGTCCAGAGAGGGGTTGCCTCCCTGTTCCTCATAGAGCTTTTTATAGGTGTCGCTAATCATATCTGTATTCAGGAAGGTATATCCGTAATACATCTGTACTGACTGCTTTTCTTCATCGCTCATTTCCTTTAGCTGGTCATAGTTTGTCTTCATGCTGTCCCAGAAAGAGGATTCCACCGGGCCGGCCTGGTTGATAAAGAACTGGCTGCCGTTGGTGTTGCTGCCGGAGTTTGCCATGGCCAGAGAACCACGGAGATTCACCAGATTGGTGTTAAACTCATCCTCAAAGCTCTCTCCCCACACGCTCTCACCGCCGGTACCGTCGCCTTTGGGGTCGCCGCCCTGAATCATAAAGTCTTCAATCACACGGTGGAAGGTCAGGCCGTCATAATATCCCTGCTGTGCCAGCTTCTTAAAGTTATACACCGTTTTGGGAGCAGCCTCTGGGAACAGGCGAATGGAAATCGTTCCCATGCTGGTGGTCATCACGGCGATCTCCTCCCCTTCTTCGGGAAGCTCCAGCTGGTAGCCCAGTTCAGTGCCTTCGGTTGTCCCAGCAGGGAACTGGTCTTTTTGCACTACCTCAGAAGAAGCAGAAGACTCCTCTTTTTGGGAGGTGGCCTGGTCGGAATCTGCATTAGAGGTCACTGTCAGGGCCGGATTCTCTTTTGGGGCAGACTGACAGGCGGTTAGCGCCAACAGGGAAACCATCAGCATTGCTGCCACAGCACACTTATTTCTTCGTTTCATGGAACACTCGTCCTTTCATTTCACATCATTTCAGCGGCAAAATCGCTATGGTTTCTATTGTAGAGGATAGCGCCCATGATTGCAAGTATTTTTTCTCTTATGCGTATGTGCTTTTGCGGGTATCTTTCGATTTTGTTTTGCATATGTTTTATCGGCAGGGAACATCCGGAGCCAAAGGCTTCGGAAAAGCTGCATAATGTCCGCTAAAGAAAGGAATGGTCACAAAGATGAATTACTATCCCGAAGGCTGGCTCATTGATACACCGGAAAATAAAAGCGCTCTTTCCAGTCCCGGACCCCTTACCGAGGCATGGAAAGAAGAAAAAATCCTGGAAGCCCGTGCTTTGATTTGTGACAGCGAACACAACCTGATGGTAGACCTGCATGGAATCAAAGGCATCATCCCCCGTGAGGAAGGCGCTATCGGTATCCGGGAAGGCACAGTGCGTGATATCGCCATTATTTCACGGGTCAACCGCCCGGTCTGCTTTGTCGTTACAGAGGTCAGCCGCACGGAAGACGGAAAATATACCGCAACGCTTTCCCGGCGCAGGGCACAGGAAAAATGTATGGAAGAATTTCTCTCTCATCTCTCTCCCGGAGATATTGTGGATGCCAGAGTCACCCATCTGGAGCCGTTTGGGGCCTTTGCCGATATCGGCTGCGGGATTGTTTCTCTCCTGCCGATCGATGCGATTTCGGTTTCCCGAATCGACCATCCACGGGAGCGGTTCTCCGTGGGGATGGATATCAAAGCGGTGGTAAAATCCATCGAAAACCGCCGGATCACCCTTTCGCACAAAGAGCTGCTGGGCACCTGGGAAGAAAACGCCTCTGCCTTTGCGCCGGGGGAAACCGTGGCGGGAATCGTCCGCAGCGTGGAGCCATATGGGATTTTTGTAGAGCTTGCCCCCAATCTGGCCGGGCTGGCCGAACCCAAAGAAGGCGTGAGTCCGGGACAGCAGGCCAGCGTATTTATCAAAAGCATCGTACCCAGCCGCATGAAAATCAAACTGATTATCATCGAAACGTTTGAATACGACTATAAGCCGGAACCACCTACCTATTTTTATTCTGATAAACATATGGAGAGCTTCCGCTATTCGCCCTGCGGCTGCGATAAGCAAATCGAATCCCGCTTTCAGCAGGAAGTCCCGGCCGAAGCATGAAGAAAGCCCCCTGACGCATTTGAGCAACAGCGTCAGGGGGCCTCATTATCTAAAGAATTAGCCAAGTGCTTTTTCCAGTTCCAGCAGGGTGGAATCATAGTCCGCCGCTGTGACCAGAATCGAGATTTCCACATCCGATGTAGTAACAATCCGGATATCGGTATTCACCTTTGCAACTGCCTTGAACACAGCTGCTGCAATTCCCGGAGTGTTCTTCATGCAGGGGTCAAACACCGAAATTTTATAGTTTCCGCTGCTGACAATCGGACGCACACTGGTGGTTTCCCGCAGCTGCTTGGTAAACGCAAGTGCCTTTCCCAAATCGTCATCCGAAATTGTGAGGGAAAACGACGTCAGGGCGCCATGGGCGGGAGCGATGGAAATCATATCGATATTGATTCCCATTGCGGCGACTGCGTCCAGAGAAGATGCCAGATAGCCGATATCCGCCGGACATCCCTCCAGTGTAATCAGGGTGATATCGCTGAGAGTAGAGATGGTTGCGCTCATAAACAACTCCTCCTTTTTGATGCTTACTTATCAGGTCAAACCAGATTGGACATATCATATAGCCCCGCAGGTTTTCCGGGCAGATACAAAGCGGCGTTCACAGCGCCGGAAGCAAATACCTCTTTGGACTGGGCCGAATGGGAAAGCCGGATGACCTCGTGCTGCCCGGCAAAAATCACCTCGTGCTCGCCCACGATGGTACCGCCACGGATAGAATGGATTCCGATTTCATTGGGGCTGCGCTTTTTCCGCTGGGAATGGCGGTCATACATATACTGGGATGTCCCCTCACGGGTTTCCGAAATAGCGTCGGCAATCATCAGCGCTGTGCCGCTGGGGGCATCGATTTTCTGGTTATGATGCTCTTCCACGATTTCGATATCAAAATCATGACCCAGCACGGACGTGGCCTTTTTGGCCAGTTCGATCAAAAGGTTAATGCCAATCGACATATTCCGGGAATAGAAAACCGGAATCTCCTTGGCGGCCTCTTTCAGCTCCGAAACCTGTTCGGGCGTGTAACCGGTGGTGCAGAGGACAACCGGCAGCTTTTTCTCTACGGCAAAGGCCAGCAGTGGGGAAAGCACCGAAGGATGGGAAAAATCAATCACAACATCCGCCGGAGCGGTTACCTGTGCAAACGAAGTGAATACCGGAAAGCTTTCGTTCCCAATCGGGCGCAGGTCTACACCGGCGCTGATTTCACAATCGTCACGATTTTCAACGAGGGATGCAATCACACGACCCATATGGCCGGAGCATCCACTGAGCAATATTTTTGTCATATGCAAAACCGGCGGCGGGCTGCCGCCGGTGTGCCTCCTTTCAAACGTCCAAAACGAGGAAGTGCAGGGATTTGTTAAGCAGTCGGATTATATTGGTAGGGGCGCATAGTATGCGCCCGTATGATATGATGACGTTCTAAATAACGGGCGGTTACTAACCGCCCCTACAAGAGCGAAACCATAAAAATCCGTTAAAGAAATTACTTCACCAGCCCGTATTTCTTCATCACCGCAACCAGCTTTTCGTGTGCTGCTTCGCTCAAAGGAGCCAGCGGCATCCGGCAGGGGCCGCACTGATAGCCCATCAGGTTCAGCGCCTCTTTTACCGGGATGGGGTTCACGTCCATAAACAGGGCTTTCATCAGCTCTGTGTTGGCAAACTGGATGCTCCGAGCGGTTTCGAGATCGCCCTTGAGCATAGCGGCACAAAGCTCGTGCATGGCTTTCGGCATCACGTTGGCAAACACCGAAATCACACCCTTGCCGCCCATGGCCATCAAAGGCAAGGTCAGGTCATCTTCGCCGGAATACACATCCAGATCATCTCCGCACAAAGACATGGTGTGAATGGTGGAAGCCACATTGCCGTTGGCCTCTTTGGTCGCCACAATGTTCGGATGCTTGGAAAGCTCCAGATACGTTTCGGGCTGGATATTGCAGCCGGTACGGGAAGGTACGTTATAAAGAATGATCGGGGTATTCACTCGGTCTGCCACATAGGTGAAGTGACGGACAAGCCCGCTCTGGGAAGTTTTGTTATAGTATGGGGTCACCATCAAAAGGGCGTCGGCCCCACTCTTTTCGGCCGACTGCGCCAGCTGCACCGCATACTGGGTATCGTTGCTGCCGGTACCTGCAATCACCGGGACACGATGGTTGACATGCTGAATGGTAAAATCCAGAACCTTGCAATGTTCCTCATGATCCAGAGTAGCGGATTCGCCGGTTGTACCGCAGGAAATAATGGCATCGGTGCCTTCTGCAATTTGAAATTCAATCAGGCGTTCCAGCTCTGCATAATTGACAGAACCATCCTCGTGCATGGGAGTGACGATTGCTACGCCGGAGCCGGTAAAAATTGTTTTCTTCATGTGTCAACAGCCTCCAGAGAAAAATTGGGAAGGATCAGTCGAGATATCCCTTGGCGCACAGCAGTTCTGCCATCAGGACAGCGCCGCCCGCTGCGCCACGCAGGGTGTTGTGGGAAAGGCAGACAAATTTGATGTCATACTGCGTATCGGGGCGAAGACGTCCGATGGAAACCGCCATGCCGTTTTCGAGATTGCGATCCAGTTTCGCCTGCGGACGGTTATCCTCGGTGAAATAATGCAGGAACTGCTTGGGAGCGCTGGGCAGATTCAGCTCCTGTGCCGGGCCACGGAAGGATTCCCAACGACGGATGATCTCCTCCATGGAAACTTTTTTGTCAAAGGAAACAAACACAGCGGCAGTATGGCCGTCGGACACGGGAACACGCAGGCACTGAGAAGTGATGCTCGGCGTGGTGGTGTTCACAATTTTGTCGCCCTCGATATGGCCCCAGATCTTCAGCGGCTCCTGCTCGGACTTTTCTTCTTCGCCGCCGATAAAGGGAATGACGTTGTCAACAATTTCGGGGAAGGTTGCAAAGGTCTTGCCTGCGCCGGAAATTGCCTGATAGGTACAGGCCAGCACTTTGGTAACGCCCAGATCCATCAGAGGATGTACAGCGGGCACATAGCTCTGCAAAGAGCAGTTGGATTTCACGGCGATAAAGCCCTTTTTGGTGCCCAGACGCTTGCGCTGTGCGTGGATGATCTCAGCGTGGTCGGCGTTGATCTCCGGGATAATCATGGGGACGTCCGGGGTGCCACGATGGGCGCTGTTGTTGGAAATCACAGGGCACTCGGCCTTGGCATAGGTTTCTTCCAGCGCACGGATCTCCTCTTTTTTCATGTCCACTGCACAGAACACAAAATCCACCAGAGAAGTAATCTTCTCCACGTCAGCCGTTGCGTCCATCACAACCATATTGGCCATGGATTCCGGCATGGGGGTGGTCATGGCCCAGCGGCTGCCCACTGCCTCGGCATAGGTTTTGCCGGCAGAGCGGGAAGAAGCCGCCAGCGCATGGACTTCAAACCAGGGATGGTTCTCAAGCAGGGTGGCAAAGCGCTGTCCTACCATTCCGGTAGCGCCGATAATTCCAACTTTATACTTTCTCATGGGTAATATCCTCCTGACAATAAAAAATAAATATTGGGTTCCGGTAAAACAGGGAATAAAAAAACCGGTTGAAAACCGGCCATCAATCCAATATAATAGTACTGTTCGGATTCACCCTGTATGTTATGCCGGGGTAAGACCGATAGCGCTCCATCATAACGGATATGATGACAGTGATGCTGGTATTTCCAACATCCCCAGGCGGACGCTTGCCACACATCGCCTTCGGCGACTTCCCCTTTTGCGGACGGTTATCAGCTGCGGCAGCCTCACGACCCGTTACTCTTGAAAGACGCACCTCTATCTTCAACGTCTTTATCATACATGAAAGGGCCGCTTTTGTCAATTTGTATCCTTATGATTTTTGCACAGGAAAGCAATACTTTTTCATCCATTTTTAACGTGTTTTTGACACAAGGACAAATTCCTGTTTTGTCATCATTCAAAAGACGGCATGACGGCATTGGAATATAGAAAGGATCTATGCTAGATGAACCAGATACCCAATATGAAAACCCATGATTTTTTTTATGACCTCCCGGAAGAACTGATTGCTCAAACCCCCGCCGAACCGAGAGATTCTTCCCGACTGATGGTACTGGACCGAAAGACCGGAGAAGTTTCCCACCATCATTTTTATGATATCTGCGACTTTCTTATGCCGGGGGATTGCCTCATTGTCAATGATTCCCGTGTGCTGCCCGCACGGCTTTATGGCGAAAAAGAAGAAACCGGCGCCCATGTGGAATTTTTGCTGCTGAACCAGCGTGAAAAAGACGTGTGGGAGGTTTTGACAGGCCCTGGACGCAGAGCCAAGCCCGGCGCAAAATTCAGCTTTGGAAACGGCCTGCTCCATGCCGAAGTGCTGGAAATCATCGAAGGAGGCAATCGTCTGGCCCGTTTTACCTATGAGGGGAATTTCTATTCCATTCTCGACAAAATCGGACAGATGCCCCTCCCCCATTACATTACCAGCGAACTGAAAGACAAAGAGCGGTATCAAACCGTTTATTCCAAAGAGGTCGGTTCAGCGGCAGCCCCCACTGCCGGCCTGCACTTCACCCCGGAGCTTTTGGAAAAAGTGAAAGCAAAGGGCGTGAAGATCGGTGCTGTGACCCTGCATGTGGGATTGGGAACGTTCCGGCCGGTTAGTGTTGAAAACATCTCCGAGCATAAAATGCACTCGGAACACTATCATCTTTCGGCTGAAACCGCCGCACTGATTCAGGAAACCAAGAAAAACGGCGGTCGGGTGATCGCCGTGGGAACCACCAGTTGCCGTACTCTGGAATCTGTTGCCGCCAAAGAGGGAAAAATCTGTGAGAGCGACGGCTGGACGGATATTTTCATCTATCCCGGCTATGAATTTAAGGTGCTGGACGGGTTAATCACCAATTTCCATCTGCCCGAAAGCACACTGGTCATGCTTGTTTCAGCTCTGGCCGGACGGGAAAACATTCTGAACGCCTATAAAATTGCCGTTCAGGAGAAATACCGCTTCTTCAGCTTTGGCGACGCCATGTTCATCCACTGATAAGCAGAAAAATAACCGGGGACAGCCGCTTCCAATAGGCCGCCCCCGGTTTTCAGTTCCTGTTTAATTAAAAATCAGTGCTATCCGAATCATCGGAAAGGAAGTCATCTTCCAGGAGTTCATCACTCAAATCATATTCCTCATAGGAATCCGGATCGTCCACTTTGATGGTGATTTCCTGTCCAGGATTCTTCAATGTAAAGTCCATCGTCATCTTCATGGTCATACTCTGACCCATCGATGAAACCTCGCAGTCCATGGTGATTTTTTCACCGGCAAGATATCCCTCACGGTCTACGGTAAACTCGCCGCTGACGCCGCTGATCTTCATATTGGCATCTTCCAGCGCTGCGGCATCGTCACCCATGCTGCCCAAAACAGAGTCTATAATATCCTGAGCGAACTTGCTGTCGGCCTCAAAAGATATGACGGTATTATCCCCAGACTTTGTTACCTTCATATCCTTCAGGTATTCAGGCTCCATTTCAAACTCTGTCAGGTTAAAGAGGCTTCCCTGTTTTTCTTTGAATTTCTCCAAATCCATCTCCATTTTGCTCTTGGCGCCGTTACCAGCATCCATATAGCACCAGCCATCGATATATTTCATATTGATATCCATCGACTGCCCCATCAGCTCCATGGACATAGTGTATTCAAAATCAGGGTCTTTCTCATCGTTGACTGCTTTCAGATTCATGTCCATGTCGATTCCCATGGTCATGCCCTGCATGTCAACGTCAACGCCTACCGTTGCGTCATACTCCACCGCAGGAAGGGTTTTGGTTTTAGCGGCTGCACTTTGCAGCAGGTCGATCGGGTTTTGTGATTGACAACCGGCAAAGGAAAAGACCATCAACGCTGCGGCTGCCAGACTGGCAATTCTCTTTTTCATCGAATCAACTCTCCTTTTCTAAAAAGAAAATAACAGATAGGGATTTCTGCTTACTATTTATTATACCATAAATATTCCATAAGTCTACTGATTTTCTGGGATTTCCCAACAATTTGCGATAGATGACCCATTTTTTCAATTTCTGTAAAACGGAGGGATTCCCCTTTCTTTTTGTTTTGCATCTGCACAAAAATGTGTTATAATTTGGCTGGGCTACCAGCTTTCATAGGGCGTTTCTGAAAACAAAGAAATTGAAGAATTTTCCACAATCAATAGGCAGATACAAGGCAAAAACGATTTTTAACGCAGTAGCTGCCATTGATTGTAGGAAAAGACGATAATTTCGACTTTTCAGATAGCCCCTAATCTGTACAGCCCAAAATACTTTTTATCTCATATTTTTAGAAAGCGGATGAGAAATTATGGTACACCAACAGTTTGAAAAAGCGGCGGCTTTATTCTGGGCTTTGGGCGGACAGATCCCACACGACCCCGCTCTGGAAGAATCTGCCAAAGAGTCCGTCCGCTCCTTTTCAGGCCGGGAAAAAGCCCTGCTGAAAGCCGCCGCTCTTTGTGGCGAAGGGGAAGCTCCCTGCCAGCGGTATCTGCTGGCCAAAATTTACAGCTGGCTTGGCGGCGCTTATGCCAGCCAGACGATTCGCTGGGCCTCAGTTTATCTTTCGGGCGACCCATGGGACCGGCTGCCCAGCGGCATGACGACACAAGATGGCATTACAATCAGTCAGGAAAGCGCAATTCGTGCTTCCCTTTTCAGCGATATGGCACAGGCGCAGATGCAGAGCGGCCAGCCGCTTGCCGCATTGAACAACTATGAACAGGCCTATCGGCTGGAGCCGTATAACGCCATGTACCCGGTCAAAATTGCCGACCTTTTGCTGCGAATCCGAACCCCGGAGGAAGCTCTCCTCTATCTTCAGCAGCAGACTTCTTCGGCATACTACCGCCCTGTTCGATATACCGATAACCGGGGACAGAGCAAAAGCAACGACACCTTCCGTCAGCTGCTTGACGCACAAATTCGTAAAATACAGGCTCTCCAACAAAACAGCCTGTAACGTAACATTGATATAAAGGAGAAACGCTCTTGAAACAGGAAAGAATCTATCCCAGCGTACAGATCACCAAAAAAGGAGAAGTCAGCCTTCGTTCGGGTCATCCCTGGGTATATGAAGCGGAAATCACCGCTGTACAGAAAGCCGACCTCATCACAGACGGTTGTCTGGTAGATGTATTGAGCAGCAAAAACCGGTATCTTGGAACCGGATATTATAACAGCCATTCCAAAATCCGTGTGCGGGTGATCTCCACCAATACTAACGATACTTTTGACGAGGCCTTTTACCGCCGTCGCCTTCAGCACGCTTGGGACTACCGGAAAACGGTAATGGGAGAGGATGTTTCCTGCTGCCGGCTGATTTTTGGAGAAGCCGACCATTTCCCCGGACTGACCGTTGACCGCTTCAACGATATCCTGGTGACCCAAACCCTTTCTCTGGGAATCGAGCAGCGCAAAGATCTCCTGTTCCCGGCTTTATACCAGATTCTCCGGGAAGATGGGCAGGAAATCCGGGGAATCTATGAACGCAACGATGTGGCTATCCGTAAACTGGAGGGCATGGAAGAAGGCAAGGGCTTTTTCCCGCTTGATGGCGTCCCGACTCCGGAATCAACTGTGACCGAAATCTGTGAAAACGGGGTACGGTATGCGGTTGATTTTGAAAACGGACAGAAAACCGGATTCTTCCTTGACCAGAAATACAACCGTAAGGCTGCGGCTCGACTGGCACCGGGACGCAGAGTGTTAGACTGCTTTACCCACACCGGTTCTTTTGCGCTCAACGCCGCCAAAGCCGGCGCTGAACATGTTTGTGCGGTAGACATTTCGGCAGATGCTGTAAAAATGGCAGAATCCAACGCCAGACGCAATGGACTAGAGGGAAATATGAGCTTCCGGGAAGCTAATGTATTCGATCTTCTTCCCCAGCTCGCCCACGAGCCGGGCGCCAATTTTGATTACATTATCCTTGACCCGCCCGCTTTTACCAAATCCCGTCAGACAGTTGACAGTGCCACACGGGGCTATAAGGAGATCAACCTCCGGGCAATGAAACTCCTTCCCAGAGGAGGATATCTGGCAACCTGCTCCTGCTCCCATTTTATGACAGAGGCCCGCTTCTGTGAAATGCTGCGGAGCGCTGCTTTTGACGCCAATGTTTCACTGCGCCAAATCGAGGCACGTCAGCAGGCGCCCGACCATCCCATCCTGTGGAATGTGCCTGAAACCAACTACCTGAAATTCTACCTGTTCCAGGTGGTGTAACTGGTTTCCATTTCTTGACATTTCCTTCCTATAACGGTATCATAAATATAATCAAGTAGTATTGGAGGAACCATGTGATGAAAGGGTACGTTGCCGCACATTTAAAAGATATGAATCGGCAAACTGTCTATAAGTGGTTCTGTGAACTGGATGAAACTTCCAAATCTGAGCTTTCCCGCCTTACCGGAATCAGCGCCCCAACCATTATCAAGATCATTAATTTCCTGCTGGAAAAAGAACTGGTGCAGGAGCTGGGCGATGGAGAGGCGGCGCTGGGCAGAAAACCGCAGATGCTGCGGCTGAATAAAAACCGGTATTATTCCATCGGCGTCATCCATGAAGGCGATTTTCTCAAGGTGGGAATCGCCAATCTCCGCAGCGAGATTGAAGCCATGAAAAAGGTAAAAGCGGACGGCCCACTGGAGCAGGTATTGGGAGAAACACTTTTCTCTTTAATTAACGAGCTGCTGGTAAAGTCCAACATCCGGCTTTGTGACATTCTGGGAATTGGAATCGGAATTCCGGGCATTTATCATCCGGAAGAACATATGCTGGAAATGGCTCCCCTGATTCAAGTGGTAAATCCAGTGGATATCTCCCCCATTCTGAATCGCATCCAAAACGCCTATCAGATTCCCGTGTTTGTTGAAAATGATTTGAACATGGAAGTAATGGGAGAATTTCTTTCTCTCCGGCTGCCGGAAGAAAGCGACCTGCTCTATCTTTCTATGGGAACCGGCATCGGCTGCGGCGTGATGCTTGGCGGACAGCTGCGCCGGGGAAAGCACTGCCAGTGTGGTGAAATTGGCTACATGACGTTTATGGACGACTTTTCTGCCGATGTCGAGAAGGCCGGCTGGCTGGAACAATGTATCAACCTCACAGCCCTTCGTGAAAAATTCAACATTTCTCCCGATACGCCTCTCTCCGGGCGGGATCGTCAGGTGGCCATTGAATATGTTTCCGCCTATACCGCTCTGTGTATCAACAACCTGATGATGTGCTATGACTGCGACCATATTTCTCTGGGCGGAGAGTTGTTCGACGTTTTGGGAGAGGATCTTTTCTCTGCTATCAAAGAAAAGGTTGACAAGATTTCTGTCGGCAAAAGCGTACTGCATAAAAGTATCAGCCCGGAACCCGGCATCACCGGCGCTGCCAATACGGCTACACAGGCCGCCATCATGAATCTGTTGCAGGAGTAATAAAAAAGGATCGGATTATTTGATAATCCGATCCTTTTTTATTACTTGTTTAGGGCGTTTCTGAAAACTAAGAAATTGATGGATTTTCGACAAGCAATAGGCAGATACAAGACAAAAACGATTTTTAACGCAGTAGCTAGCGTTGTACGACATCATTTCATGATATCTGTAGGAAAAGACGATAATTTCGACTTTTCAGATAGCCCCTAAAAACCGAGATACAAAAAATACAGACCCAGAGCTAATATCAGAACACCGGTAATCATCTGCAAAATCCGGCTCACCTTTCCATAAGAACCAGATGAAGAAAGCTTTTGGACAAAGCCCACCGAGGTTCCGGCAATAACCGCCAATGTACCGTTGCCAATAGCATAAAGGAGAAGCAGGAAAATGCCCCACAAAAGATTCCCTCCTCCGGCAACCACTGCCAAAAGAACAACCAGCATCGGAGTGGAACAGGGCGAGGAAAAGATTCCGCCCAAAATGCCAGCCACCAAAGCTCCCAGCCAGCCCCTCTTTTTATTCTTAGAAACCAGATAAGTGGCTGGAATAAAGGTAAACACCTCGAAAGTTTGCAGCGCCATCAGCACCATCAATACACCCAGAATCAGATACCACCAGTTACCCGCTGCACTAATCATCCCGCCAGCCAGAGAGGCAACGGCTCCCAAAATAGTAAAGGTGATCGCCGAGCCCAGCACAAAAATCATGGAAAGCCCAAAGGCACGTTTGGTGCTGCGCTGTCCGGTGCCTCCCACATATCCCACAATAAGGGGGATCGCTGAGAGGGAGCAGGGGGTAAACGAAGTTAACACGCCGGCCAGAAAAGCCAGAAACGGCGCTAACCAGACGCTCTCCCGAAACAGCTCGGAAAGCGATTGCAGCCATGCGTCAATCATTTTGTGTCAACCCCCATTTCCCGAAAGATTTCTTTCATCTGTTCTTCTGTCAGGCCGCCCTGATGCACCGTGAAAACATGCTCTCCTGTATCACGGCTGCTATACAGGGTAAAGCCAATACTTTTCTTCAGTTTATCGCTTGGGACAAACGGTTTTCCTTCTTTGTCAAAAAAGATCTGCGTAGGAATCACCTGCACCGGGTAATTCTGTGCAGCTTCCGGGTTTGCCCACACATCGGTATACTGGATGACCACTTTCCCTTTCATTTCTTCATACATGGCTTCCAGTGCAGGTCTCATTGCCTGACAGGGGCCACAGGATTCAGAGCCAAAATCCAGCATAATCGGCTGCCCGTATGATTTCAGCTCGCCAAAGTCTATGGATGTCACTTCCAGCGGGAGTTCTCCCTGTTCAACCGGAGCAGGCTCTGGGGTCTGTCCTTCTGTTATCTTTTTTACGGCAAACACGCCGATCACCAGCACCACAACGAGTGCAACGAGTAAAATTTTTCTGGTTTTTGGACTCATAGGTCACCATCCTTATAAAACGATTTTGGTTCAATTTGTTTGGTAATTATCACATCAGCCTAAGTATTGCATTTTTTTACACTTGCTGTCAATTGTTTTTTTATTGATGACATACGAAACATTGTGTGCTACAATGGACATGCTCAGCAATTATATGTTGGGTAACCTTTTGGGAAAGGATTGGAACACAATGAATGTTGAATTTTGTAGGGGGAAGAAAGCAGACAGGCAGGACATTCTGGATTTTGCCGACCTGGTTTTTAGTAAAAGCCATTGTCCACACGATTTTAAAACTCTGCTTCCAAAGCTGTATGGAGAGCAGGCAGAATTTGAACCGCTGCATTATCTGGTAAAAGAGGATGGAAAAATCCGAGCGATGATCTGCGTGCTTCCTATGGAATATCAGGTAGAAGGCCAGATTCTCAAAGGTACTGGAATCGGTACGGTCAGTGTCCATCCAGCAGCCCGCAGCAAAGGGTATATGAAAAAGCTGATGCAATGGGCGCTGGAAGATATGGAGAAAGAAGGATATGCCTTTGGCGTTTTGGGCGGCTTACGTCAGCGGTATGAATACTTCGGCTATACACCTGCCGGGGGAAAAATGCAGTATTTTCTAAACCGTGATAACCTTCGTCATCGCTATCGTGAACGCTGCTTCAAAGCACTTACTGTTCGCCCGATGGAAACACAGGATGTTGAAAAATGCTATTCGCTTTTTCTCCAGCGGCCTGTTCACGCACAGCGCACAAAAGAAACCTTTCTTGTCACGCTCCAATCCTGGAAGGCGCAACCCTATGTGATTGAACACGAAGGTCATCTGGAAGGCTATTTTGTCCTTGGCGGTAATCATCTTTCCGAACTGGTTCTCACACAGGAATCACTTTTACCGGATCTTCTGCATGCTATTTTCGACACTCTCAAAGTAGACCATCTGCAAATCACCCTTCCACTCTGGGAAACCCAGGTTACACCAGAGCTTGGTCATTTGTGTGAGGGAATCCAGATTATTTCCGACCACAACTATCGGATCATGGATTATGCCGCTATGGTCAGAGCCTTTCTGCAAATCAAATCAGGATACACGCCTCTGCCCAACGGCACGCTCACTCTTGCCATTCGTGGCAGACAAACCATCCGGATATCGGTAAGAGACAATGTTCCGTCAGTAGAAGAAGTTTCTGAACAAACGCCTGACTTTACGCTCGAACCGCTGCTTGCAACCAGGCTGCTGTTTACCCCCCAAGGTTGGCGGGAAATCCCGGAAGCCGGGATGAACCTCCTTGTTAGAAGCTGGTTCCCCCTGCCGCTCTATCTGCCTGACCCTGATAATTGCTGAGAAAACGCTGAAAAATTTTATTACCCCAATAAAGAGGAGTTATTATGGACAAAAAACTGAGAATTGGACTGATCGGTCTGGGCGCTCGTGGAAGCGATTTGCTGCCCCATGCGATTCTGCCTGTGGAAGACGCAGAAGTAACTGCGGTTTGCGACCTGTATGAAGATCGCCGGCTGGCAGCTGCTGATGTAGTATGGGAAAAACGCCAGATGCGCCCCGCTGTATACGAGGACTATCACGACGTTTTAAAGGACCCGAATGTTGACGCTGTGGTGATTTCCGCTTCGTGGGAAGCCCATGCGCCGATTGCGCTGGACGCTATGCGTGCCGGAAAAATCACAGCCTGTGAAGTCGGCGGCGCCGCTACCCTTGAAGAATGTTGGGATCTGGTACATACCTATGAAGAAACCAAAACCCCCATCATGTTTTTGGAAAACTGCTGCTATGGCCGCAACGAGCTGATGGTTCTCAACATGGTACGTCAGGGACTGTTTGGTGAGATCGTCCACTGTCAGGGCGGCTATCGTCACGACCTGCGAAATGAAGTTAGCTTTGGGCGTGAAAACCGCCACTACCGCCTGAATCATTATCTGAACCGTAACTGCGAGAACTACCCCACCCACGAGCTTGGGCCGATTGCCAAAATTTTGAACATCAACCACGGCAACCGGATGCTCACCCTCACCTCTATGGCTTCTTCCTCCAAAGGACTGCACTCCTATCTCGCCCGTGAAAAAGGGGAATCCTATGACCTGACCTCTGCCCAGTGGAATCAGGCGGACGTCATTACCACTTCCATCCGTTGTGCCGGCGGACAGACGATTGTCCTCACGCTGGACACCACCTTGCCCCGGTACTATTCCCGTGGGTTCCATATTCAGGGTACCCTTGGCATGTTTGAAGAAGAAAACGAGTCCATCTTCCTGGACGGCGTTCACAACAAAGACGATTTTTGCTGGAAAAATCAGTGGGGCAACGTAGAAAGCTTCCGGGAGCAGTATGAGCATCCTATCTGGAAGGAATTTTTGGAAAGTGGCGTGACCGGTGGCCACGGCGGTATGGACGGATTGGAGTTCCGCTCCTTTGTCCACCATGCCCTCACCGACCAGAAAATGCCTATCGATGTGTATGATATGGCTGCCTGGATGTGCATCACTCCCCTTTCGGAGATGTCTATTGCACGGGGCAGCGCACCGGTGGATATCCCTGATTTTACCAGTGGGCGTTGGATTCTGCCTGACTGGAAAGAAAACGAGCTATAACCTTCTCCCCTGTCTGGTATCATGCCGGACAGGGGAATTTTTATTGCTGCTCCAAAGGCCCGTGATAAGAGAGTATCCCGCCCAGATTTGTGACATGGGGATATCCCATTCTTTTTAGAGAAGACACCGCCATGCTGCTGCGTGCACCGCTGTGACAATACAGATAGAGCGGCCGGTCTTTTGCCAAATCCACCTGCCCAATCTGGTCAACCGGAATATTCAAAGCGCCGGGTACATGTCCCAGCGAGTATTCCTCCGGTGTCCGCACATCAACCAGCACCGCCTGCGGGGTTTGGCGGGATTCTTCTAACAATCCATGAAAATCCGGTTTTTTTAAAAAATCTAATATTCCCATTTCGTCACTTCCTTTTTTCTATACGATTTTGAGAATATTATATGGTTTCTTCCCCTATCCTTCTGTAACTTTGTCACTCTTTTTTGTTTTAGCCCCTTCTTTTTCTTGCCCATATTTTTCCCGGTATTCTGTCGGCGTGTATAACGTCACCTTCTTAAACAGCACCGCAAAATAATTGCTGCTGCCAAATCCCAAATCCAGCGCCACCTGTGTGACTGGCTGGTTTTGTTGCAGCCTCTTTTTCGCTTCGTCAATTTTGGCCAGGTTGACATATTCACGGGGCGTGATACCGGTTTCATTTTTAAAGCGGACTTTAAAACGGGACAAAGATAGCCCCGCACAATCTGCCAGCGTTTCCAGTGGAATTTCTTCCCCGATGTTTTCACGGATATACGACACAGACCGGCCAATTTCTTCTGAAACGCCGCTGCGTTCAGCCTTCTCCTGTAACAACATTTCATAAAGGAACGTAACCAATAGGCTTCTGCCGTATTCCCGGCGGCAGGAAGAATCCGAGGCGGTATTCCAGAAACAGTTTTCCATCAGCTCCATCAAAGTATCGCTGCCATGAAGCAACCGTTTTTTGATAGCAGAAAGCCGCTGACACAGCGCTTTTCCGGCGTTTTCTTCCAGCCCTAGAAAGCCTTTCTGATATTCCGGATGAATCTGAATCCAATAAAACTCCGAAATATTTTGCGGTTCTCCGCCGCTGCTGTGTTCTTCACCGGAAAAGCTGATAAAAATGTTGCCGCCGGAAAGAGGATAGCGCTCTCCACCGGCAGTATACACCTGTTTTCCCTTTTTCATCACCACCAGCTCCATGCACCCAGGATGAATATGGGTCTCCAGAGGAAAACCGGCACGATGGCTGAGGCTGTGGCCAAAGGTTTCCACGCCAGGAATCCCATGCTCTTTTATTGTCATTACCTGCCGGCTTTCTTGCCAGCAATAACTGTCTACCATTTTTTTCATCGGAAACGCCCCCGAAATGTTTGATATCGTATCGGATACTTTTTTAAATGCAATACAATTTTAAATCCAGTATACTATATCCAACAAAAAAAGTCACGGTCAGTTTTATACCGGCGGTCAGGTGTATACTGCCGCTCAGCTCACTGTCCATGACTTGAGAAAGGATGAATCGTATGACTTCCCGTGAACTGGTACTCGCAACGCTGGAAGGTCGGAACACCAGCGGACGTGCCCCCAGAGATTTGTGGACGCTCCCCTGGGCACACCAGAACTATCCGGAAATGATTAAAAAAATTCTTGCAGATTTTGAACCCGATATGAGCGGCCCAACCGTAAAATTTGCCACGCCATCCCCTGTTGAATCCGGCGACCCTTATGAACCCGGCGAATATATCGACCCTTGGGGCTGTGTGTTCACCAACATCCATCGTGGTGTAATTGGCGAGGTAAAAAAGCCGCTCGTCACAGATGACGACTGGGAGGATGTGGATAAAGTCCACATCCCGGAAGAACAGCTGACCTTTGATGTAGATTTGGTAAACGAATCCTGCCGCAATAGCGACAAATTCATGTCCTGCGGCGCATGCCCCCGCCCGTTTGAGCAGCTTCAGTTTATCCGTGGCACGGTGAACCTCTATATGGATTTGATGGACCCACCCCGCAAGATGATGGAGTTCATTGAGAAGATGCACGATTTCTATTGCCGTCTGCTCACCAAGTGGGCCGAAACCGATGTAGACTGCCTGAACATGATGGACGACTGGGGTTCCCAGCAGAGCCTGCTCATCAGCCCCACAATCTGGGATGAGATTTTCCGTCCGATGTACCGTGATTACATCGATATCGCCCACAAGCACGGCAAGAAGATGTTCATGCACTCCGATGGTTATACGCTCTCCATCATCCCCAAGCTGATTGATTTGGGACTGGACGCCTTTAACACCCAGATCTTCTGCATGGGCGCCGACAAGCTGGCACAGTTTAAGGGAGATATCACCTTCTGGGGCGAAATCGACCGCCAGCATTTGATTCCTAACGGCACCCTGGAAGAAATCGACCGTGCGGTTGATTCTGTTTATCATAATTTGTGGAAAGACGGCGGCTGCATCGCCCAGTGTGAGTTTGGCGCAGGCGCAAACCCCGACAATGTGTACCGGATTTATCAGCGTTGGGATGAATTGACCGCAAACCGGTAATAATATATAAATCCAACAGCATCCGCCAGTAGCCAGCCGATGGGAACCGCCCACCAGATTCCCAACAAGCCGATTGAGGGGATGGGCGCCAGTGAATAGGCCAAAGCGACCCGTGTTCCCAATGAGATCACGGTCAGCACCACCGAAATTGCCGGTTTTCCCAGGCCACGGAACAGGCCATACAGCAAAAACAGGCAGCCAATCCCACAATAACAGGCTCCTTCAATCTGCAAATACTGGACGCCGATACGAATGATTTCCGTTTCATGCGGCTTTACAAACAGGAGCATCAGTTCTCTGGCAAACAGGCACACACCAGCGGAAATCACAATACAAAAGATCGTTGCACAGGCAACAGCGGAACGGATTCCCTTGCGAATCCGTTCCTTTTTTTGTGCGCCATAATTCTGCGCCACATAAGTAGAGAAGGCATTGCCAAAATCCTGTACCGGCATATAGGCAAAGGAATCGATTTTCACAGCGGCGGTAAACGCCGCCATCACAGATACGCCAAAGCTGTTTACCAGCCCCTGTACCATCAGGATTCCAAAATTCATCACAGACTGCTGGACACAGGTGAGCAGCGAATACTGTACAATCTGATTTGCCATGGAAGAATCCCACCGGCAGTCCTCTTTTCCGGGAAGCAATTGCGGCATTTTTTTCAGCGTGTACCATGCGATCCCCAGCGCTGAAACGCCTTGGGCGGCAATGGTAGCCAATGCCGCCCCCGCTACGCCCATGGGGATTACCAGCAGCAAATCCAAAAGGATATTCAGAACAGCGGAAACCGCCAAAAACAGCAGCGGCACAGAGGAATTTCCAATGGAGCGCAAAAGAGAGGCAAAAAAGTTATAGACAAAGGTAAAGGCCATTCCCAAAAAGATAATTTTTAGATACTCCCCTGTGAGGGCGAAGATACTCTCAGGAATTTGAATCAATCGAAGGAGTGGGTTCATAAATAGCAGAGAAGCGACTTCTAGTAAAAGGGTAATCGCTCCGATAAATACAAACGAGAGAAAAACGCTGCGCTTGAGATCCTGCCTGCGCTCGGCTCCCCAAAGCATGGAAAACAGGATGCCGCTGCCCATGCAAAGCCCCAGCAGCACCGAAGTGAGAAACACCATCACCGCATAGGAGGCTCCCACGGCCGCCAGGGCATCGGAGCCTAACACCTGCCCCACAATCAACGTATCGGCAATATTATAAAACTGCTGAAGCAGGTTCCCGGCAATCATCGGCCCAGCAAACCAGAGCATAGAACGTGTAACCTTCCCGGTTGTCAGATCCTGTTTCATTTTTTCTTCCCCCATTTGTAAACAATTCCGTAGTATTGTAACATACCAAATCGCTCTATGCAAATCCATAACTAGCATAAAGCAAAGGAACCCGGAAGGGTTCCTCACATAAAAGCGAAAGCGCTAACATCATCCTGCAAGCTGTTTTGCTTATTTATGATATTTTCTGTGATTCAAAATCTGGAAGGCTCGATAAATCTGCTCACACAGCATCACTCTTGCCAGCTGATGGGGGAACGTCATGGGCGACATGGAGAGCCGCAGGTTTCCCGCCCGTTTTACCTGTTCCGAAAGTCCAAAAGAACTGCCGATCACAAAGCTGATGGAAGAACTGCCACCCGATGCAATCCGCCCAACGGTTTCTGCCAAACGGGGCGAATCCATTTCTTTCCCCTCGATACACAGGGGAATCAGGGTGCTGCCTTTGGCAGCAGCCAACAGCTTTTCCCCCTCCTCTGCCAGCGCCTTTTCGATCAGCGCCGGGGCTGGGTTTTCGGGAAGGCGGCTTTCGGGGATTTCAACGATAGAAAAGCGGCAAAATGCAGACAGACGTTTGGCATATTCCGCACAGGCCTCCCGCCAATAGGCTTCTTTCAGCTTCCCCACACACAAAATTTGGACGTTCATCATAACAATATCCCTCCAAGACATAAAAAAGAGGCGGTATCTCAGCCGCCTCTCCACTTTATATGTATTAAAACAAAATCGTATGGCCTTCTACATTCTCTTTTGGAGCAACCGCAAGGGTAAAATCACGGTTCTCCTGAAGGCCAGCCATTTTCAGAGAACAAAGCGCAGTCTGATAGGCGAGTTCCGGCGTATTGTTTTCACTGCTGAGATGAGCCAGCAAAAACCGGGTTGCTCCCCGTCCTGCCAGATGAGGCAGATAATCCGCACAGGCAGAATTGGAAAGATGGCCTCTGGCAGATAGGATACGCCGCTTGAGCGAATAGGGATATGGCCCACTCTGGAGCATCCCCACATCATGGTTCGATTCCATCACCACAAAATCAGCGCCCTCCATCCGGCTCTCCACTTCCGGCGTGATAACGCCCAAGTCGGTTGAAAAGCTCACCCGATGGTCGTCTGCTGTCTTGACCAGATAGCCATAGCCTTCTGCACAATCGTGAGAGGTGTGAAAAGGCAGGATTTCCATCCCGGCACACAACACCCCTTCTGTCCCGATTGCGGTACAGGGGAACTTGCCGTCAAGCATTTGAGCGTCGTTCAGGGCTTCGAGCGTACCAAACGAAGCGAACACCGGAATATGATTCCGCCCGGCAAACACCCGAAGGCCCTTGACATGGTCGGTGTGCTCATGGGTAATAAAGATTCCTTCTATTGCAGAAACCGGAATCCCACATTTTTGAAGCATCTCTGTGGTCTGTTTGGCGCTGCGGCCAACATCAATCAGGATTCCACGATCCTGTGAGCCAATATAATAACTGTTTCCACTACTTCCGCTGAAAAGGGGGCAAAGCCTTGCCAATATGATCTCACTCCAACCTGGTCTGTTTCAAGCTCCTCAGCCCACCATGACGGCAGAAGGGCCGGGCGTTTCTATTCTGCGAATATCCGCTCCCAGTGAACGCAGCTTCTCGACAATCGCATCATATCCACGTTCAATAAACTGAATATCCTCAATTTGAGTGGTTCCCTGGGCGCAAAGAGCGGCAATCACCATGGCAGCGCCGGCACGAAGGTCAACAGCTTTTACAGGAGCGGCCACCAGATGGTCAACCCCTTCTACCACAGCCAAACGGCTGTCAACCGAGATCTGAGCGCCCATACGGCGCAGTTCTTCCACATAGCGGAAGCGGTTATCCCACACGCCCTCGGTAATAATACTGGTTCCCTTGGCAATCGCCAGCAAAACAGCGATTTGAGGCTGCATGTCGGTGGGGAAACCGGGATGAGGCATGGTTTTTACATTACATTTGTTCAGTGTTCCTGTACGGGATACACGAACTGCATCGTCAAACTCCTCAACGGTAACGCCCATTTCTTCCAGCTTAGCCGTGATGGATTCGAGATGCTTGGGAATTACGTTCTTAATCAGGACATCGCCGCCGGTCGCTGCGGCCGCTGCCATATAGGTTCCGGCCTCGATCTGGTCGGGGATAATCGAATAAGTGGTTCCATGGAGATAATCCACACCATGGATTTTAATGACATCCGTACCAGCGCCACGGATATCGGCGCCCATGCTGTTCAAGAAGTTTGCAAGATCCACGATGTGAGGCTCACGGGCAGCGTTTTCAATCACAGTCAGCCCTTTCGCCTTTACAGCAGCCAGAATGATATTCATGGTAGCGCCAACCGTCACAACATCCAGATAGATATGGTTGCCCTCCAGCTTGTCCGCCATGACATCTACCATGCCGCCATCCAGCGTGTAGGTAGCTCCGAGAGCCATAAATCCTTTCAGGTGCTGGTCAATCGGGCGAACACCAAAATTGCAGCCGCCGGGCATTCCGACTACGGCATGATGATACCGTCCCAGCAATGCACCCAAAAGGTAATAGGATGCACGCATCTGGCGCACCAGCTCATAGGGCGCAACATGGGTACGGACGCTGCGAGGGTCAATTTCCAGTGTGCCGGGTGCAACCGCACGGACACTGGCGCCCATATCTTGAAGAATATGCGCCATTGTGTTCACATCGGTAATGTTGGGAATATTTTCAATACGGCAAATGCCGTCAGATAAAATCACTGCGGGAAGAATAGCGACGGCGGCATTTTTAGCGCCGCTGATGGTCACTTCGCCAGACAGCCGATTGCCGCCTGTAATCACAAATTTATCCAAAATGACACACTCCTAAATTTCCGGATTTGACAAAGGCGATTATGCAATTGCCATGGATCTAATAATATAAAATAAAGCATGTTGACATCAATTCAAAAAGCCCTGGCAGCACTACTGTTACGAGGGCAAAAGAAAAACATCTGCGTTGAAAACAGCCTATTCTCTTCCCAGATGCTCCATTCTATTTTTCTCTTTCTAACATGATAATACACGCAGAAATAAAAGTCAATATCTAACAAAAAAAACCACTAACACTTGTGCAATCAATAAGTATTTCTTCTTTGTTATCACAAATTTTATGAAATATAAAAAACGCCATGCAAAATGCACAGCGTTTTCCAATCAAATTTTGTTCAATTAACCACCTGTCAAATAAGGCAGCGGATCGACCTTCGAACCATATTTGATGATTTCAAAATGCAGATGGGCGCCTGTGGAGTCGCCTGTACTGCCAATCAGGGCGATTGGCTGGCCCTTTGCCACCTTCTGGCCAGACGTTACCAGAATCTTGCTGGCGTGGGCATACATGGTCTGATACCCGTTTCCGTGGTCAATCAACAGATGATATCCATATCCATAATTATGCAGCTTTACATACGAAACCGTTCCGCCGTCAGCTGCCACAATCGTTTGCCCATAGGAATTTCCGTTAGAAAAATCAAGTCCCCAGTGGGTGGTTCCCCAACGTGCGCCATAGTAAGAAGAAATATAGCGGACAACAGGCGACGGCCAAGTGAACTTGCCGCTGGCCTCTCCGGGAATCTTTCCGGTAGGACGCTTTTTCGTTCCAACCACAACCACTTTGTTCACCGGCTCCTGTGTGACCTCACGGGAAATCTTCTCCCGTGAAACCTCCTTGCCGCCCACATAGGATACCTTATCCACACAAGTGCGAACGCCATCTTTTCCTTCTTGTGTCACCTTTGAATAATCGGTATATTGTGAATCATCTTTTTTCGTAACCGTCTTATACGGAACGGTTTCCTCATAGGTTTCCTTCCGGGTGACCTTTACATGCAGCTGAGAACTTAACATATCTTTCAGCTGATCCGGCGCAACAATTCTTGCGGTTGGGAAAAGTCCCGTGATAATCTCCACGTTTTCCAAAAACTCCGCCGAATCGCCTTCCATTTCGGTCTGCTGGGAATCCAGAACACTTTCCATGGTATAGCGTAAATCGGTGCTGCTGCGGACGACTCCGATCAATTCACCGTTTACATACAATCCCGAAGCCTCGTTGATCACATCATCGGACTGCTGAATCAATCGATCGCAAATGACGGTGGCACTTTCAAAATAATCCGGCTGCACGATTCCAAGCTGATACACTGCGTTTATCTGGGTATCCGCTTCCACCGCCGTATCATAAAGCATACGTTGATTCATCATCTCAGAAGCGGTATCAAATACGCCTTCATCCTCTACCGCTACTACCTGATCTCCGCCGTAATCCAGATATAGGCCAAAACTCTGCTGATTCCAGAACCATATCGTACCTGCCAGAAACAGTAGCGCCAAACATGGCAATGCGATCTGCCCCGCAAATGACAGCACAGCACGCAGCTGGTTTGCACTGCGGATATGGGACAGCGCCTTTTTGAACCCATGTTCCTGCCGGGCCTTACGGATGTGCCAGGACTCCCAGCGAAGGTTTTTCATTATCTGTATAACAGCAAAATGCAAGAAGCGAACCCGGCGGCGCAGAAAACGCTTATAAAGCCGCTGGCAGAGATTTCTCAGAGGCCGCAAAAAACGCCGCACTCTCGAAAAAGAGCGTTTCAGCACCCGCAAAGACTGGATTCCAACTATATATGTGAAATTATAAAGGGACTGGCAAAACGCCCAGAATACTTTTTGCATCCAGAGCCATGCCGCACCGGCAAAGTGTTTACTCCATTCACGCAAGCAAATTCCGCCCTTTCTAAAAGTTACAAACTTGTAATCAATTATTCTTATCATACCTCAAATTGTAACCTTTTGCAAGAGCTTGCTGTGAAAATACCATCCTGTACAAAATCAAAAGTTCTTTCCTGCTGTCAACTGTCGAATATCTCCCTCTGGAAATGCGAGAATCAATGCTTTTGCGTCCTCCACGCCCTGCTCAAACAGCTCAAAAAAGTTCTCTGTCCGGGCGTTCCCCTGACGGTCGCTCCATTCTTCCTGTGCGGTATTGGCATAATCCTGCTCGCCATCTTCCACCATTCCACGCAGATGACATGAAATTTTCCGCTGCTTTTTCGCTTCGAGTTTCAGGAACAACTGCTTTTTCAGCCCCGTCCTATCATAAAGCGCACGGAATATCATCCGGGCATCTTTTTGAGCCTGATGCAGTTCGTTTTCTTTTCCCTTCTGATGAAGCAGGCTTTCCAGCAGGCTGTCATAAATCTGGGTAATTGTTTCTTCTGTTTCCAGATTCTTGGGAAGTGTTTTTCCCAGAGGAAACTCCGACGGCAGCTTTCCCAGCTCCCAGCGAAACACAATCCCGTCCAGAGCTGATTCAATCTCGTTGTGAAAAATACTTTCGGTCTGGGTGGGCTCCTGCTTTAACAGCTGGCGGGACTGGAACTCAATAAACGGGTGGCAGGTGCGGTCGAGGCTGTAATGGCAAAGGAACCCCAGAATATAAGAGCGGACTTCTGCCACAGGACGCTCCTGCCAGATTTTCTGCAAACAGGAAAGCGTTTTCTCGGCGGGCAGACTGTGCAGCTTCTCTCCGCTTTCTTCAAGACTTTCGCCCTTTTGCCACGGAAAAAAGCGGTGGCAAAACAGGAAATCCGGCCCCTGCTTTCCCCAATCAAAGGTATCTTTCACCAGCCTTTCCCGCTGGACAACCCCTTCTTTTTCAAGCCAATCCCAAATCCGTTCTCCGTGCAAATAGTGGACAATTGCTGCTGGCATACTTGTATCCTCCGTTCTTTTCTTGCCGGCAAAAAGCCCGAAGGCCCCCAAACAGGGAGCCTTCGGGCTTTTCCTGTGGTTTCTTTCATCATACACAAAACCACAAATGATTACAAGTTATTACAGAACTTTTGACAGAAAATCCTGCAAACGGGGGTTCTTAGGATGGCTGAAAAATTCCTCAGGGGGAGCTTCTTCCAACACCTTCCCCTGATCCATAAACAGCACACGGGTTGCAACCTCACGGGCAAATCCCATCTCGTGTGTGACCACTACCATGGTCATGCCTTCCTCTGCCAGCTGCTTCATTACCTGCAAAACTTCGCCCACCATTTCGGGGTCGAGAGCAGAAGTCGGCTCGTCAAACAGCATCACATCGGGCTTCATGGCCAGCGCACGCACAATAGCGATACGCTGCTTCTGGCCGCCGGAAAGCTGGTTGGGATAGGCGTCTGCTTTTTCGGCCAGGCCAACCCGTGCCAAAAGCTGCATCGCCAGCTCATCTGCTTCCTTTTGGGTCATGAGCTTGAGATGAACCGGAGCCAACGTAATGTTTTTCTTGACTGTGAGATGAGGAAACAGATTAAAGTGCTGGAACACCATGCCCATTTTCTGACGCAGTCTGTTGATGTCACATTTGGGGTCGGTGATGTTCTCGCCCTCAAACCAGATTTCGCCGCCAGTGGGGATTTCCAAAAGGTTCAAGCAGCGCAGGAAGGTACTTTTACCGGAACCGGAAGGACCCACAACTACGACCTTTTCCCCTTTTTTGATTTCCTGATCGATACCACACAGTACTTGGTTATCGCCAAACGCTTTTTCAAGATTCTTAACGGATATCACTCTTACGCAGCCTCCTTTCCAGACAACCCAGCAGGCTGGTCAAACCAATCACCAGCACCAGATATACCAAACCTGCGCTGATCAGCGGTGTAAAGGAATCGTATGTACCGGTACGAATAATGTCGGAACCCTTGGTCAAATCGTGGATGCCGATATAGCCCGCAACTGAAGTTTCCTTGAGCAGGGCAATAAACTCATTGCCCAAAGCTGGCAGCACATTTTTTAACGCCTGCGGGAAAATGATTTTGAACATAGTGGTCGTCTGGGTTAAGCCCAGAGAACGGCCAGCTTCCATTTGTCCTTTATCCACCGAAAGGATACCGGTACGGATAACTTCGGCCACATAAGCACCGGAGTTGATACCAAATGCGATGCAGGCCACCGTAACGCCATCGGAAATATTGGTCAGGATCACATAATACATAATCATCAGCTGCAAGATCATGGGGGTGCCACGGATAACAGTGAGATAGACAGTGCCGATGACATCCAAAATTTTGAGTATCACCTTTAGAATTGCATTTCGGGGACTGAAAACCTTTGCCTTGATCATTGCGATAATCGTTCCGATTACTGTACCCATCAAAATTGCAAAAACCGTAATCATCAGGGTGTTGCCCAAACCCCAGATAATCTGCATATAGCGGTCATCAACAATCATGGTTTCATAAAATTGATGAAACGCATTTGTAAGCCATGTCATGGGTTCTCCTCCTTTTTACTAAAAATGGAAAAGCAGGACGGCCGGTTGACCGCCCTGCAAGTGTGGGAATTATTCCATATAGCTGTTGACAATTTCCTTCAGCTCTCCGCTTTCTTCCAGATCAGCCAGAACCTTGTCAACCAGTTCTTTCATTTCCTTGTCGCCCTTCGGAACAGCCAGGGCATAATCTTCACCGGTAAGCTTTTCATCCAGCTTTACCAGCTTGTCGGGATTCTTCTCAACAATCTTGTCTGCCGGGAAATCGTCCATTACCACAGCATCAATACGGCCAGCCATCAGGTCGTTTGCAGCATCCATAAAGCTGTTATAACGCTTGACTTCTGCCACGCCATGGCCATACTCTCCGTCTTTATCGGTAGCATAGTCATCGCCCACCGTACCGGTCTGTGCGCCAACGGTCTTGCCCTTGAGATCCTTGCTGGACTTGATTTCGGTTTCATCGCTGCGAACCAGAATCACCTGGGTGGTGTTGTAATAAGGCTCGGAGAAATCAACGTTCTTCTTGCGGTCTTCGTCAATGGTCAGACCAGCAGCAGCAAAGTTGGCCTTTCCAGTTGTGATCTCAGCAATCACAGATTCAAACTTTACATCGTGGATTTCCAGCTCTACGCCCAGCTCATCGGCAATCTTCTGAGAAATCTCGATATCAATGCCCTTGAAGTCAGTGCCATCAATATACTCAAAAGGTTCAAACTGTGCGTTGGTAGCCATGATGATTTTGCCAGCAGCTTTGATCTTATCGATGGAGCTTTCACCAGCAGCGCTGTTAGTAGAAGTATCGCCGGAATTGCTGCTGGAAGCCGGTGCAGAAGCACAGGAAGCCATACTCATTGTCATGCCCGCAGCCAGAAGCAGGGCTGCCAGTTTTTTCACATTTTTCATAATCGAAATACCCCTTTTCCGCTGCAAGGCATCTGCTGGAATTTCCAGAATCTTCGGATAACTTTGCAGCAACTGTTTCGTCTGACACCGATTATAACGCATAAACATACAGAAATCAAGTTTTATTATGAATAATCTTTCCGGTTTTTGCCCTTGAAAACCAGTGTGGATTCGTATGTTTTATACAGTTTCCGACATGAAATTTCTTTCCTGGAAGAAACCGGGAAATCCAGCCTGCATATCTTCACAAATTGGAGCAGTGATCAGAAGCTGCCGACCCGCAATTTCAAACGCCGCTTGACGGCAATGCAGCGCCTGCCGAGGGATGATTTCCCGGCTCCCTCCATAAAGGTCATCTCCGGCCAGCGGATGCCCCAACGAGGAAAAATGCACCCGTATCTGATGGGTGCGCCCGGTTTCCAATCGGACAGACAGCAACGTGTGGGTGTCATTGCAGGCCAGCGCTTTCCAATGGGTTACCGCCGGTATGGGATTGACAGCATCCGGCTTTGTACTGCGCCGGATTCGGCTTCCCGGCTCCAGCCCAATAGGAAGCTGAATCACGTCCTCCCCATGCAAAACCCCCTGACAAATTGCCCAATACTCTTTTTGCATCGTTTGGGGCAGCCGTGCGGCTGTATAACCATCTTTTGCAAGGACAATCACGCCGGTGGTATCCCGATCCAGTCGATAGAGGGGACGAAAGACAAACGGAGAGCGGTTTTCCCGCTGCAGCCAGCCGGAAAAAGCATTGAGCAGGCTGTCACGGTCATGACCCGGCGAGGGATGCACCGGCATTCCGGCCGGCTTATTCACAGCCACCACCCGCTCATCCTCATACAGCACGCAAAAAGGCAGCGCTTCTGCGGGGGCAATCGTTTCGCCACTCGGCAAAAACAGCTCCACCCTGTCCCCGGCGTGGAGCCGTTCAATCACATACACCGGCTGTCCATTCAGGCAGATTCCGTTTTCTACCCGTTTCAGCCGTGCCAGCAGGCGGGCGCTGACACCAGCCTCCCGCCGCAAAAAATCTTTGAGCAGCGCCCCTTCCCACCGGGATGGGATCTCAAAACAGAGCGGTTCCATCAGTGATCCCGGTTTGCCAGCGCACGGGCAAAATCAGCCAAGCCTTTTGCCTCCTCGCCAAACACCAAAAGGGCGTCGATTGCTGTGCAGGTCAGGCGTTCTACTGTTTCACGGGCTTTTTCCACTCCCAGCAGGCTGACATAGGTGCTTTTTCCACGAGCAGAGTCCATGCCGGTATTTTTCCCCAGCAGGGCGGCGTCGCCAGTCACGTCCAGCAAATCGTCCTGAATCTGGAAAGCCAGCCCAATCGAGCGGGCATAAATCTCTGCCGCCTGCATCTGCGCCGGGGATGCGCCGCCCAGAATACAGCCCATCCGGCACGCTGCCAAAATCAAAGCACCGGTTTTGCCCTCGTCCATTTTTTCAAGGACTTCCAGCGGCACCTGTTTCCCTTCGGACTCCAGGTCGATGATCTGTCCGCCTACCATTCCATGAGCGCCGGCAGCACGAGCCAGCTCTCCCGCCGCACGGGCGGCACGCTCTGCTCCGGCAGCGGCGATGCTTTCCGGCGAAAGCATCGTTTCAAAGGCCAGTGTCAACAGGGCATCACCCGCCAACAGGGCGGCTGCCTCTCCATATACTTTATGATTGGTCGGCTTTCCACGGCGCAGGTCGTCGTCATCCATACAGGGCAGGTCGTCGTGAATCAGGGAATAAGAGTGGATCATCTCCAAAGCGCAGGCAAACGGCATTGCCTGTTCCCGGCTGCCCCCGCACAAGCTGCAAAATTCCAGCACCAGCTGCGGCCGAATCCGTTTTCCGCCTGCCATCAGGCTATATTCCATACTTTCAAAAAGCGTTTTCCGCAAATCGTTCTCCTGGGGCAGGAGCTGCGGCAGATAGCTTTGAAGTGCTTTTTCAATTTCCTGTATTTCCGTTTTCATCATGTTTTTCTCCTGTTTTGGCATTGATTTTGCGGATTATCAAAGAGCAAGCGGACAGAAGCGGATGGCCGCAAAAGGGTTATTCGTCTGCCGCCTGCTCCAGCTTGGTAATGTCTGTGATTTTTTGCTCCGCCTTTTGCAGCTTCTCATAGCAGAAGGACGAGAGCTTTGCGCCTTCTTCAAACAGCTTCAAAGAGGAATCCAGCGGCTCCTCCCCGCTTTCCAACCGGGCTACGATCTCCTGCAACCGGGCAAGCGCTTCTTCATAGGTCATTTTACGGTTCATCCGTTTCCTCCTTTTGTATTCCACCGGAAACCGGGCGGCACACCGCTTCACCATCGGCAAAGCGGAGCCGGAAATCTTCTCCTTCCTGCAAATCCAGCACACTCCGAACCGGGGTTCCCTGCTTGGTCTGGGCAATGGCATAGCCACGCTCCAACACTTTGAGAGGGCTTAAACTGTCCAGCTTGCCGGAAAGATGAGAAAGTTCCTCCCTTGCACGCCCCAGCGACCGGGCAGCACCGCCAGCCAGCCGCTGAGAAAGGTGAGAGAGCTCGTTTTTCTTTTGGTTGATTCCCTCCATCGGGTTGGAAAGGCTCCGGCTTCCCGCCAGCAAATCCAGCTCCATCCGGCGGTCAGCCAAAAGCGACTCCATCCGTTTTTGCAGCATATACCGGGCAGACTGCACCAGCAGGGCTTCTTCCTTCTGTTCGGGAACCGCCAGCTCCGCAGCGGCGCTGGGCGTGGGCGCACGCAAATCCGCAACAAAGTCGCAGATGGTAAAATCCGTTTCATGGCCGACCGCAGAGATCACCGGGACACGGGAAGCGGCAACGGCACGGGCAACCGCTTCTTCATTAAACGCCCACAAGTCTTCCAGCGATCCGCCGCCACGCCCCATGATAATGACATCCACGCCATCAATACGGTTCACGCGGGAAAGGGCATCCACCAGCTGAGGCGCTGCGCCTTCTCCCTGTACCAGCACCGGACAAAGCACAATTTCGGCCATCGGCCAGCGCCGACCCAAAATCTGGCAGATATCCCGCACAGCCGCTCCCGTCGGGGAGGTTATCACCCCGATGCGCCGGGGATAGCGTGGCAGCGGGCGCTTTCTGGCAGCATCAAACAGCCCTTCTTTTTCCAGCCGCTGCTTGAGCTGTTCAAACGCAAGATGCAGCGCACCCAAGCCCTCCGGCTGCATATCGTCCACATACAGCTGATATTGCCCGGATGCCTCATATACACTGATTCTGCCCCGGCACAGGACTTTCATACCATCTGCCGGACGGAACCGCAAACGCCGGGCACTGGATGCAAACATCACGGCCTTTAACACCGCTTTTTCATCCTTGAGCGAAAAGTACAGGTGCCCGGAACGATAGTGGTCGGTAAAATTGGAAATCTCCCCGCTCAAAAACACAGGGTTCAGGTTCTTGTCGCTATCCAGCATGGACTTGATATACGCATTGACCTGACTGACTGTTAAAACAGCTGCGCTCACAGCAGGCCCTCCCTTCTTGCCGCCAGCACCGCCACCCCGGCGGCATTATCGGCAGAAAAAGCAGGCTCGGCAAAGCTGGCGCCAAACCGTTGTGTCAATGCGCTGCGAATCAGAGAATTGGACATCACCCCTCCGGCGAACAGCACCGGCAGGTTTCCATATTCCTCCAAAAGCGCCGAACACATGCCTTCCAGCGCTGCCCGGATGGATTCCAGACAATACCGGGCGATTTCTTCTTTTGGATGGCCAGTTTCAAACAGCTTTCTGCACTGGTTTTCGATACCCGACAGACAGCAGTCGCTCCCCTTCATCACCGGGCGGACTTTGATCGGAGCATCCCATTGCAGCGCCAGCTTTTCCAGCTCCGGACCCGCCGGGAACGGCAGCCCCAGCAATACGCCGGTACGGTCTACCGCCTGTCCGCCTTTCAGGTCGAGCGAAGAAGCCACAATTTCGGCATGCAGGATTTCTTCCCGGCTGGGTGTAACCAGCACCGCCTCGGTGGTGCCGCCGGACACATGGAACGCCAGAAAACGCTGCTCCATCCAGTCAAGCCTTTTGGCAGAATACAAAGCGGCCGCAATGTGTCCCGCCTGATGAGAAAAGCGATAGAGGGGAACACCCGCCGCTTGTGCCAATACCTTTGCTGTCCCAAGCCCCACAGTAAAACAGGGCATATACGAGCCATCCTGTGCCCTTGGCCGGTCGGATACCCCCACCGCACGCAGAGAAGGGGCATCCTGCAAAACCGGCTCCAATATCTCTGGGAGCTGCTGGACATGATGAAACACAGCGTCACTCTGACGCAGCCCAAGCTGCCCCGGCTTTACCGGCAGCAGGCGCTTGCTGTTGAGGATTTCCCCGTTTTCCAGCCGGGCTGCCGAAGTGGTATAGTTGCTGGTGTCAATCCCCAGAATCACCGGCTCACGGCTGCTCATGGGTTTCCTCCCCGTTTTGGGCCCGAATCACGCTGGCCAGCACACCGTTGACAAAGGAAGCATCTTCGGCGGCTCCATATTTTTTCGCCAGTTCCACCGCTTCGTTGGCAGAAACCTGCGCCGGAATCTCTTTTTCATAGCGAATCTCATACACGGCCATCCGCAGAATGGTCAAAGCGGTTTTGGAAAGGCGGTTCATCTTCCAGCCACGGATATAACGGCTGATGATCTCATCCATCTCCTCCTGATGCTGCTCGACCCCTTCGGCCAGCTTTTCTGCAAACTCATCGGCAATCAGGTCACGGCTCATACCGGCGGCATCAATAATGTGACGGATGCTCTCCTGATTCATGGTCTGTTCAAATGCCAGGATAAAAGCCTGCTCTCTTGCTTCACGACGTTTCATAGTTCCTCCGATGGGAGTTAATTTTTGCCAGAAAAAAGCCCTCCATAAGCGGAGGGCTTTCAAGGTGCTGTTCCCAGTTATCCCGGTAAACGGGCACACACTTTTCTTCTGTCAATCTCCACTGTACGCCTAGTATACCACATTTTGGACAGGGAGAAAACTATTTCGACTCAACTATTTTAATTTTATCCGGGGCAAACGAGGTCTGACCCACCACGATATCCCGAATTACCACCGCATCGCTCTCGTTTTCCAGCGTACCGCTCACAATCACGCTGCACTCGCCGTTCTGGATAACAGCAACACAGTCGGGATATCCTTTGGCTTTCATCAGATTCTCGATATTATTCTCTTTCAAAACATTCTGGGCAATCTCCGCCGACTGCTCTACCGCCTCTTTTTTGGCGCTGTCGCTGCTTTCGGCATCCTTCAAGATTTCTTCCAGCATCTCCACCGCCTGATCTCTTGCTTTTTGCCGGGAGAGCTTTGCCTGTGTAAACACGCTTTCGTTATCATCTTTCGCAGAGGCGTCTGTTTTTTCTGCCTCTCCGTTCACAAGCTGCGCTGTCCCCATTTCTTTTTCGGACGAGAGCGCATCGGTAGCCAAAAGCTGCTGGTCGCCCGAAAACTGCCAGTTTAAATACACTGCCGCCCCCAGCGCCATCACCAGAGCCGCCATCACCAGCTGCCGTTTGCCACGGTTCTTTTTCTTTGTTGTTTTTGGGGTGGTTTCTTCCATGTAATCTTCCTCGCTTTCTTCTTCCGAAAATTCTTCAAAATCTTCCTCATCCCAACTGGCGGTTTTTCTGCGTTTTTCCATCACCATCTCCTGCTCCTCATCCTCCTCATACGGCGGATGGTACTCCAGGACAGGCTCGCCAGCTTCCTTTCCTTTCCCCCAAAAACCAATAAATTTCATTCTAAACCCCATTCCTTTCTTGCGGCCGCTCTTGGGCCTTGCTGTTGTGCCTGTGCTGCCGGCACGGAGCAAACATCTTTTCCCGAACCTTCAGGAGCTATCTAAGCAGCAGGATACTGATTCCGGCTACCCCTTTCCCACCACACAAACCCGTGTGGAAGAAATTTGAAGCGCTGTTGTTACGGCATCGATAATGCTTTGCTGCAATTCTACATTTTCGCTATTTCCACACACCACCACCACGCCCCGCACCTCTGGAGAGATTTCGGTAACTGCCAGCGCTTTTTGCGAACCGTCTGCCTCTTTGACCAGAATATAACTGGTTTCCTGATCGTCGGTAGACTGCGAACGGATGGTTGACTGGTCAGACTGCTCCTGGGTGTTCCCGGCGCTTTTCTTTTCCTCCTGGGCATACACCTGGCGGCTGCTGCTTTCCAGCGTCACCATCACCTGTGCGTCGTCCTCCCCGGTAATGGCACGGACGATTTCCAGCAGGCTTTCTTCCAGCTGGTGGGCATAGTCTTCTGTCGATACTGTTTGGGGAACCTCCTCCTTCCCGCTTTTCTGGCCAAACAATCCGGATAGGAAGATCAGCAGGATACCGGCAATTCCCAAAATCAGAATCCATCTTCGTATCCTGTCATTCTCCATGACCTTTTGAACCCACCCGGCGGTATTATCGGTTTTCATCGGCGGTTACCTCCGTTTCCAATCCCAGCGATTCTTTTAGCAGGGACTCAGCCCGCTCTACATCCTGACCCTGTGAAAGCGTAACCTGTATCTGCCTTATTACTATGCGCCCTTCCTCGCTAGTATCCATCAAAACCGATACTTTTTTAAAAGAAATTTCATTTTTGATGAGTTCCTGCCGGATGAGGCTCTCCAGAGAGGCTGTCATCATCTCCTGCGAACGTTCTGCCGCCTGCCCGGCAAATTCTTCTGCCTGCACCATTGTTTCCTCATATTCCCCCCATTCCATCTCCACGCCCGAAATCCCACGCAGCGGCGCCACCAGCGCACACAGGACAAATACCCCCAGAATAATCCGCAGCAGCCGGGTGAAATTCCCTTCTGGGCAGACCATCCGCAGCAGGACAGATGCCAGCATGGTAAAGCAGATTGCAATCGCCCAGGTTTGCAAGTCCAACATTATCCACTTCCTCCCTGCATGACAAATACGGCTGCTACAATCAACACGACCCCACAGCTCACCACAATGGCCAACAGGGTTTGCAGCAGCTGGGAAGCGGCTTTGAGAATCCCGGTGATCTCCGAAAATCCAATGAGGTCTCCCACAGCGCTGCATACCGTACAGCAGAAAATCCACAGCAGGCAGCGGATAATCACCGGAAGGAACAGGCACAGCCCGGCCACCAGCCCAAACGCCCCCACGCCGGAACGCAGCAGCTTGATACAGCCCTGCACCGTTCCCGCAGCATCTCCCAGCACGCCCCCCACCACCGGGATAAACCCGGTGACCATCTTGGCAGCCTTGGCAGAAACACCGTCTGCTGCCGCAGAAACAATACTTTGGGCAGAGAGCAGGCTGGTAAAAATGGTTACGGCCAGCACCAAGACCCAGCGCACTGTTTTGGCAAACACCGTGCAAAGCCCATCGAGCCGGATTTCGGGAGATAATGCTGAAACCAGCGAAAACGCCAGAAATATGTTCATCATGGGCATAAGTACCACCGTTGAAAGAAACGAGATGGCGTTGCCGGCTGCCAGCAAAAAGATTGTCCAGCCGCTGGCAGAAACCGCCTGCCCGGCTGCCAGCATGATTCCCGCCAATATAGGAACGCCTGCCAGCAAAAACGCCCCCGCTCCTTTTATCAGCTCCGATGATTGCTGAATACAGGAAAGAATCGGCGGCGTGATGACGGTACAAGCACACAGGGTTCCAATGGCCGCCATCACGCTTCCCAGCTGCCGCTCGCCAAAGGAAATCCTCAGCCCGCCAATCAGGGCGCACAGCAGCATGATTCCAATCAAAGAAGCCGCCGCCCGCAGTGGTTCTGCCATTCCTCCTGTAAAAAGGGAAACTGTCATTTCAAAAAAGCCCTCTGGTTCTACCGACGACTGCTCCCAGTCTGCCCCATACACGCCCAGCCCCTCCAGCAGATTCTGGGTTTCGGGCGGGAGCATGTCCATCCATTCATTTGCACCGCTCTGCTCCAGCTGCTCCTGATACAGCTCGTCAACCGTTTCTTCGGGAACTTCTGCTCCCATCACGGGGACGCTGCATACCAGCGCCAGCGAAAGCAGGATTCCTGCCAGTTTCCGTTTCATTTTCTACCTCTGCCTTTCCCGGACATGATCCTGTTTTTTTCATCCCCGAATCAACATGACTGCTGTGTTTGCCAGCTGCTGGAACAGTGGGAGCGCTGCCGCCGTCATAGAGAGGCGGGCCGCCATTTCCACTTTGGCTGCAAGGGCGCTCTCTCCTGCATCCCGGCAGGCGTCTCCGGCAAACTGTGCCAGAAAGCAGATTCCCATCACCTTAAACAGAATAGCTCCGTATTCCGCCGCCACACCGGCCTGCTCCATCAGGTTTTCAATCTCGGCCACAATAGGCACCAGCGAGGAAATCATCTGAACGGCGATCAGCGCCCCAACTCCTACGCTTACCGCCAGCGCATACTCTGCATGATACCGCCTGAGCAACGCACAAAGTGCCGCCGCTGCCAGCACCAACCCCGCAACTGCTGAAATTTCCATCGCTATAATTGAAAGATCGACTTGATGGTATCGAACAGGATGTCGATCTGTTGGATGACCATCATCAACACGACGATCAGCCCTGCCAATGTGGTCATCATACCCTGTTCTTCCCTGCCGGAGCGGATGAGCAGCTGGTTGAGGACAGCTACAATAATGCCGATAGCGGCGATTTTAAAAATCAGGTCAATATCCATTTTCCAGTTCCTTTCCTCTGTTCGGATTCCACACAGTTCTGGCACAAAAGCCGGCTTCGCAGTCTTTTACCAGAGTACCAGAGCCACCGATATTCCGCCCAGAACTCCAAGCTGCCGGTATAGCTTTCCTTTCTTCTCCAAGCAGTCCTGCGCCTGCCGGAGCCGGTCGGCCGTTAGTTTTTGATAAAGCCGGATGTGGGTCAGCTGGCCTTCCAGGTCGGTAGCGCCAAGGCCAAACCCAAACTCCCGTATCAGCTTGCTGTCTTTTCCGCCTTTTTCGTTTGCAGAACGGCTCCACGCCTGTGGAAATGCCAGCCCCTCCTCCAAATAACCAGCGCACGCTTCCAACACCGGAAGCTGGCGGCGGCAGGAAAAAATCAGCTCCTGCACCGGACACATCCCATATCGGATATGGGATTCCGAATAATTCAAAAAGGCGATAAACCCTTCCAGAAACACAGTCCTTTCCTTGAGCTTATGCGACTCCACCAGCCCGATACCGGCGCATGCCGCCATCAGGGAAATAAGCCCCAGCAGCTTCATCAAGCAGATCACCCACCTTTAAAATCCCCGAAATCTTTCCCGGCTCCTGCCTGCCCTCCAGCAGGACGACATATCCAAACGCTCCCGTTTCCAGCATCCGGCGGCAAACCGGTCGGCGGCACAGCTCGCTCCGGCTTCCGGCATGGAGCGTGGCGATCATGGTAACGCCCGAAAACATCCCGGCTTCTACCGCACGGGCGTCCTCCTCGCCCCCCAGCTCATCGCAGATGATATATTCCGGCGACAGCACCCGCACTGCCTGCTGAATCCCCTCTGCTTTTGGATACCCGCTTAGCAGGTCGGAGCTGATTCCCAAATCATTACCCGGAACCCCCTGAAACACATTTCCAAGCTCTCCCCGCTGGTCTACTACCGCTACCCGGCGGTATCCTTCCCGTCCGCCCGAAGCCAGCTGCCGGGCCAAATCCCGCAGGACAGTTGTTTTTCCGCTGGCAGGCGCTCCGGCAATCAACAACCCGGTTTCCAGATGTCCCAGCCGCCGGAAAATCTCATCTGCTGCTCCCGGCTTTTCCCGTGCGATTCGGATACAGATCGAACTGATGTCCCGCAGTGATTGAATTGCCCCCTGATGCAGCGAAGCGGTTCCACAGATGCCGGCCCGGTGGCCGCCACGCAGCACCAGATACCCCTCCCGAATCTCCTGCTCATGGCTGTATACGGAATAGGAGCAAAGCCCCTGAAACACTTCCTGCATCTGGGCAGAATCTGTGATTGGACACAGCTCGGAATCCTGTGGGAGCAACGCTCCGGCACCGGTGAGAAACCAGGTTCTGCGATGGGTGCAAAGCGTTACCGGACGGCCGGTACGCAGTCGGATTTCCTGTGTTTCCTCTTTTATGTCAGAGGGGATTTTTTTCAGCACACCGCCCAGTTTTCCCAGCAGGGAGGCGGCCTGATCGAATCGCTGTATGGAATGGCTGTGGCCTGTTCTGACTGCTCTCATTTTCTTCCTCCTGATTGTGATATGGAATCGGGGCTTTTGTGAAACAAGCCCTGTCAAAACCATATTATGGACAGTCTATTTGATTTAGAACCTGTTTTTGCCAGATGCCGAATCCATAATTCTGTGCTATAATAAAAAAATGTTACAGGATACAATTCTGATACATAAAAATGATAAAATGGTATTTACGGTATGATTTGCCTGTTGATAGGAATGCAGGTATTACTATGTTATTGAAGAAGGGAACGTTAGCATGAATAAAATACTGATTGTGGAGGATGAACCCCCCATTTCTAATTTGATCGCCATGAACCTCAAGCAGGCCGGGTATGAGTGTACGGCTGTATTCGACGGCTCTCAGGCCGCCGACCTGATAGCGCCCGGCGCTTTTGACCTGATTTTGCTGGATGTGATGCTGCCAAAGGTGGACGGCTTTGAGCTGATGGAATATATTCGGCCGATGGAGATTCCCGTCATCTTTATCACCGCCAAAGCAGACCTTTCCGACCGTGTAAAGGGGCTGCGGCTGGGAGCAGACGACTACATCACCAAGCCCTTTGAAATTGCCGAACTGCTGGCCAGAGTGGAATCGGTATTGCGCCGATATCGAAAAACCGAGCGGGTCATTCACATTCAGGATGTGGAAATCGACACGGACTCCCGGACTGTGCGAAAAAACAACGTGCAAATTGAATTGACGATGAAAGAATATGAGCTGCTTTTGCTGTTTGTCCGAAATCTCAATGTAGCCCTGTTCCGGGAAACCATCTATGAGCGGGTATGGGGCAGCAGTTATATGGGAGAAACCCGCACTGTTGACCTGCATGTACAGCGCCTTCGCCGCAAGTTGGGATGGGAGGATCATCTGGTGGCTGTTTACAAAGTGGGATACCGGCTGGAGTTTGGAGCAGGAGGAAAACCATGAGATTTGCCTGGAAAGTCTTTTTTTCCACCATCACAGTTGTAACGCTGGCATTTGGGATTGGCGGAACCATGCTGATTTCAGCTTTATTCCAAAGTTCCCTTGATAAGGAAATCGTAATGGCCATACAGGAAAACCGGTATCTATGTTTTTCGTTTCAAACAGCGGTGCGTTCTCTTTCGGAGAACCAGGAATTTAACCCCAAATCTTTTTTACGTCAGATTGATTCGGTGGTAGACCCACGCAACAGCGATATGGCTATTGTAAACCGCTCTGAAGTTCGGTTTTCCGACGGCCCCGAATTTGCCGCTTCTATCGCCCCAGGAAAAAGGGCAGTTCGGATTGTATCGGGAAACGACGGGACGAAATATGTACAGGCTGTGAGCTATATCCGTTTGAGCAGTGACGATTATTATCTGGAAAGTGTTTCCAATATTTCCTCTATCTATACGATGCGGCAAACTTATGTAACACTATACCAGGGAATTTTGCTGGCTGTAATCTGTATCAGTTCCCTTATACTTCTGGTTTTGACCCATTTTCTTACCCGGCCGCTGAAACAGCTATCGATCACTTCCCAGAAAATTGCTTCGGGAGATTTTTCTAACCGAGCAAAAAGTCGGGGATTTGGAGAAAATGATGAAGTAGGGATGCTTACCCGGAACTTCAACACCATGGCAGACGTGGTGGAAGAAAAGATCCACGATCTGGAAGAAACTGCCCGGCAGCGGGAAGATTTTGTTGCCAGCTTTGCACATGAGCTAAAGACGCCTTTAACTTCGATTATCGGCTATGCTGATATGCTCCGTTCTTATGATATGGATGCTTCTGACCGCTTTACCGCAGCCAACTATATTTTCAGTGAGGGAAAGCGACTGGAAGCTCTCTCCCTTCATCTACTGGATCTGATTGTGCTGCGCAAGCAGGATTTCCCCACAGAAATGGTAAACTGCCTTACTTTTATGCAGGAATGTGTCTGTATCCTTAAACCTCTGCTGGAAAAATACCATCAGGAGCTTCATACAGAATTACAGCCCGCAACGGTAATGGTCGTTCCCAGCCTGCTGAAAACCATGATCTATAACCTGATCGACAATGCCTGCAAAGCTTCAGAAAGAAATGGAAATATTGTGCTAAAGGGATTTATCTCCAAAGGCCGGTATCAAATCTGTATCTGTGACCACGGACGTGGAATCCCGCCAGAGGAGCTTTCAAAAATTACAGAACCCTTTTATATGGTAGACAAGTCCCGCTCCCGGAGCCAAAATGGTGCAGGACTGGGATTAACACTTTGTCAGGAAATCGCCCTGCTGCATGGAAGCGAACTGAAAATTGAAAGCCAGTTACAGAAAGGGACAACTATATCGTTTACAGTAGAATTGGTGGAAAAAGATAAAATGGAAGGACTGCAAAAGGAAGGGAAAAGCCGTGAAAACCAGTCTGAAGTATAAAATTATTTATCTGGCAAGCGGTTTGCTGGTAGTGGTGATTCTGGCTATCATGTTGCTGGCTCCGGAAATTACGTTTCGCTATGAAGATTTGATGAAAGAAACCCATGTCCAGTTTGATGATATCCAGCTGGAAAACAAGCGTAACCGCTTTACGATTTCCGAAAAACTGAAAATGTATACCAACGCCTTTACTTATGATTACGATAGCGCAAATGATAAGTATCGCCGTTCTGAAACCTTCATCTCAACCGAAGAGGATATCCCGCAGGAAAAGCTTCCGGAAGTTTTGCGAAAAGAGCTTACTGATTTTTTGCAGTACTTTGATCAGGAACTTTATCTGTACGAAATATTTTCACAGATCAGTCAATTGGAAGAAAGCGATATCACTACATCCAATATCACGGAAATTTCAGCCCTTGACAATCCAGCTGATTGCTTCACTATCTGGTCGGTTAATTTTGCCAGGGACATTGAAGAAATGAAAATCTGTGTAAATGGCACCATTCGGATTGACGGTGTTACCGGCAAAATCTATTCCATGCGCCTTGATTCCTATCCACTATCCTCCTCAGAAATCGAAACAATTCTTATTCCTGACGACCCCGACATTCTGATCCGAAATCTCTATCAGGCTTCCACGAAGTATTTAGAGCTGGAGGTTGACCCGGCCAATACCAGTTATTCATTGGATGGCCAATATCTTTGTACCACAACAGACCATCTGGCTATTGTGGCAAATTATACAACTTCCTACATTCATTCTATATCTTTTAACTTTGATATTTCCAGAGAGGAATATTTTAAAACAGATTATTAATGGTCTTCAGTTTCCTTCAAACACCCGGAAAATCCCGGGTGTTTTTTTCTAAGATAATTCCAAAAATTCGATTGCATTTCCAACCTTGTTTTGATAAGATAAAAATAAACTAACCATCCATTAAATTAGGGGCTATCTGAAAAGTCGAAATTATCGTCTTTTCCTACAATCAAGGGCAGCTACTGCGTTAAAAAACTCGGAATCCATCAAGGATTCCTGCGTTTTTGGCCTTGTATCTGCCTGTCGCTTGCGGAAAATCCTTCAATTTCTTTGTTTTCAGAAACGCCCTAAATCAATTCATATAACTGTCACTCTTTTCATCTTTTAGTGCTGAGCGGGGAATTTTAAAGTTAGTTTCAACATACCCGATACCAGTATATTCTTCTGATTTCTGTAAAAGATAGCTTTGGCTTTCACTTGTTTAGCTTGTTGAATCATTTGATATGCAAACAAATCACGTTCAAAATAAGGATATTTGGAGGTTGCTATGACAAAGAAGTCCGGCTCATTTAAGAAGCCAGTAGTTCGTAAAAAACGGAAGACCGCAAAATCTGTTTTTCGTATTCGCAAGCGTACACAACGCCATATTCAGATTATCGGCATACTTATATTATTATTGTTGGTTCCAATCATATGGATCAACATGAATTCTCAACCTTCCTATGAATCATCTTCAGTAAGTGAATCACCTGTTCCAGTCGTTACCAGTTCTGTAACATCCTCTACGGTTTCTTCAAAATCATCTGAATCAGCTCAAAATCAAAGCTGGGAACTAATGCTGGTCAATTATCAATACCCACTAAAAGATTATGAGCCAGAACTGCGTCTGGTTTCCAACAACTCTGAAGTGGATGTTCGGATTTATGATGATCTGGTGAAGTTACTGGAAGCTGGGAGGGCCGATGGCATCACCCTTTTCCCCTGTTCCGGGTATCGTTCTTATGAATTACAGGTAAAACTGTTTACTTCCAAAGTAGACAAGCTGAAACAAAAAGGGCTTTCGCAGGAAGAAGCGGAAACCACTGCGGCAACAGAAGTTGCACGTCCTGGCACGAGCGAACATATCACCGGATTGTGTGCAGATATTGTCAGTATCGACTACCAAAGGTTGGACAGCGGATTTGCCGATACTGAAACTGCACAATGGCTGGCTGACAATGCCTGGAAATACGGTTTTATTTTACGGTTTCCAAAAGGTAAAGAACACATTACTGGCGTAATTTATGAACCATGGCATTATCGATTTGTAGGAAAAGAGGCAGCCAGAGAAATCCATGAAAAAGGGATAACATTAGAAGAATACCTGGAAATGAACGTTTCTTGATTCGGCTGTTCCAGGTTAAAGAAAAGATCAAAAGCTGCATAAATTTCCAGTTTCTCTTTTCATTTTTTCTGAATAAAAAAATGACTTTGTATAAGTAAAAGGAAGCTCGACACAGTAGAGTGGTGTTGAGCTTCCTTTTATTAATTAATATCAATATTTTTATTCAAAAAAACTCACTAAATTTCTGATTATCTTTTCATAAGCTGGTAAATGTCGGTATAGCCTGTATTTTAGGGCTTTATCGGCATTTTCC
>CAJFNK010000078.1 GCA_904394685.1 Candidatus Heritagella gallinarum
ATGACTCCAAACCGGACGATTCCAAGCCCGACGACAGCAAGCCTGATACTTCCAAGCCCGAAACTCCCACCACTGGCGACAACAGCATGAATACAATCATGATGGCAGCAGCTGGAATGGCAGTGGCAGGTATGATGGTAGTATTCAGTCGTAAAAAGAAGCAGTGTCAGAAATAAAGCTGTTACATTTACAACTGAAGCATCAAACATCATAAACTATTTCATTTAGTTCGATTGTCTAAAGATAAAAAAACAGACGATACAGTTTTGACTGTTATCGTCTGTTTTTTTATAATTACTTATTGTATGAGTTTTTCCACAATTTCATTTAAATTGTGGAATACTGGTTCGCCAGAAGCGACTAGCTCTGCCCGTCCCTGATGTCCACGATCCAGCAGGCACACCGGGCAGCCAATGGCTTTGGCCATGTCACGGTCGTGAAGTGTGTCCCCAATTACCACGCACTCGCCGGGCTGAATTCCCTGTTCCCGCAAAAACCGGCAGGCCATCTCCACTTTGCCGGCAGCCTGAAAATCCTCTGCTCCCAAAATCCGATCAAAGTATTGCTCCACCCCAAAAAGCCGACTGAAATGCAGCAGCTCTCCTGTGTGGCTGGAAGAAATCACCAGCTGACGCAACCCATTCTGCCGAAAGGATTCCAGCGTTTCGGCGGCTCCCGGCATCAGGCCGGTGGCGTCCATATGCAGCCGGTATCCCTCGTTAAACTCTATCAGAATCTGATCGAACAGCTCGTCGGAAAGCGGAGAAAACAAATGCTCATAAAATCGACGGATGGGAGTATCGATATAGGAATAGTAATCGCTGAGTGTAATGGGCAAGCGGCTGCGGCGTGCCAGTATGTCGTTGACAGACTGAAGGGCAACGCCCACGTCATCGGCAAGCGTCCCGTTCCAGTCCCAGATAATCGTGGTGAGAGGCATACAATCCCTCCTATTTACTCATGCAAGCCAACCAAAACGATGGATTGGCACATTTATTCAGATTTCCGAAAATAGTCATACACCTTCTGCGCTGCCGGATAATTCATCCCCGGTGCTCCTGCAAGCTCCTCCACTTCGGCCTCTCGAATGGCGCTGATCGTTTTAAAGTGACGGAGCAGAGAGCGGGCTCTTGTTTCTCCGATTCCCTCAATTGAGGTGAGAGTGGTGGAAATATTGGCTTTCTTGCGCTGCTGGCGGTGGTAACCGATGGCAAACCGGTGAACTTCATCCTGAATCGTGGAAACCAGCGTAAAGGCCGAACGATTGGAATTGATGGCGATTTCGCCGCCGTCTCCGGTAATAGCACGGGTGCGGTGCTTATCATCCTTCACCATGCCAAACAGGGGAATCTGGTATCCCATTCCCTCCAGCAAAGGCCGAATCGCCGCCACATGCCCTTTACCGCCATCCAACAGGATACAATCCGGCAAACGGGCAAAACTCTCGTTGGTTCCTCTGGTTTTTTCATATTCCTTCATGCGGCGAAAGATCACTTCTCGCATGGAGCCGTAGTCATCCTGTCCGATCACACTCTTGATTTTAAACTTTCGATAATCGGCTTTGACTGGCCGGCCATTTTCAAACACTACCATGGCTGCCACATTTTCGCCGCCCGCCAGGTTGGAAATATCATATGCTTCAATCCGAACCGGCGGCGTTTCCAATCCCAAAAGCCGCCCAAGCTCGTCCAGTGCCGAGGCTTCTTTGCCCGTAAATCGCCCGCTGGACTGCGCCAACTGCTCAGCGGCATTGTTCCTGCACATCTCCACTAAATGCGCCTGCTGACCCTTCTGGGGCACCGTAATGGTCACTTTGCGTCCCGCTTTTCGGCTCAGCCACTCTCCCAGCAGTTCCATATCGGAAACCGGGCCGTCCAGCGTCACTCTTGGGGGAACCCTGTCACGCATTTCATAATACTGCTGGAGAAACTCCATACGGGCAGTTTGCGCTTCTCCGCAGTCGCCCGGCAAAAAACTCTCCTGATCGCAAAGCCTGCCATCCTGAAAACGAAAAACAAAAAAACAGCCGGACGAACCGCTTTGTGCCAGCGCAATTACATCCTGTTCCGCCACCGGGCTGGCCACTACCTTTTGGCGTTCCCGCATTTTTTTCACAGCGGCAAGGCGGTCACGAATCCGGGCGGCTTTTTCAAATTCCAGATTTTCCGCTGCCTCATTCATCTTTTCCGTCATAATTTTAATGGCCTGCGTACTGCCGCCCTGTAAGAAATCTAGCGCATCCTTTACGCTTTCCTGATAGTCCTTTTGCGAAATCTTGCCCATACACGGAGCGCTGCATTGTTTGATATAGTAGTTTAGACAAGGGCGCCCTTTCCCAATATCCTGTGGAAATTTACGGTTACAGGTAGGTAGGCGGAAAATTTTCCTCGCCTCGTCGATAGACTCCTTGACCGCCCAGGCACTGACATATGGCCCGGCATAAGTAGCGCCATCGTCCGCCACCACATTGGCTTCTGCAATCCGGGGCCAATCCCCGCCGCTGATGCGGATGTAATGATAGCCTTTGTCGTCCTTGAGCAGGATGTTATATTTGGGCTTGTGCAGCTTGATGAGGTTACATTCCAGCACGAGCGCCTCAAATTCGCTGTCGGTGAGGATATATTCAAAATACTCCACATTGGAAACCATCTTCCGGACTTTTTCCTCGTGGTTCTTGTCAGAGCCGAAATACTGGCTCACCCGGTTCTTTAGCGCCTTGGCTTTCCCGATATAAATGATCTCGCCGTTTTTATCGTGCATGATATAGACGCCGGGATGCAGGGGCAGGCGCATGGCACGGGCTCGAAGCTCTTTGATATGCTCCTCCTGGGTCTGCGCCTCTTTTTTTTCGATATTGACAGAGTTTCCCATGCGCTCTCTCCTCTCTTTCTCTGGCGATAGTAGGTCGGGAATATTGGTATTTAATCTGGCAACTTTCCGTTTTTGCGATAGCACTCTCTTTTTCTGTGATTGCTACTTCGCCGGTCAGCCTCTATAATATTGGGTAGAAAGAGGTGGCCGCCATTATTTCTATAAAACCGTATTGTCATAGGTAATCTAGGGGCTATCTGAAAAGACGAAATTATCGTCTTTTCCTACAATCAAGGGCAGCTACTGCGTTAAAAATCGTTTTGCCTTGTATCTGCCGATTGCTTGTGGAAAATTCTTTAATTTCTTTGTTTTCAGAAACGCCCTAGGAAAGGAGCCATTATGAACTTGAAACTTGGAAATAAAATCAAACAGCTTCGTCTGCAAAAGGGCGTAACACAGGAATCCTTAGCCAAAACGCTACATGTTTCCTGTCAGACTGTGAGCAAATGGGAGAATGAAATCTCTATGCCGGACATCCAGCTGCTACCCGAAATTGCAGTCTATTTTGGATGTAGCATCGACGATCTCTTTGATCTTTCAGAACAGGCGCAGTTTGATCGCATTGAAAATATGCTGGAAATGCAGGACGCAATCAGCACAGAAGACTTCAAGCAGGCCGAGGCCTTCTTACTGGGACAGCTCTGTAACAAAGAACAGAAAAGCGACGCACTTCGGCTGTTGAGCAGCTTATTCAATCATAAAGCTGATGAGCTGCGTAAAAAAGCTGAATTTTATGCGAAAGAAGCACTGGAGCTGGCACCGGTAGTAAAAGAAAACCATCGAAATCTTCAAAGAGCGCAGGAAGGAACCATACCGGACTGGGATTTCAGAAACCATAGCAAGCGCATCGCATATTACCAGCAGTTTATCCAGAAGAATCCAAGCTCCCGTGTGGGATATCTATGGCTGTTGGAAGAACTGATTGCAGACCACCGTTTAGAGGAAGCTCAAAAAGCTTGCGATACCTTGCGCCAATTGGATAACAGCTGCCGAGTTCCCTATTATCAGGGAAAAATTTTCTGGGAAAGCGGTCGTCATCAAGAGGCAGAAACTGTCTGGCTGCAAATGCTGGAACAGCACAACGACGACTGGCTGGCCTTTGCCAACATGGCGGATGCTATGGCATATGCCTGCCGGTATGACGAGGCCATCCGATATTATCAAAAGGCGCAGGAACTACAACCCTCTCCCAAATATACGGACGCACAGATCACCGCAGCCCACATTTACGAAATCCAGGGAAAATATGACAAAGCCATTGACAGTTTGAAGGAGCAGCTGGAAATCCTGAAAAAAGAATGGAATATCACAGAGGGCTCTCAGGTAGAACACATTTACAGCGAAATGGAAAGGCTGCGCCGCATAGCGCTAACCGAGACTGCACACTCCTAAAAACAGGGATTCCTACCCTATACAAAAAAACTGCTGCGGACACCGGTTCTCCCCGGCCTGTCGCAGCAGTTTTTTTGATTCCAGAATGGATTACTCGGCAAATCCGGATTTTACCAGATCAACCAGGCTGTCAACGGCCTCCTGCTCGTCAGCGCCGTCGGCGATGATGCGGATGCTGGTACCGCCAACAATACCCAGGGACAGAACGCCCAGCAGGCTCTTGGCGTTAACGCGTCTTTCTTCCTTCTCAACCCAGATGGAAGATTTGAACTCATTAGCCTTCTGAATGAAGAAAGTTGCCGGACGGGCGTGAAGGCCAACCTGATTCTGCACCATTACTTCTTTTACGCACATGGTATTCACTCTCCTAGCAGTAATAAAAAGATTTTAGACAAAATCTAAAACAGACACACTCACTGAAAAAGCGGAGGCTTTTTCGACCGTTGTTCCAGCAATTGCGTTGATCCTGTTAATTTAAGGTTATTATACCACAATTCGCCATGCCGTCAACCTTCTTCAAAAAAATTCGGCTGTGTGACCGAATGGGCTGAAAACAGAGCCGATTTTCTTTGTGCATCTTGACCTGATTGTTGAAAACTTTTCATCGTTCAATGCCCTGATATTGGTATTTTGCCCCAGTTTTTTCTAAACATGGCAATATAAGACCAGCAAAAGAGCTTAAAAATCAGGGGTAAAAAGGGGGTAACAACACAGAACGAACGTTTCTTTCACAAAGATTTAACTTCCCCTATAATTGGATTTGGTATGAATGGCATATAACCTGTAATCAGGTTTCCCAGCATACGGAAAATTATACCATCAACCTGTATGATTATTCCATTTTTTCATTTTCCAATTCACGGCGTAAATGATAAAGCAGCTCTGCGTCCCCTTTTTGAAATTCCAGTTTTTCCAGCATATCCGGGCGATGTTTCAGGGTGCGCCAGAGCGACTGCGCCCGGCGCCACTTTTCGATATTCTGATGGTGTCCGCTTAGCAGCACCGGCGGAACCTCCTGTCCACGCCAGACAGCCGGACGGGTATAATGGGGATATTCCAGCAGGCCGTTATAGTGGCTTTCTTCTTCAAAACACACATCCTCGGCCAGAACCCCATCGATCATCCGGCTTACCGCATCAGCCAACGCCAGCGCTGGAAGCTCTCCACCGGTAAGCACAAAATCCCCCAGCGAAATCTGCTCATCGATATAGGTATCCAGAATCCGTTCGTCCACGCCTTCGTAATGTCCACAAAGGATCGCAATATTCTCCATCTGCGCCAGCTCTTTTACACGCTGCTGGTCCAGCACCTTTCCCTGTGGGGACATATATATCATATGCGGCTTGCGCCCCAAATGCGCCGTTAAATCATCGATACACAGCGCAATCGGCTCTGCCATCAGCAACATTCCCTTGCCGCCGCCAAACGGACAATCATCCACCCGCTGATGCTTATCAAAGGCAAAATCCCGGATTTGATGGCAGCATACCTGCAATGCACCCTTTTTTCTTGCCCGCCCGACAATGCTTTCCGCCATAACGGTTTCGCACATTTCCGGGAACAGGGTGAGTAAATCGATTCTCATGAAAATCAGCCCTCGTCGTCAAAAATTCCCTGAATCGGCCGCACCCGGATTACGCCGCTCTCCAGATCGGTTTCAGCGATCATTTCCTCGACCGCTGGGAACAGGTAGTCTTTCCCGTTTTCTCCCTGAATACGGTACACGTCATTAGCACCGGTTTGGAAAATTTCCCGTACCGTACCATATTCTTTGCCGGAGTCGGCATCGCATACTTTCATGCCGATTAAATCCTGGATAAAATAACGTCCTTCGGGCAATTTGGCATCTTTGCGGTTGAGATACAGCACTTTTCCACGGAGAAGATCCCCCTGTGTGGCAGACTCTACTCCTTCCAGACGCATCAGCACCAGTGATTTGTGAACCCGTGCGCCAATTACCTTGACCGGCGTCGCACCTTTGTCCCAATACAGGGTTTTAAATCCAGCAAGAAATCCCGCTGAATCACACCAGGGTTCCACTCGAAGCTCACCTCGAATACCGTGTGTACCAACGATTTTGCCTGCCTCCAAAAACTCTTTCTGCATGGCTTCCTCCTTGTCTTGATGAAAAGAAAGGGCCGTGACAATCAAGATTGTCATGACCCTTTGATTTTGGTTTAACCGATTTCCACAGCGACCTTGCTGTTCTCCCGGGTAGCAGCCGCACGCATCACTATACGGATAGCTCTGGCAATACGACCCTGCTTGCCGATCACACGGCCCATATCTTCTTCTGCAACATGAAGATGATAGACTACCGTTCCGTCCTCCATGGGAGCATCTACGGTTACGGAAACAGCGTCAGGGTTTTCAACAAGTCCCTGTGCAATGGATACCAGCAATTCCTGCATGGCGAATCCTCCAATTCTTACAGCACGCCGTGCTTCTTGAACAGAGCCTTCACGGTATCGGTGGGCTGAGCGCCGTTAGCAATCCACTTCTTGGCCTTCTCAGGGTCAACCTTCACCACAGAGGGCTCCTCCATGGGATTGTAGTAGCCGATCTCCTCGATGAAACGACCGTCACGGGGATAACGGGAATCTGCAACAACGATGCGATAGAAAGGAGCCTTCTTGGCGCCCATTCTGCGAAGTCTGATTTTTACTGCCATTTTACTGTACCTCCAAAATAAATTCATGGTTTACTTTTATCTTCATCAATGGGAGTACCTTTTTCGGTTTCCCCATCGAGTGAATGTATCATTACATGGGGGGCATCATGCCCGGCGGCAACATACGGCGCCGCTTGCCCTTTCCGGGCCGGAGCTGCTTCATCATCTTCTGCATCTGCTCAAACTGACGCAGCAGGCGGTTGATATCTTCCACCTTGGTACCGCTGCCCGCTGCAATTCTGCGCTTGCGGGAGGGATTGATGATTTCGGGTTTCTCTCGCTCTTTGGGAGTCATCGAGAGGATGATGGCTTTCATGCGCTCCATCATTTTATCGCTGTCGTCCAAATCGACGTTTTTCAGCTGTTTATCCATGCCCGGCAGCTTTGCGATGACGTTTTTCAGCGGCCCCATCTTCTTTACCTGCTCAAACTGATCCAGCAGGTCGTTGAGATCGAAGCGGTTCTGCATCATCTTTTCGGCGGCCTTTTTGGCAGCTGCCTCATCCATCTTGAGCTGGGCGTCTTCAATCAGCGAAAGCACGTCGCCCATTCCCAGAATTCGGGAAGCCATCCGGTCGGGATGGAAGGCTTCGATATCGCCCAGTTTTTCGCCAACACCGGCATATTTAATAGGCTTACCCGTTACCGCACGGATAGAAAGCGCAGCACCGCCACGGGTATCGCCGTCCAGCTTGGTGAGGATCACGCCGCTGATATCCAGCAGGTCGTCAAACGTTTTAGCAACGTTTACCGCTTCCTGACCGGTCATGGAGTCCACCACCAGCAGGATATCGGAAGGATTCACCGCTGCTTTGATCTCCCGCAGCTCCTCCATCAGAGCCTGGTCGATCTGCAACCGGCCGGCGGTATCGATCAGGACGTAGTCATAGCCGTAATCCTTGGCATTGCGGATAGCCGCCTGTGCAATCTTTACAGGCTTTTCTGTCCCCATTTCAAACACCGGAACCTCTGCCTGACCACCCACTACCTGCAACTGCTTGATAGCAGCGGGACGATAGATATCGCAGGCCACCAGCAGGGGACGATGTCCCTGACTTTTCAGCAGCTTTGCCAGCTTGGCGGCATGGGTCGTTTTACCAGCACCCTGTAAGCCGCACAGCATCACAATAGCAGGAGGCTTAGAGGGCATATCCAGCCGTGCCTGAGAGCCGCCCATCAGAGCGGTCAGCTCCTCATTGACGATTTTAATCACCATCTGCGCCGGAGTCAGGCTCTGCATTACCTCTGCACCCACAGCCCGCTCGGTAACCTTTGCGGTAAATTCCTTGGCGACCTTATAGTTTACGTCTGCTTCCAGCAGCGCCAGCCGAACCTCTCGCATGGCATCACGCACATCCGATTCACTCAGCTTACCTTTGGAGCGGAGCTTTTTAAATGAATTGGTCAGCTTTTCAGCAAGTCCTTCAAAAGCCAAAGACTGTCACCATCCTCTCATCCGGCAAGCATTGCGAATCAATCCTCGCAGAGCCTCTGCGCCGTATCGATAATGTTTTTCACTTCCTGCTCAACCTCGCAGGAATAGATAAACTTTTGATTATATTCTTCGATTCGCAGGGCTGCGTCACAAATCTGAGAAAGACCTTCCCGCATTTCGTGAAAGCGTTTTGCCAGCCCCAGACGTTCCTCCATTTCCAACAGCTGAGCCTCTGCCCGCTTGATGGAATCCCGCACACCCTGACGGGTGATGCCCTGATTATCAGCGATTTCCGCAAGGGAGAGGTCTTCATTATAATAAAACTCAATCATTTCCCGCTGCTTTTCGGTGAGCATCTCGCCGTAAAAATCCAGCAAAAGGGAAATCTGAAGATCCTTTGCCATAGGCATCCTCCTCGGAAATTCTGTAAAGAGATTTTCTTTACAGTCATGAACTATACCATATCCCAGCAAGAATGTCAAGGGAAAATCGCAAAAAACGGCGGTTTGCCGCTTTTTTCCGCAGGTTCAACGATCCTCTGTGCAAAGAATCACCAAACCGGGACACCCAAACAGCAACTTTCCCATTTTATTGTCACTGATAGGCAGCCAAAAGGGCTTTGGCAAAATCGCCAAAGCCCTCATAAAGCTTTCCTTATTCGGTTTCCCCGATATAACGCCGGAGGTTCTCAAGCCCGATGGAGATTCCTTCCAGAACGTCCTCCATCCCTTCAAACTCAATCGCCACCATGCCATCATATCCAGCCGCTTTTAAGATAGAAATACATTGCCGGACAGGTACTGCGCCATGCCCCACAATCGTGCCACGCAGGTAGTTGCCGCCTCTCGTTTTGAAAAAGCCTTTTCCGGGATTGGGGCCGCTACCGCTTTTCACCAGGAAATCCTTGGCATGGGCATAAAAAGCATACGGGGCGGTACGGGAAATTGCCTGTGTCGGGTCTTCATCCACACAGAGGAAATTGCCCATATCACACAAGAGGCCAAAGTTCTCGTGATCGACTGCCAGCACCAGCTTTTCGACCCGGCGGCTGTCCTGACAGAACAGGCCGTGATTTTCTACCATCGTGCGGATTCCCAGCGTTGCTGCATATTCCGTTACACGGCGGCAACCTTCTGCCAAGCGAGGCAACACCTTGTCAAGCCCCTGATAGCGGCCGTTGCCAAATCCCCATGTCGCATCATGGCGGACGCCCGGCGCTCCCAAAATCGCAGCGATATCGATTTCACCTTTGACACGCTTGATCTCTTTTTCCAGATCACCGTCACATCCGTTGATAAAATCAGCCGAAACGGTATAGTTGGAAATCGCCAGCCCCAGCCGCTCGCACTCCGCACGGAGCTTTTTGGCATATTCTTCTCTGGAAGAACCGTCATGGGGCAGGATATCCACAAATTCAATAGCGTCAAAGCCCATCTCAGCGGCTTTCGCCACACACTCAAACTGGGTGATCTCTCCGGCGGAGAGCAGACGCTGGAAGCTATAGGTACTAACTGATACTTTCATAACTGACAAATCCCTTTCCATACATAAAGGCAATATCACAAAATAACAGGCGGCAGGCTGAATCAAAAATTCATATCAAGCACTTGTTATACAAGCAACTCGATTTACAGCAGCACCTCATGGCCTGTTTCAGCAGACTCATAAATGGCACGCAGAATCCGCATGATGTCAATACCATCCTGTGCCGGAGCCTTGCAGGGAGTACCGTTCAGGACGCAATCGACAAAGTGGTCGATCTCTTGCTGGAACAAGCCGTCAAAAGACAATGCGGTGGGGGCGCAGAGAGAAACATCTGACATATAACCGTTCATTTCGGTATAGAGTTCCAGTTCAGGGTCGAGCTTGGCGCCGCCCTTGGTGCCAAACAGTTCGATAGTGCCCTTTTCCTTTTTCAGGTTCAGGCTGAAGCTGGTTTCTACCGAGAGAACAGCGCCGTTATCATAGCGCACCATGGCAGTCGCCATATCTTCTACATCGCAGATATCGTGGTCGGTAGCAGAAACGGAAACATAAGCCTTTTTGTCTTTCAGCTCAGAGCGATTGCCCAGCTTGTGGAAGGTAACGCCAAACACAGAGACCGGCTTGGGATTGCCCATCAGATAACGGGTCAGGTCAATCACATGAACGCCCAGGTCGATAAGGGGGCCGCCGCCGGAACGGGACTTATCGCCAAACCATCCCATGGGGTTGCCGTTACGGCGCAGATAGGTTGCCTTTGCATAATAAATTTCTCCCAGAAAATCCTTCTGGATAAAATCCTGCAACACAGCGCAGTCATTGCCAAACCGACGAACAAAACCGATTTGCAGCAGCTTGCCGTTGCGTTCGGCTGCCTCTTTCATAGCGATGGCTTCTTCCACCGTGGTTGCCATAGGCTTCTCGCAAAGCACATGCTTGCCGGCATTGAGAGCGGCGATGGTGCAGGGAGCGTGCTCAGAGTTCCAAGCGCACACACTGACAGCATCCAGCTCCGGCAGAGCCAGCATTTCGTCTTTATCGGTAAACGTGCGGGTAACACCATATTTTTCAGACATCAGCTTGAGCTGTTTTTCGTTAATGTCGCAGAACGCATACAGTTCCACATTAGGGTTCTTGAGGTAAGCCTGGATATGTTCATTGGAAATACTACCAACGCCGATAATACCAATTTTAATTTTCTTGTTTTCCATAAGATTCATTCCTTTCACAGATATGTTGTGAGAATTACCGAATCAGTCCACGCAGGAAATCAGCAGCCTTCAAGATATCAGCCACCGGGTCTTCGCCTGCTTCACGTTCAATTGTCAGGAAACCGTGATAACCGATTTCGTCCAGCGCTTTGAGATAAGCGGGGAAGTCTACACTGCCTTCGCCAAGCGGCACTTCTTCAAAATATTTTGCTTCCCGAATCGCATCTTCCACACTACCGGGGGCAGCCTCGCCATAAATGACCATCGGATCTCCGTTAAGCAGCTTCACACCGTCTTTTGCGTGGGTATGGACAATGTAATCTTTCAGAGTATATACGGCCTTGACCGGATCATCGCCGGTAACCATCACAAAGTTGGCGGGGTCGAGGTTTACCGCCACACCGGTGGAATGGAGGCCATCTAGAAATCCCTTGAGGGTAACAGCGGTTTCAGGGCCGGTTTCAATCGCAAAATGAGCTTCCAGTTTGTCTGCATAGGCAGCCAGCTTGCCGCAGGCCTCCTGCATTATCTGATACTTTTCACAGCTGGAATCAGCGGGAACCACGCCGATATGGGTGGTGACCACATCGGTTTCCAGCATTTTAGCCAGTTCCAGAATCCGGATGCTCTTTTCGATCAATTCGGGATTTTTCTCCTTGTGAGAGAAACCCTGACCCAAATCGCCGCAGATAGCGGAAATGGTCAACCCGTTTGACTTCACAGCGTCCAGAAACTCCCGGCACTTTTCGGGGCTCATGTTTTCAGGTGCAAGTTCTCCATTGGTAGCATACACCTGAATACCGGTTACACCGGTTTTGGCTGCCAGCTTCAAGGCGTCTTTCCAGTTGGTACGGAAGGAATCCAGCAGTACACCGATTGAAAATGGATACATAAAAAATACAGCTCCTTTCAAATTTCCCTTTTCCCATTTTAAAGAAAGTCATATCATGGGAAAAACTTTACATAAAACAGCTAAAACTGCTGTTTTGATTGACAGGTTTCTGTCTATTATTTTATAATGTTTTAGTAGTTTGTAAAGTTGCTTTTTTGCCCCGTTTTGGTACTATCTTGCTCTTTGAAGGGAGGAAACAGGGATGCCGTTCTCATCCTACGAAACTCTTCCGCACGCCGATCCATCATTCCCGATTATTTTCCATCTGGACCAGCTAACCAGACTAGGCGGCGGGGTTGCCGCTCACTGGCACGAAAGCATTGAGCTGCTATATTGTATCAGCGGAACCGCCCGCATTACTGCTGATATGGAAACGCAGTCCATGTGTGCCGGAGAGATTTCCGTCATCAATTCCGGCACCCTGCATTATATCACCATAGAGCCAGGATGTGACTGTCAATATTACTGTCTGATTGTTGACCCCTCTCTTTTATCTGAGGTACCTCTGGAAAACCGGGTGTTTCAAAAACAGATCAGCGATCCCGCTGTGCAGACATATTACCGACAGATCATTGAGGAAATGGAGAAAAAACCCCCCTGCTATAAAGAAGCAGTTAAAAACTGGACCCAACTTCTTTTTATTGAGCTATACCGTCGGTACTCCAGCCAAAACCACCTGGAATCATCAACACACCAGCCAGAGATGGTAAAGAAAGCAATTCTGTATCTACGGGAAAACTTTCGGGACTCTGTTACGATAGATGAAGTTTGCAGCCATGCAGGGTTCAGCAAGTATTATTTCTGCCGTGTTTTTAAAAAGGTTACCGGGCGCTCTGTGATGGAATATGTAAATTACCTGCGCTGTGCCCATGCACGCCGCCTTTTGGAAAGTGGAGGCTGCAATATTTCAGAATGTGCCTTTCAAAGCGGGTTTTCGGATATTTCCTATTTTACCAAGGTATTCAAAAAACAAACCGGATTCCTGCCCTCGCAAATCAAGAAGCGATCTTTTTAAATTTACGATTGGTTTGAAACAAACGGTAATCCTAGAGAGTTCTAAAATGGATACCGTTTGTTTTTTACAACTATTTTTATTTTATATTTATCTAAATACAATTGACATATTGATTAGAAGTTGATATAATCAATTTAGGAGGTGCTTGTATGACAAAAGAAATGATTGAAAAGATTACAAAGGCAAGCGGAGTTTCATCTGGAGAACTAATTCTAATCCACTTCTGGGGAGAGGACTCAGACAAAGAAATTGCAAATAATTTTTTGGCAGCGGTTGCCGCTTTAGGAGCCACACCCGTTTTATTGCAGCAGTCCCGCTCCATCAATCGGGAACTGTTTCTGGCCGCAACAGAAGAATGTTTTCCCAAAAAGTTTTTTGACTTGTTCTCCAAGTTTGACGCTGTTCTGGATGTTTTTGCCTATCAGCCGGTCGTATTGGGGTATGAGATCAAAGATGAAAAAATGAACTTATATCGAAAGTATATTGCACAGCTGTTTCATAAGCTGGTCGAGTGCAAACGTTTTACGCAAATCAAAATTCCCACAATAGCCAACGCTATCGACTCCCCTCTTCAGCCTCAGGATTATATACAACGTATGAACCAGGCTTATGATATCGACTATGAAGCCCTTGAAAAAGACTGTGAGCATGAAGTCAAACGATTTTCGGGTGTAAATCAGGTAGCAGTTTATACCGGAGACGATTGTGTACTGCATTTTGATTTAACGGGAAGGAACTGGTTTATAGACGCTGGGGATGGCGATCTTCCCTGCGGTGAAATCTATATTGCACCGATAGAGAACCACACACAGGGGAGCGTCTTTTTTAATAAACTTTATTTGGACGGTGAGATATACAGCAATGTAATTTTACAGATCTCAAACGGAAAAGTGAACGACAGCAGCCATCCGGAAATTGCAAAATATATTTCCGAACAGCCGCCAGAAAACCTAACTGTCTGTGAACTTGGAATCGGAATGAATCCCCATGTAACCAAGCTGTGTGGATATACCGCATTGGATGAAAAAATGATAGGAACCTTTCATATTGCTTTGGGTGCCAACCATCTATTTGGCGGCACAAATGTGGCTTCCCAGCATGTTGATTTTGTAGGTTATGGAAGAATTGAGGTAGAAAAATGATGAAAACTAAAATAGATCAGTTTATCAGCTGGCTTGACGGTCAGGCCGCTGATTGTGAAAACAAAAAGAAAAAGCTGCTGGAAGACGATCGTATAGACGAATCCGTTTTTGAAAAAATCAAAATCAACGTGTACGACATATTCCGAACGATTCTTTTGGCAGGAGAGAAAAGCAGTAATGGGGACGCACAGAAACTAAAAGAATTTTTCCTGCTAAAGCTTGAACAGATTCCCGCTCATTGGATTGCATCCTACAACAAAGCCAAGCAAAATGACGATATTGAAAAAATGCAGATCGAAAGCCTAAAATTGGATACCGTTCAGGCAATTCGGGCTAAATTTTTGCAAAATTGGGAGGAAAAAGCATGAATGAAGCAGAGGCAATCCGTCTGTTTAAATGCCTGTCTGATAAATCACGGATACAAATTCTCAAATCTCTGGCCATAGAGGATATGTATGTTGAGCGTCTGTCCGAACGTTTGGGGCTCTCTGCTCCCACTATTTCTTTTCACCTAAAAAAATTGAGTGATGCAGGAGCTGTCACTTCCTATAAAAGTCAATACTACATGATGTACTCGCTGAATCAGAACATCTTCAAAATCAGTATTCTGGATATTCTGAAAGAGCAATCTGATGAAGCTGATCTGCAACAACAAAGAGATATCGAATACAGGCAAAAAGTAATTGATACTTTCTTTGAATATGGAAAACTGAAATCGATTCCTGCTCAACAAAAGAAGAAACGAATTGTATTGGAAGTGATTGCTCAAGCTTTTGAATACGACCGGATTTATTCAGAACGTGAAGTAAATATATTGATTGCCAATTTTCATGATGATTTCTGCACCATCCGCCGAGATATGGTTGGAGAAAAAATTTTGAATCGGGACACCAGAGGATATTGGCGCATAAAATAAATCATGATAAAGAAAAAGGCTGTTCAGCAATTATAAAAGCTGAACAGCCTTTCAACTTGTTTACTGGTAGAACTTGAAAGTTATGCGAATATCAGGCAGATAGGAACAACTTACAGGAAAGTAATAATCGACCGTCTTTTCTGATTTTCATAATCAGACAGTTCCAGCTCCATCATTCTGTCCATTTCTTCGGAACGGCGCAGGTTCGGGTTCTGTGAGATGCAGCGCTTTAGGATACGGATGGCAGGGAGAAATCCCTGTTCCGCTGCCTTAAACAGATAATCGATACCCATTGGATCGTTCTTCTGTAATCCAAGCCGGCCTTCTACCAGGAATCTACCATAGAGATACTGGGCAATGGCACAGCCCTGCTGCGCTGATTCCGAAAGGAATTTTGCGCTCTTTTGGATTTCTCCCTGCTTGAACAACAGGATTCCATACAAGCAGCCCGCTGTGGCATCCCCTTCGTACATCAGACCTTCCAACATTCCCATCACCGCTTTTAGCAGCTCTGGATTTTTATCACGAGCTTCATGATACACGGTATACGCTATCAATCTGGCACAATCACGATCTCCGCTCTCATATCCTGTTTTGGCGAACGCCATGGCATTCACATAATCATGATTCAACATTGCCAGCTTTGCTGTCAGGAACCAACGTTTTGCCGCCAGATTAATTTCGCTGTCGCCTGCCGGTTGGGCAGCTCCATTTGAAAGTTGTCTGAGATCACGGAGCATTTCCTCAGCAGTCTGATAGCGTATTTCTGGGTCAGGCTGAATCGCTTTTCGGATAATCCGCTCAAATTCTGGCGATACATCTTCTAACCGGTCAAGAGGAGCCTGCCGCTTAAAAAAGTCCATGGGAATTTTCCCGTGGGAAAGAAGATAATACAAAGAAGCTCCCAGTGAATACAGGTCAGCGTTGAAGCGTCCCTGCAAAGGCTGGTTCAACATGATCTCCGGCGCCTCAAACGCAGCGGTTCCCACCACGGTTACTTCTCCCATGTGCTCCAGGCGGCGGCAAAAACCAAAATCTCCTAGAAGGAACTGCGCCTCTTCTCCCTGCTGTTTGACAAAAATATTAATCGGCTTTACATCACGATGGAGAATTTTGTTCTGGTGGCAGCAGGCCAACGCTTCACACATCTGTTCCGCTATCCGAATCATCTCTTTTTCCGTAGCGCCGTATTTACACAGATAAACGTCCAGAGGCATTACCTTTTCCATGATGATAAAAAAGGTGGAATGATACCGGCGGTATGATGCCGGCAGCGCCTTTTCCTCCGGCGGGATATATTCAAAACACCGCAGCACTTTCATTACAGACGGACAGCTTTGAAGCTCCCGAAGAATCTGCATCTCGTTCATGGTATACTGATGCATTTTCTGGCGTTTCAGGACCGACAGGCGGTCATCACCAGCCCCAAACATCTCATCCAGATCGATGACCTTCACCACTTGAGCAGGGGAGGTTCCGGACAGTTCATATACTTCGGAGGTCCCCCCCTCCCCAATCATTTCTCCCATACGGAGCGATGAGTCAAATTCCTGTAAACGCTTTTGTAATTTTCTTTTGTCCATTCCCATAAAAATTCCCCTCAAAATCTGTTTCAGAATTTCTTAAAAAAACGAATGATTTCCCCTGAGAAAGAGCGATCTCCGATCACAATTCTTCCATACCGTTTTATGGAACCACCATGATATCTCACCACTACCTGAGGTCGCCTTTGAGCCGGTGAGCCTGCTGGCCGGTGTATCCCGGAATTCGAAGCTCCCGTTGTCCGTTCACTCTCCTTGCCTACCGCTGTGGAATTTGAAGCTGCCGCCCCTTGTGAAGGATACTGGGGCTGCTGCGATTTGGGCTGTACGGGCGGGTCTTTCAGTTCTATGGTGCGGGAGCTTCCCTTTCCCGAAGCTGCTTCCTTTTTGGCTGCGGCTTCTCTGGCGGCTCTTGCCATTTCTTCTCTTTCCTGGGCAGCCTTTCTTTCCAGCCTTTCCTTTTCTAGCCTCTCTTTTTCCCTCGCTTCTTTTTCTTTTGCTTCCTTCTCTCTGGCCAGCTTTTCTCTCGCTTCCCGTTCTTTGGCTTGCCGCTCTTGTTCCTCTCTTGCTCTGGCCTCCCGATCTCTGGCCTCTCGCTCTCTGGCTTCCCGTTCCCGCTCCATACGGATTTTGGCAGCCTCGTGCTTATGCACTTCCTCCTGATACATTGAAACCGGTTCCAATCTCACTTCCAGCGTTTTCTCCTGATTCTGATCCCACATCAGAACCGACCAGTCATCCATTCGTTCGCTGGGAATTTCCGCCATCTGGTTCAAAACATCCGCCAAATCGGTATGGGTGGCAATCCCGCCGTCCCGCATATATCCCATCAATTCTTCGGCGGTCACTTCGGCTTTCATCCCACCTCTGCCCAAAAACATAGAGTAGGCTCCGTCGCTGGTCATCACCAGATTCCGGCAATGTTTCGGCTCAATAGAATACAATCTGAGATATTCTTTTGCGTTTTTACTCACAGTAAATCTTGTTCGGGTAGAAACCCCTGCAATATTCTCCGGATCAGAACAAAAATCGATCTTTCCGTTGTCATCCGTTCCGTATATGGCACCATCTCCCAGATGCCCGACCAAAACAGAATCTTTGGAAAAAACAGCGAAAAGCAGCGTTGCAGAAAACTGCTTGAAATCAGTACACCCAACCTGCTTGGCAAACCGTTTGATCTGCCGATGGCAGGCAGTGATGATATCTTCTGCCTGCCGCTCGGCATCATGCTTTTGAAAACGCTCTAATGTGATTCTCGAAAACAGCGATACCACTGCCCCGGCATTGGCGATAGCCGCTTCCCGTGCATATTGGGCGGAGCTGGCTCCGTCCGCCAATGCCAGAATCACGTTCCCATTTTTGGCATATTCAAAAACAGCAAAATCCTGACAGGGAAGATTTGATTTCTCGTGGGAAATTCCCCGTCCCAAATATTGTAAGACGTTGATAAGCCCTCACCCTTTCTTTGCTTATTCGTCCAGAATATCACCCATAATATCCTGAATATCAGTTCCCTGGTTGATCGTAGTCTTTTTTAGCAGGATAAAGAAAGAATCAATATTCTGCATCCCCTGGCAATCCTCTGACACGCACAAAATCCGATCCGGATAGCTGGTCAGCTGGCGGAGCTTTTCCATATTGGCGCTGGCGCCGTTTTTACGCTGAAGGCCCGCTGCCACAAACACGATTTTCTGACGCTCACTGCGGTTAGCGCTTTCCTTCTGCTTAATCATATTCGCAGCAGACTGATAACTTTCTTCCACCAGATTGATTTCTTCCTGTGTTGCGCCTACTCCGGCATCGGGATAACCGTCTGTCAGAAGGAACACGATGGGCTGGAAGTAATCTTTTCCTTCGCTTTTCCATACGCCCTTCATCTCATCCAGACGGTTCATCGTATACAACAGGGCTTTTCCAGTATCGGTTGCACCATGGCTCTGGGCGATCATCAGGTCGTTTTCGGAAACCTCCTCCAGCGGCTTAAAATCCACCAGAGTTTCAAAAGTTTTACCATAGGTGACAACCAAAAGCCGTACCGCTCCTTTGAGCACCATCTCATCTTTCAACTGCTGAATCAACTTTTTGGTGGATAGATTGATAATCTCCCGGATATCCTCGGTGGAACTGCTGCGGTCGATAATCAGGGCAACCGGTGCCAATGTGGTTGCGCTGTGATCTCTGGAAGGAACTACTACTGCCATATTATATAACCCTCTTTCTACACTCATTCATGCAGGGAGCTTTCCCTACTTGTATTTTACCACTTTATATCAAAGCGATTTTCGATTTTTTTACAGTCCCGATTCTTACAGCTCTAATGCCTTTAGCCAGGAACCGATGGGGTGAGAGCGCCGGAAATGAAACTCCTCACTAAACTGTTTCCGCAAAACCATAGGCTGCTGTTTCCAGATTTCAAACAGCTCCTCATTCACCCGATTGTTTTGAATATCAGCAGCTTCCAGCGGGAAAGAAAAATTCTGCCAGCAAAGCTGGCGGTCATCATCCACCGCACGCTTCTGCATCACAGGGTTTTCCCAGCAGACAATATGGAACAAAAGGACGCTCCACGCAAAATCCTCGTGCTGCGGCTGGCGAAGCGCAGAGTTGAGCTCATTTAACTTAACATCACGGTGACAATACTCAGAGCGGACGCCGCCGCTGGGATAGTTTTGCAGCTGGAAACTGTCGGTATCCACCAGATAAACCTGATTATTCTGATCGACCAGAACATTCTGTTCTGCCAGATCTCCCACCATGATGTGCAGGGCATGTAATTCCAGCAGCACCAGCGCCAGGTTCCGAATCACAGCATCGGGGTCATACCCCTGCCAACCCATCGCCTTCACATCTGCCAGTGAACGGCCGGGACAGGGATTCATGGCAATTCCAATCAGGTTTCCGCTTTCATCATACAGCAGCTCCTGCGGAAAAGCTACATGGGGAAGCGGCAGCCCGCATATCGCCCGGATTTTTTTCAGACGGTTCCCCTTGGGCAGGTTGTTTCGATAAAATTTGAGCAACCGCCCCGGCATACTGGGAGAAGTGTAAATCACGCCTTCTCCTCCCGCCATGTTTTTCACTTTTTCCAGTGTACTCCCCGAAAAACGTGCAACCTCATTCTGATTTTTATCATAGGCACGGATCACTTTTATATTTTTAATCGGATTGGATACTTTTACGGTGTTTTCCAGCACATTGGCCTGTTTCCATGGCAGATTGGCCAGCATCCGTTTTGCAACGGGAAGGGACCAGATTTCACATCCAGACACATCAGAACATTTCCAATGGGGATTAAACAGCACATGGATATCGAAATCCACCGGTGTTTTTTCAATAAACTCTGCCATTTTCCCCATATCGCCAAAGATAAACACCAGCCCGCCGTCATAAAAATCCTTTCTGGTTGCAGCAGGTACGCCATCCAGCTGATACAAATCCTCCACATTCCGGTCAATAATCCGGCCTTTTCCGGCAGCCATCGTGGTATGGATAAGATTCAGCAGGTTTTGGGCCCTGTTTCCAAACAGCTGCGAACGGGTCAGCAGCTGCAACTCCCGAATCGTACTATCCGGGATAAACCATTGGAACGGCAGCGACATGGCCATTTGCACATCATCCGAACGATAATTGATAATACTGGAATGGATCACAACCGCCGCATGGTTACACAATCCAATCAGGCGGAACCGATTCAGTACTTCGTATAACATGATTCTTCCCCCTCATTTTCCTTCATTACTATTACAAGTATTACAGCAACTGTAAAAACCGCTCTACCATTTTGGAATCCCCCAGTGAAATATTGGTTTCTTCCAACCTGCGCCGCACATATTCCGCAAAATCCTCTTTGGGAAGCCAGTCTTCTCCCAATAAAATGTGCTCCGACACAGACGGGCCTTTTTCTGTTTCCTGCTGGCCTTCATAGTCCATCACTTCCAGCTGACTGAGCGGATAAAACATGGAAGGAAACTGACAATACAGTTCTTCCAGATAGAAAACGATCGCTCCCTCTAAGCGGTCTTTGGGGCAAAGAGGCCCCATTCCTGCCAGATGTAACAGGTGATTGATCTGGTCGGATGAAAGCTGCAAATGCAGCCCCAATGCCACCAGATACTCCCGGCTGGGCAGTTTGCGTTTTTTGCGGAGATTGCGCCACTGGGTATAATATCGGCTGCGGCAGGATGGATTGTTCTCAAACAGAGTATTGAGATTTTCTCCCAGCCCCTCCATCACCTGATCGACATAATCAATCAGCTGCTGATAGCCCTGCTCAAACGAGGGAATCAGCGCCTGCATCTGCTGCATAAATTCCTGATCGTCCTGAACTGTCAGCAGCTGATGCAGAGCAAAGTGGGTTTTCATCGTGTCGTCTTTGTCTTTGGGAGCTTGCTCATCACAATATGCTTGATACAGCTCCTGATACCGGTCAAAATACCGCTGAAAATCCTGCGCCGGGGTTTGAGTTGAGCCTTTTCGCAGCAGATAAATCCAGATCGCATCCTCCGGGTTCTTTGCATACAGCTCCTGAAATTTTGCCCAACGGGTAAGGAGATGATTGGTCTGCGGCAGGTCAAGTCCCAGCATCAGAGCCAGCATAATTACGTTTTCCCGCTTGGCAGGAATCTTTCTCACAAACGAGGCCGCCGTACTCTCCGAAACCTCGCAGCCCTGTGCCACCTGCGCCGCTGTCAGGCCTTTATCGATCATTAGCGGTCGAATCTTGTCGCTCCAACCGGTATAGAGCTTCTGGTGTTCCTGCACCAGCTGCTCATATTCCTCCTGACTTTCACATTTTCCAATCTCTAACGAAAAAGCCCGTGTTTCAAACAGTGGATTCCCCTTCATGTTCTGCTTCCTCCTCTTTTTCTTTCCATCGAATCACAATGGCTGTACAGTTATCTGCATATTCCACCTGAATGGCCTTTTGAACCAGGGCGTCCGCATCCGCCCCTTCCTCCAGCATCTGCCGTATCTCCAGCAACTTGCATCCTTTTGGAATCCCATCGGAACAGAGAAGGAAGCAATCACCGTCTTGCAAAGTTCCGCCAACGTGCGACACCAGAGTTTCGATATCCCCCTCTGCCATTCCCAAAAAACGCAGCAGGATATGCTGATCTCCCTCCTGAACGGGAAGCTCCATTTCCTTTTTATAGAGAGCCATACTGTGTTGTACGCTCAGTTCCTTCAGGATTCCCTCCCGAAGCAGAAAGGCGGGGCTGTCTCCCAGATTCATCACATGGTATTCCTTCCCCCGCACCGCAAGCAGGGTGATGGTTGTACCGCCTGTCCGACGAATCAGCTGATAAAAACCTCTCAAATCCTTCTGGCCAAGCTGCATGCCACGGAGCAGGATCTCCTCTAGCGGCAGCGTATTCTTTTCTTCTTCCGAAAGTTCTTGCAGAGAGCGCTCCAGAGAGTCCAGCGCCGACATGGAGGCTACTTCCCCCATCGCTTCTCCGCCCATCCCGTCGCAAACTCCAAAAACCTGTAAGCCTTCCCCGGTGTATTCACCCGAAAACTCACAATGTTCCGGCATATTGAAAAACGGTTTCTCAGAATTTAGCCGGAAATTGTCCTGATTCTCCGACCGGCTGCCAACATGACTCGATGCAGTATAGGTAAGAATCGCTGTATTTTCCATAATTGATTTCTCCTTTCTTTGCGTGTTATCAGTATATCACAAGTCAAAACGCCGAATTTCGATTTTTCTACCATGCAAAAAGATCGAAAAAGACAGTTTTCCATCTTAATATAATGAATATGGAGAAATCAATTGGCAGCTCTGATATATTTAACTTCACTAAAAAATATATCATAAATACAGTTTCATTACAACTGGTTGAACTAGATTCTTTTGTTTCCTGCAATGTAAAAAAATCGAAAATACTCAATTTTTGATTCGCTATAATGATGCCAGAGGAACAAATCCATATTCCAATTTTACTTCAACTTTTGAAATCTCTACTCAGCAGAAAGTCAGGTGGTTTTTATGAATATCGAAGCAATCAAAATTCCCATGGCCTATGACCGATATCAGGTTCCAATGAGCCTGCGTTCTATCAGTATTTTTATCCAAGAAGAAATCAAACGTTTGTCTGATCTCACTGGATTGCCCGGGGACAAACTTCCAGTAAAATTTGATGTTAAAAAGAAGCCTTATATAGCCTGTTTCGTTTATCAGGTAGATCCTTATGGCAACGGACTCCCCATTGAATTTCATTTTGACCTGCCAAATCTTTCGGGGATTTCCCCACGTCAGCTCAACGATATTATCCGTCATGAATTCGCCCACTATGTCCGCCTGATGCGTTATGGACCTCACAGCAAAGGAAATGACCACGATGAGCTATGGCAGCAGATCTGCCGCTCTTTTGGCTGTCCCCCTTCTCCCTACCACACACCACATCGCACCAAGATGATTCATTATAACTAAATAGCTAAACCTAAATTGCAAGGAGGAATTTATCATGAAAGAACTGCTCTCTGTATTGATTCTCGTTATTACCATCGGTGGACTCGCCCTGGTTTCCCTGATTTCACTGGGAATTATCAAGCCCCATGTTTTTGCCTCATTTTTCCATCAAAAGTCCACCTCTCGCCCAAAGGCACAGGAAGATTTACCCACCGTTATGGAATCTCCCAAGACACGCTGCATGAACTTTTGGAATCTGGAACAGCTTGACCGAAATGGAGAGGTCATCCACACCGTTCCCATCTATGACGTTCCCGAAGAAGGGCTGATGATTGGCGTTGACAGAGGATGTCCCATCCGGCTAAAAATGGAAGGAACCAGCAGCACCGTAGGCCGCTTCCATGCAATGATTTGTGAAGATGATTACGGATATTATCTGGTTGACAATCATTCCCGCAACGGTATCTATAATCTCAAACACCAGCGGATTCATCAGGTAGATCTGACGGATGGACTAGAGATTTATCTGGCAGATGTACGCATCCGATTCAGTGCTCACAACCCCTTCCAGGAATCTCAAAAAACAGTGGCCTATCCTCAAAAAACGGTTGCTGCCAACGCCTATCAGCGCATTATTCATCAGAACAGCATGAATGGATTTTAACTCCTGAAACAAGCATAAAAATGCACCTTATCCAACAAATGGATAAGGTGCATTTTTTAGTTCTTCATTCCGTTTTTTGAGTAGGCAGCCGGAGAAATCCCGGTGACTTTCTTAAATTGGCGGCTCATATAAAATTCATCGGAATAGCCGGTAACCATAGCGATTTCCGCCATTTTCATGTCGGTGGTGGTAAGCAGTTCTTTTACACGGTTCACCCGTACACGGCACAAATATTGAAATATGGTTTTCCCTGTTATTTTTCGGAAAATACGGTTCAGATAGTCAAAATTCATTTCCAGCATTTCTTCCAGCTGTTTTCCCGTGATTTTTTCCATATAGTGGTTGTTGAGAAAATGCTTCAATTCCCGGATTTTCCGAACTGTTCTGGCCGGAAGCCCAAAATCTTCGGACTGAATCCCGGCTATCTGAGAACTCTGCGCCAATAAAAGCATGATTTCCAGCAGCTTTGCCGCCCAAAGCGTCCGGTAATTGCCCTCATTGCTGCGGGCGCTTTGAATCCCGTCTTCAAAACACTGAACCACTCTTTCCCGCAATTCCTGATCGTACAGATGGATATGCTTGGGAAGCAGGCAGTGTCCCATATCAAACTGCGCCTCTCCGCCTTCGTCATATTGCAAAAAGTGAACGTCTGATTCCCCCTCAAAAGGCAAAAGGGAAAGATTATTGAAATGAGCGAAATAATAGGCACAGCGAGCCGCTTTTGTGCCTTCGTGGAGAAGGCCAGGCTGTAAAAGGAAAGCATCGCCTTCCCGCAAAACATGTTCTTTTCCGTCCTCACGCAGGTACATTTCCCCTTCGGTAATAAAATAAAGGATATATTCTCCATTCTGACGGCGAAAATGTACCCATTCTTCTTTAGGGCAGAAAAAATTCAGAAAGCTGACATGGGGAAGGCTATTGAACAGGCACAGGTACTGCATGATCTCCCTCCCCATTCATTATCGAATTTGAATCTGTCTGAGCGAGCAGTGTCCTCCTTCACGGACGCAAATTCCAACAGACCCCTCAAGCCACGGGGACGACTCATCCCGGAATACCGGCATTTCACAGCCATCGATCCATACTTGAATCTGAGGGCCTTGTGCTTCTACCCGAACCCAGTATTCCTGACCCAGCTTCCAGTCAAAAGGAGCTTCCCAAAGGGTTTCATAACCGTTGTGGTTTTTCATCAGCGACACAACACCGTCCCGGAACATCACCGCATAAGAACGGATTGCGCCCTGCACCCGAACATTTACACCCCACACGTTTCCAGTCCAGGGGGTTACAGCAAACTCGGCCGTATAGTCCTTCCAGTCCCAACGGCCTGTGTAGGCCTCTCCAAAGTCTGCACAGGAGAGGTGCAGCTCGCCTTCCTGCAAATACAAAAGACCTTTCATCGTAGTAAACTGGCTCACTGGATGGTGATCAAAACAGAAGTCTTCCCGCTTTTCCAGTTTTGCTTCCAGCGTGTAATTTGGTTTCCCCTCAAAGATCAAATCATCTACATAAACACACCAGTCATTCTGGCTCTGCACCAAAATACCGGCCTCGCCCAGCAAAGCGCCCTCCATAGCAGGAATGTGCAGATGAGGTGTTCCCCAGCTTTCGGGAACCAGCTCGACTGCTTCTCCTGTCACGATTGTACCGGTGTGCAAATCTTTTACATACATCTGTACCGTTACACCGGGCTCCTTGCTGAACACCGCCGCCCGGATGGTCTGTCCCGGATAAAGAATCGCAGAAAAGCTGGGATTATACCGGCTGTCCGAAAAATCTTTCGGCTCATAATAGGTCTGACGATAAATGGCTGTCAGTTCTGATGAGGCAGCGCCCCAGACTTTAAGGGAACGCTTTCCGGTATAAGCCTGCTCGCTGCTGTTTTCAAATGCAATATTTTCCTGCCCACGCACACGCATCGCATGGGTGGAACCGGGATATTCAAAATGACAGCTATCCATCCGGTTCTCAAAAATCTCTTTCCACAGCGTTTCTGGTTCTTCCCCAGCCGCTCCATAGGCCAGCGAAGCAATATAGCTGGTGCAATATGGCAAATCAAGAATATTCAGAGAGCCTACCACGCTGGAACAAATCAGCAGGTCATTAATGGGCTTACGCCACTTTTCGTAATCAATATCTTCCAATCCGTTGCGGACACCCATAATACAGCCCGCATTGGCAACGTTACAATCCGTATCCCATCCACACATATTGCAGATATTGATGGTACGGGTAAAATCCCCCTCGCCATACAGCAATGCCAGAATGATTACGCCGGCGTTGGGAATGATGTGGCAGCTTCCGGGGTATTTATCATAGCCAAAATGATCGTGCAGGAACTGGAAGGCGGCCCGCCAGTCATCCGGATGTTCTCGATGGAAACGACGAACTTCCGTTACCACACGGGCATATTCACAATCAGAGGGGATATAGGAAAGCGCTTTGTCCAGAATCCGGTTGATATCTTTTTCCACAAACGCATAGCTTACGGCAACTGCCACAAAAATACCGCCATAAATTCCATTGCCGTCATGGGTAACACTGGCGGCCGCCTGTGCGTATTTGGCTGCCAGATCCGGATTTCCCGGCGCTACCAGTCCCCAGGTATCGATAAAAATCTGTCCGCCGATCTGCTCTGCCACGGCATATCCATTCTGTTCGATCGATCCGCTTCTGGGAGCCGGAATCCCGTTTCGCAGGTTGAGATAAGCAGTATGCTCCGTAGACATTCCATAGCCGCCCCACCAGAAAAAGCCACGCTCAAAAGCTGCGTAGTTGAGCAGCGCTTCTCCCACGTCCTGCGGTTTCAGGTCATAGTTGACTGCACTATCCTGAAGGCCACGGAGAAAGAAAAAGGGACCGTTGCTGTCGTCATCCGCTGCAAAATTGATAAAATCTACCGGATATCCATCCAGTTCTCCATACGTTTCTTTGATCTTCTCATATGTCCAGCCTTCGATATTGGCACCGGCACGGATTCCGATGATTTTTCCGAGCCAACCGGCATAAAGTTTTTCCAGATATCCCTTTGGAATTCCCACAGAGAACAGCTCCTTTCAAATCCACCCGAATACAATCAGGTTTATAAACAAACTTATTATATCACATTTCCTTTCTTCTGCCAAGAGTCCTTTCATCTTCCTTTAGGCAAAGGTTGTGGAGTACTTCCTTGTAAAACCGAGCTCTTTTTTTCGCCATGGCTTCTAACCGGCATTTCCTGAAATTCTGTCATATCTCCCCAATACCGTTTGGGCAAATGGCTCATACGGCACTTGGGATTTTCACGCTCCCGGATCGCAATGGTATCATAAAATTGTTTCCACATTGCCCGATACGCCTGTTCTTCTTCGTCCGGCGGATTGGGAATAAACTGCTCCATGGGAATCAGCTTGCCTTTTCCCGGCTGATGAATCAGGGCTTCCCGGTGCGTTTTATCATACAGCAAAAAATATTCCTCCGGATATCGCTGAAAAAAATGGTCTTTCAGCAGAGGAAGCACCCGGTTTCGTGGCGTAATGGCGGCTGTCATCACATGTCCGCTAATCGAAAAACGGACGAATCCCTGAAACAGATGGGTTTCATTATACAAGTATTGCAGCGCCTGATTCAGCTGGTTTACCGTTTCGTCCGCCAACATATCCACCACCTGAGGCCCTGCCTGGTATCCTCTGGCAATAAAACGGCAAAGGGTGAGCGCCTTATCCGGCAGGCAGGTCCAGTACCCATCCCGCACCATCTGTGTTCCCCGTTTTCCCAGCTTTTTGGGTAGGGAACGCCATACACGCCGGGCATGAGCTTCATCCGTTTTGACCCATTTTTCGGGATACAGTGTAGCCGGATCATCTTCTTCCAAAATCTGTGCGGGAAACTCCTTTTGCGTATAGATTTCATACACGCAGCACAGAATCCCCCGGAAGCTTCCATCATACCGGTACACCAGATTTTTTTCCTCCATCCTTCCTCCCTCCATTTCGTCAGCCGGTCAGCATCATTTTCACCTGAGATGGTTGCAGCAAAGACTGCGTATCAAAAAAAGAAAGCTGCTGTGCCTGTTCCTGTGGGAGAAGCTCTCTCCCCTGCTGCGTAATCAGGTTGCGGATGGCTGCATCCGGCGATACATAGAGTCCCCGCATCCCCTTTCCCTTACAGGTTAAAAAATACTGCGCCCGTTTTAATACCACTCCCAGCTTTTTCAGGTCGTCAAAATCCAGTGCAGCGGTACGCCGTGCCGTCATAATGCGGCGGGCACTTTTCACGCCAATTCCCGGAACCCGCAACAGCATCTGATACTCTGCCCGGTTTACTTCTACCGGAAACTGTTCCATATGATGGACAGCCCAATTACATTTTGGGTCAATCAGAGGGTTAAATTCCTGATGTTCCTCGTCCAGCAACTCCGACGCCGAAAACCCATAAAAACGCAACAACCAATCCGCCTGATACAGACGGTGTTCCCGCAAAAGGGGCGGCTTGGTGTCGGTGGGCGGAAGCAACGCCGTGGAATTGACCGGGATATAGGCCGAAAAAAACACCCGCTTTAACTGATATTTCTGATATAGCCCTTCTGTCAGGCGCAGAATCTGCCAGTCGGTTTCAGGCGTAGCGCCAATAATCATCTGCGTGCTTTGGCCGGCTGGCACAAATCGTGGCGTATGGCGATACCGCACCATTTCGGTGGCGTTCTCTTGGATTTTTCCCGTAATCAGCCCCATAGGGTGAAAAATGGAATGACGGGACTTATCCGGTGCCAACCGCTTGAGGCTTTCTTCACTGGGAAGCTCAATATTTACGCTCATACGGTCTGCCAACATTCCTAGCCGTGAAAGCAAGAGAGGGTCGGCACCAGGAATGGCTTTTGCATGGATATAGCCTCGAAACCGGTATTCCTCCCGCAAAATCCGCAGGGTTTCAATCAGCTGTTCACAGGTATAATCCGGGTTCCGAATCACGCCAGAGCTAACAAACAGCCCCTCGATATAGTTGCGACGATAAAACCCCATCGTAAGCTCCGCCAGCTCCCTTGGGGTGAAAGAGGCACGAGGGGTCTGATTGGTGCGGCGATTGATGCAATATTCGCAATCATAGATACAGGCATTGGAAAATAATACTTTGAGCAGCGAAATACATCTGCCGTCTGCCGAAAAGCTGTGGCATATACCGCAGGCGGCGGAGCTTCCCACGCTCCCTCTTTTCCCCTTCCGGTCAACACCACTGGAAGTACAGGCAACATCATACTTTGCAGCATCTGTTAAAATCTCCAGTTTTTCCAGAACGGTCATGCCTTCCACCTCGAACGTTTGTTTTATTTAAGTATAGCACATCCGTTCGGATTGTCAATAAAAAATCGAACAAATTTTCTGTTACAAATATTGGTAAAAAATCTAAAACACTCATTAGAAGCTTCTATATCCAATCACAAAAGAGCCTGCTGTCCGGTTACAGACAGCAGGCTCTTTTCCCGCTAAAAATAAAACTATATCAATTTTGATCATCCAACAGCCTTTACCCGGCATATTTTGATTGGCTTGCTACTAGGAGCTATCTGAAAAGTCGATAATTTCGACTTTTCAGATAGCCCTAATCCAACCACCAATCATCCTCTGGATCATCAGTTGGAGCCGGAGAATCTTCCGGCTCTTGCCCAGAAGATTCTGGTGTGGGTTCCGGCGTGATCGTAGGTTCTGGTGTTGGAGAAGGTGTGGGGGTTGGAGTGGGCGTCGGAGAAGGTGTCGGGGTTGGGCTTGGAGAAGGCGTGGCTTTGGCATCTTTATGCTCGATAGAGCAAACCGACGGCATACGATTGCTCTGGTACCAGCCTAAGGCTGTTTCTTTACAATCTTTTCCTGCCAACAAACCGGATTCCGTACAATACCTTGCCGATACCACACTGGAATCGTAGCTAAACGCTAACTCCGACGAATCCTGGTCTTCCAGACATCGAGTCATAATCGCTTTCCATAGAGTAATGGGGTCACGGGTAGAGACCACTCGTGAGGGGGTCGGATATCCCGACCAAACGGTTGCGATTGCATAGGGTGTTCCACCCACAAACCAAACGTCCTTATCGGCATCGGTAGTACCCGTTTTTCCATAAACATCCCATCCGGGAATCGCTGCACGGGTACCGGTACCCAAAGAACCATAAATCGGTTCCCGCAACAGCTTGTGCATCACAGTGGCATCTGCTGCCGACATAACCTGTGAGGGAACGTTTTTGGTGTTATCCAGAATACGGTTCCCATCATGGTCTTCTACATAATAGTAGGTATAAGGCTCGTTATACTGTCCGCCATTTCCGAATATCTGATACGCTGCTGTGATTTCTTTTACTGTCATACCACCATTTAGACCGCCGATGGCCATTGCGGCCAGTTCCACACGGTCTGTCTGGGGATTCAGGTACTGGAAGTGAAGCTTTTCTGTCAGGAAATCATAAATATTGGTCGGGCCAATCTGATTCGTCAACTGAACAGCTGCGGTATTTTGCGAAACCTGAATTGCCTTGGCAACGGTCATATAGCCTTCTGGCTTTCGTCCTGCGTTGCTTGGTCCAGGCTGTCCGGGGCCAAAATAGTTTTCAAAATATTCATCCTTCAATAAGGTGGAATAATTGATAACCCCCATATCCATGGCAGTAGCATAAACACCGATAGGCTTAATGGTAGAACCAGGCTGCCGCTTTGCGTCGGTAGCATAGCTAAACCAGAGGTTACCGGTTTTTTCTTCACGGGAACCCACAGTCGCCAGCACTCTGCCGCTGTAATCCATCATCAAAAAGCCGGACTGTACAGCTCCATCTGTTGAATAGTTTTCTTCATTGGCATATTCTTCTTCGGCAATTTTCTGAACCTTCGGGTCCATTGCGCAATAGATCTTGAGTCCGCTGTGATACAGCATCTGCTGCGCTTTTGATTCATCACAGTCATACAGTTCCATCAAATCGGCCACAACATCGTCATAAACCGCTTCGATGTACCAGTTCCATACAGTGGAATTGGTTTCTTCTTCGCTCTCCCCTTCCTGGCTATATCCTACAAACTCCATATGTTCAGACTTTTCCATTGCCTGATCGTATTCAGCCTTGGTGATCTTTTCCTGATCGTACATGGCCGTCAGCACATTCTGCTGACGTTCTTTGTTGTTTTCGGGATAAACCAGTGGGTTATATTTGTAAGGGTTTTGTGTAATTCCTGCAATCGCAGCACATTCCGCCAAATCACAGTCCTGAATGTCTTTTCCAAAATAGAGCTGTGCCGCTGCTTGTACGCCGTTACACCCGCTGCCAAAATGGACAACATTTAAATAGGCTTCGAGGATTTGGTCTTTGGAATATTTGTCTTCCAGCTTGAGAGCCATAAAAATCTCTCTGACTTTTCGCAGCATACTAACTTCATTTTTACCGGTGATATTCTTTACCAGCTGCTGCGTAATGGTAGACCCGCCTCCACCAACCTGGCCGGTAAACAATTTGACGACCGACTTAAACGTGGTGATCCAGTCAACGCCCTCATGGTCTTGAAATCGTTTATCCTCAATGGCGACAATCGCATCTTTCATCTCCTGCGGGATATCTTTATAATCGACCCACACACGATTTTCCGAGCTGTGCAGCGAAAGATATTCCTGAAACTCTCCATTTTCGTCCTGTACATAAATAATGCTGTTATAGTCCAGCTTTTGCAAATCCAGGCTGGGAGCTTCGATTTTGGAACCTTCTTCAAAGATAAACGCCACTACCGTTACTCCTACCACAGTACCGGCGATACACAACACAATCAGACAGGTAAAAAAGGCCTTTAACAACGATCTGCCAAAAAACCTGGCTGCGGACGCAACGGAGCGGGAACGGCTTCCTTCCGTTGCCATGGGGCCTGTCACGGTGTTGTACTTATTAATGTCTGTTTTTTTCACATTCAGCCAACTCCTTGATTTTTTAGCCTCGGTACTTTTGCGTACGCATATTTTTCCAGTCAGTCCTCATACTAACGGCGAGGTGATTTGCTTTGAACAAGACAAAAATTCTTTCCGCCTGTCTGGTAGGGGCCGGCGTCCTCGCCGCAGCAACCGTTATCGGTGTCTCACAGCTGGTAGAAACTGGTGAGGTAGATTCTTCCTCCCAGTTATCATCTTATTCTACCTCAAAACCCCTTTCAAGTCAAGAAACGCCTGACGATCCCGAAAGCTCCGCTGCTGCCAAAGAGGCCGGAGCCTCTGAAAGCGCCAAATATCTGATTTCGGTTTATGATGACCGTGTAGCGGTATATATTACCGGACACGAATTTCCCTTTCAGATTTTGGAAACCCGCCTGGACTCCCTTCCGGAATACGATCAGCAACTTTTGAAGAAAGGGATTGCAGCACGAAACGACACCGAACTCAATCAGCTGCTACAGGACTATGAAAGCTAAAGCTTTCTACAAAAGACGGGCGCCATCCATTGGGATGACGCCCGCTTTCCTGTGAGAGGATCTTACTTCATGTTTTCCTCATACTGCTTAATCATCTTTTTGACCATCTGGCCACCCACGGAGCCGGCCTGCTTGGAGGTCAGGTCGCCGTTATAACCCTGCTTCAGGTTCACGCCAACTTCGTTGGCAGCTTCCATCTTAAAACGGTTCAGTGCTTCACGAGCCTCGGGAACAACATTCTTGTTAGACATAACTAGATACACTCCTCATCAAATTCAAGTTTTTTGTTTTGCGTTTGCTTTCCTAGTTTACGCATCCTACCGATTTTTATCACTGACAATTTTTAGAAGTTTTGTTTATTACAGGAAATACCCCTTCCCATACGGAACTCCGCATAGGAGAAGCACCGCACAGGCTTTGAGCATCTCTCCACGGCTCACATGTTCCGACATCTTTACGAGCACTTCTCCCGGTTCCACCACTTCCCCGTCAAGAGCTGCCATTTCTCTCAAAATACTCACCGAAGCAAAAGGGGCGTCCCAGCTGGAGATGCTCAGCGTGTCCCGGCTGGCGCTGCCGCAAAGCACGGCTGGAATCCCTGTGTCCTGCAAACCGCAGATTCCGGCACGAAACCCTGATTCCAACACTGCAATCCATCCCGGCAATGGGCTGTGTTTGCCATTTGGCCGGTAGCTTTTTTTCAATACCAGGATTCCTTTCCCCGTTTTCCCGCTCCAATCCTCACATTCTTCCAAACAGAAAACCCGGTTCCCCTCTCCAATGCAGGTTCCTTCATGCAGGACCTTTCCGTATGGCAAAAGAATTTTTTTTAAAAAACAGCACAACCTTTGATCCTTTCGATCTCCACACAACAAAATCCGGTACAAGCCTTGCACGCCCTTTCGTCTGTTACTTCTCCCCCACATCGGAGTTTTTTCCATATTTTATAAGCCAGATTCTCTTTGGTATCATCGTATCCAAATCTTTCCTGAATATACCCCAGAAGTAACAGCAGTATCATTTTGAAGCAGCCGTGCATATGGTGGACAGGAACCACTTTTCAGAAAGGAGGGACCCTCCATGTCATTCAGTGACCGTGAATTACTGGCCAGGCTCATCAAATGCGAGGCCGGCGGAGAAGGGGACGACGGGATGCGGGCGGTTGCATCGGTAGTCATAAACCGCACACAGGTGCCTTATGGAGAATTTCAACGGGTAAGCAACGGCGGCAATGTCCGCAACATTATTGAACAGCCCGGCCAGTTTACCTGTATGAAAACTTCTGTTGGCGGCAGCTATAATCCTCAGAATATTTACAACATGAATCCAGAAGAAGTACACTATGCTATCGCAGACTGGGCGCTGGCTGGAAATACCGCCTCCTCTGTGGGGAATTCCCTGTTTTTCCAAAACCCATATTCCCCCTCCTGCCCTACCTACTTCCCGCCGGAAGGAATCGGGGTTTTGTATACCCGTATCAGCAACCACTGCTTTTATGCTCCCACCGAAAAATACAAAGGCACCTGATTCTGGATTGAAAGGAGATTTTCACCATGGATACTGGAAACACCCCCACTTCCGGCTCAACCGGATACAGCGCCGTTTACTCCCAACCTGCCCCCAGCACGCCTCCTTCTGCCACATCCTGTCCGGGCGGTGGCTGCCCATCCGGCGGAGAAGGGGGATTTACTTCACTGCCTCAGCTCTATAACGCCTTTCCGCAAAACCCACTTTCGCCCCCTGCTTCCGGCAACAATTCCGGCATGCAGATGATCCCCCAATGGAATCAACCCATGCCTGTGAATCCCGAAAATCTGCAATATCTCAACGGCTTTCTCCGCACGCAGATCGGACGCAAGGTCAAGGTAGAATTTCTCATTGGCACCAGCACCCTCTCTGACCGTATCGGCGTACTGGTAGGCGTAGGCGCCAACTACATTCTGCTCAACGAAATTGAAACCGACGACTTGCTGGCGTGCGACTTCTATAACATCAAGTTCATCCGCTTCTACTATTAAGTTTCCTGTTCCTCATAATGTTAATTAACAAACCAGAGGGCGAAAACTTCCTATACTTTCACCCTCTGGTTTGCTTTTATCATATCTAGCATAAAGCATCCAAAATCTATTTCAAAAAAAGGATTCTAAACGTGCTTTGAATTGAGCAAAATCTCTGGTTTCATCGTCAAACATGATTGTGCCCATACCCATTTCATTTGGAACCACTAAATTCTTCTCTGTGTTATCGATAAAAACACATTCTTGAGCAGTAACTTTAAGGGTGTCTAAAACATACTGAAATATCTTATAGTCAGATTTTCCAGAGTGTTGCTCAGCCGATACAGCCACCACATCAAAATCGTTTTGCATATGGTTGTAATCCAATATCGTTTTGATTCTATCCGGTTTATTATCTGTTACCATACCAATTAAGTAGTTGGATTTAAGTTCTTTCACTAGATGGATCATATCCATATCCAAAACTGTATGGGTAAAAGAATCGATCAAAACCTGAAAATCAATAGGCTTTCCTATATCATTACAAAATTCAGGCCATATTTGTTTATGAGTTGTTTCTCCATTCAATAACAATTTATTGTGCTTATAGTAGCAAGCTTTCACGGTATCTATCGGTAGATCACATTCTTTTGCTATATAATTGATGATAGATGTAGAACCTGTTTTATCAATGGTTAGCACACCATCAAAATCAAAAAGTATCGCTTTAATCATAGATTTCACCGCCATTTTGGAAACAATATAAATTATGATTTATCGAGCTATAACAAATCAATAAAAAACCCGCCGCAGGAATTTCTTCATGCAGCGGGAATTTTTTTCTGTTATCCACAGATTTTTCCGTTTTGAATGACTTTCACAAGGTTCAACTCCGAATCAAGCAGCACCACATCTGCCAGCTTTCCAGTAGCAAGGCTGCCCACCAGATTGTCAGCTCTCACACATTTAGCAGGAGCAAGGGTGAGGCTGTGGATGACCTGCTCAAAGGGAACCCCCCAGGAAACCAGATTCTTCATTTCCTGATACAGGTTGGTGGTAGACCCGGCGATGGTACCGTCTTTCAGACAGGCTTTGCTGTCTTTTACATAAACCGGCTGGCCGCCCAGCTCATACTCGCCATCCTCCAGACCTGCCGCACTCATAGAGTCGCTGACCACAGTAATCCGTTTGCCCAGCTGACGGAAGGTTGTCCGCAGAACTGCCGGATGGATGTGGAAGCCATCACAGATGATCTCCGCACACACACGCTCATCGTCAAACACAGCGCCAACCACGCCGGGAGCACGATGGCTGAACCCGCTCATAGCGTTATACAGATGGGTAGCGTGGGTGATGCCCATGTCAAAGCCATGCTTCGCCTGATCGTAGTCAGCATCGGTATGGGCAATGGAAACCGTACATAACCGGCTTGCCTCACGGATAAACGCATCGGCGCCTTCCGTTTCGGGGGCAATCACTATCATCCGAATAATCCCGCCGCAGCCATCGTAAAGACGCTTAAACTCCTCAAAATCTGCTTTGCGGACATACTCACCCTTTTGAGCGCCTTTTTTGCTCAGGGCAATATACGGGCCTTCCAGATGAACGCCCAGCACTCTTGCCCCCTCTTCCGGGTTTTCCATGCACTCACGGGCGGCCTGCAAAGACCGTGCAATCCGGTCTTCCGGCAGAGTCATCGTGGTGGGACAGAAAGAAGTAACGCCCTTTTTCAGAAGGAAACGTGCCATGGTACGAATGGCCTCTGTGGTGCCGTTGCTGGCATCTTCTCCATCACAGCCATGGATATGAATATCCACAAATCCGGGAACCGCCGTCAATCCGGAAGCATCCAGCACCTCCTGGCCTTCTTCCGGCAATCCAACGCCAACCGCTGCAATGCGATCCCCTTCAATTAGCAGATCCTTGCGGCAAAGCTGGAAGTTTTCGTCCAATACCATTGCATTTTTTATCAGCATGTAAACCGACCTCCTTACAGAATGATCAATTACCTGAATCCTTACTTACAGTATAACACCGTCAGCGTCAGGATACAAGTGGACAAATCTTGTCTTTCTGAGGGAGACTGCTTTCTACTTATCACATTAGGGAATCTTAACGCTGACCCCGTTGACTTCTACCCCTTCTTCCGCACGGATCAGGATATATTTTACCCCATCGATAACACGGGTTTCCACCAGATCACCACATTCCGGGTCTACCTGAATCCGCACATTGGGCGTCTTGAGCTGAATCTGCTTTAAGTCCACCAGATTTCGGGGGCTCAGCTCTGTGTCTGCGCCAAATTCTTCATCGAACTTTTCTTCAAAAACCGTCATACCGGATTCCGAAACGCCGCAGTTTTGCAGCACCTCCCGAACCTGCCCTTTGGAAATCGCCAACGGTTCCTCCACTTTGCTCTCTTTATGTTCCTGAATCATCCCACATAGCTGGTCACGCACAGATTCTACCACCTGATAGCTACATTCCTCTCCCAGAGCCTCGCCCAGCACTTCCTGGAAGGTTTCTTTCTGCTCCTCTGCCGGCATGGGAGGGTGTGCTTTAAACAAAGCATCAATCAACTGTTCCCGGCTGTCTGCAACATTCTTGGTATAATAAAGAGCCCCATAGAGATTGGCCATGCGGTCGTCGAAGGCCGGGAAAACAAATCCCAGCTCCGGCGCCGATACCAGCCGGTCGATCGTACAGCTGCTGAACTCATTTTCCGGGACACAATAGCGCAGCGCCGGCTTGGTCATCTTGATTGGGCAAATGCTGCACAGGATATAGGAATACACCATAGAAGAAGCGTCGTCCTGACGTTCCCCGTCTTTGGAGCGGAAAAACACGTCATAGGTATCGTGTGCCAACAAAATCAGATAGTTTCCTTCCATAGAAAGGTTCTGCGTAACACGCTGAAAAAAGGTCTGCACGGCTTCTTCATCTTTTAAAGCAGAATCCCGCAGACGCATCAGCAGCTGATGTTCCTCCCCGCTCACCACCTGCTGGGTTTCAAACTCAATATTCAGCAGGTTTTTGCCAAGGGTTCCCGAAAGAGTACGCTTCAACACAGCCAGAAACTTATCGGATTCTTCCTGTGCCATCAGCCCCAGCGACTGGTCAAAATCCGAAAGAATCTCTCCTTCCTCATTGACATAACAACCCCGAATATGGGTAATATTATTTTTATCCTGACGGTATCTGCGCCGGATCTCTGCAATTTCTTTCTCGTTCAATGTAGAGCCCCCACTTTCTTTCCGGTCAATCACAACCGGCCTTATTAGATATTTCACATCTGAAAACAGTTTTGTTTATGATAGCATCAAGCGCACTCAAAATCAAGCGGGGTTTGTCCGAGGAAAATGGCGAAAACGCTGTGGCGGCAGAAAGAAACCACGCACAGCGTTTTCAAAATACTTGTTTTTCCTATTATTTATTGTTTTTCCTGATGGCAGTGACAATTCATCGAACAGGAGGAGCATCCGCAGCCGCAGGAGGACTTTCCTGATTTTTTCTTTCTTACCAGATAGCAAATAATCAATGCCACCACCAGTATGATTGCTGCACTCACCAAAAGAGTGCCAAGATTTTCAAGCAGCCATATCATTCAGACTACCTCCTTTCTTATCTGCATTACAGTGCCTTTTTGCGAGCGGGACGAAACAACAAATAGAGCAGTAACGCCAGCAAAACAACTGCTGCAATCAATCCGGGGATGCTGGCAGCGCCACTGAACAACATTCCGATTTGGTAAATGATAAGGGAAACCACATAAGCAAAAACGCACTGGTATCCAATGGCAAACAGTGTCCATTTGCCGTTGTTCATTTCCCGCTTGATTGCCCCCATAGCGGCAAAGCAGGGAGCGCACAGAAGATTGAACACCAGGAAGGAATAAGCAGCAAGAGGGGTAAATGCTTCCCGCATATTCACCCAGATCTGCCAGCCGTTTTCTGCCACTTCGTCAAATCCGCCATAGAGGATTCCAAAGGTACTCACCACATTTTCTTTGGCGATCAATCCGGTAATAGCCGCCACAGCGCTCTGCCAGTTGCCAAATCCCAGCGGTGCAAAAATCCAGGCAATCGAATTTCCGATATTGGCGAGAATGGAATGGTTCAGGTCGCCCACCATGCCAAATCCGCCTTCTTCAAACCCAAAATTCATTAGGAACCAGAGCAGGATAGCCGACAGCAAAATAATGGTACCGGCCTTTTTGATAAAGGACCAGCCTCTCTCCCACATAGAGCGCAGGATATTTCCAAGAGTCGGCCAGTGATAGGCAGGCAGCTCCATCACAAAGGGAGCAGGGTCTCCCGCAAACAGCTGCGTTTTTTTCAGGATAATACCGGACACAATAATAGCGATCACTCCGACAAAATAGGCGCTGGGTGCCACCCACCAGGCACCGCCAAACAAGGCGCCTGCAATCAAAGCCACAATCGGAAGTTTAGCCGAGCAGGGAATAAACGTGGTGGTGATGATGGTCATTTTGCGGTCACGGTCATTTTCAATGGTACGGGATGCCATGATTCCGGGAACACCGCAGCCGCTGCCAATGAGCATGGGGATAAACGACTTTCCAGAAAGGCCGAATTTGCGGAATACACGATCCAGCACAAAAGCGATACGAGCCATATATCCACAGGACTCCAAAAAGGCCAGCAGCAGGAACAATACCAGCATCTGGGGGACAAAGCCCAACACAGCGCCAACGCCCCCAACAATCCCATCCAGAACAAGCCCTTGCAGCCAGTCTGCACAGTGAATGGCTGTGAGCCAGTTGCCAATCAGCACCGGGATTCCCGGAACCCAAATGCCATAAGAAGCCGGGTCAGGTTCTTCTATCGCCGCTGCTTTTTCATATTCTTCATAGGACACCGGGATCTCCTGTTCTACATTGCCGTTATCGTCATACAGATAAGCGGTTGCAGTCAGATCTTTTGCCTCAGAGGGTTCCAGCCCTGCTTCTTCTGCCGCTGTTTCAAAAGCGCTTACCATTGCACCGGGAACCACATATTCCTCAGCCGCCGCCTGATATTCAGCGTCGCCAATGGCAAAAAGATGCCAGCCATCTCCAAACACACCGTCGTTGGCCCAGTCGGTCGCAATGGTTCCCACTGTTGTCACCGAGATGAAATACACCAGGAACATGACCAGCGCAAAAATCGGGAGAGCGGCAAAACGGTTGGTCACCACCCGGTCGATCTTATCTGATGTAGAGAGCGCACCGCTTTTCTTCTTTTGGCAGCAGCCTTTCATAATGGAAGCGATATAGAGATACCGTTCATTGGTGATAATACTCTCTGCATCGTCGTCCAGCTCTTTTTCCGCTGCCTGAATGTCCTGCTCAATATGATTCAGCACCTGCGGGTCAAGATGCAGCTTTTCGAGTATCTTTTCGTCACGCTCAAAAATTTTAATCGCATACCAGCGCTGCTGTTCCTGCGGCATCTGATGGACTGCCGCTTCTTCAATGTGAGCGATCGCATGTTCCACCGGCCCGCTAAAGCTGTGCATTGGAACCGTCTTTTCCATCGCTGCTGCTTCGATAGCCAGCTTGGCGGCTTCCATTACCCCAGTGTTTTTCAGAGCGGAAATCTGAACCACTTTGCAGCCCAATTCTCTGGAAAGCTCCTGAATGTGGATCTTATCCCCTCTTTTTTCCACTACATCCATCATATTGACCGCTACCACCACCGGGATTCCCAGTTCGGTGAGCTGTGTGGTGAGATACAGATTACGCTCCAGATTTGTGCCGTCTACAATATTTAATATGACATCCGGGCGTTCTTCAATCAGATAGTTCCGGGCAACCACTTCTTCCAGGGTGTAGGGAGAAAGCGAATAAATACCGGGAAGATCCATTACAATAACATCTTGGTGCTTTTTCAGCCTGCCTTCTTTTTTCTCAACCGTTACGCCCGGCCAGTTTCCCACAAACTGATTGGAACCGGTAAGGGCGTTAAAAAGGGTGGTTTTGCCGCTGTTGGGATTGCCAGCCAGGGCAATTCTGATCTGTTGGCTCATATTGTCCGCTCCTTCATCAATTGGTTAGAATCAACTAACCTCATAGTATCATGGATTTATCTTTCGTTTCCAGTCAGCATCTCTGCTGCTTTATTCTACTTCGATCATTTCAGCATCCGCTTTTCGGATAGAAAGCTCATACCCCCGAACCGTTACTTCAATGGGATCTCCTAACGGCGCTACTTTACGGATATGTACCTGCACCCCACGGGTAATCCCCATATCCATGATACGACGTTTCACAGCACCCTCGCCATGAAGTTTTACAACCGTAACGGTTTCCCCTACTTTGACCTGTTTCAGCGTTTTCATGCACTAGCTTCCTCCTTCTATTTTCTTTCAGTTGGATTGATAGGCAGTTGGATTCATCATTGACCCCCAGTAGTTAGGGCGTTTCTGAAAACTAAGAAATTGAAGAATTTTCTACAAGCAATAGACAGATACAAGGCAAAAAACGCAGGAATCCTTGATGG
>CAJFNK010000079.1 GCA_904394685.1 Candidatus Heritagella gallinarum
ATTAACCTTGCAAAACAAATTGTTTGCAGGGCTGTTTTTGTGCGCCCTTTTAACATCCGTGCTGAACCGACACTTGCTTTCACACTATCCCTCCTAGCCTGTCATGCCGTCTATTGGTGTTTGGCCATCTGATTCGGAGCGGGTTTCCCCGGTGATGCGGACGGCTACCCTGGCAGGCAGGCAAACAGCGCTTTGACCCGGACGGGTGAGAACGCCGGTATTTACGCACACCTGGTCGGGACAACTCGATTTTATAATGGAAACCTGCCCCGGCTCCAGCAGAATGGTAACGGGAATCTCTCCCTCCAGCACCAGCGTTTCCGGCTGTGAAATCTGATTCAGGCTGATTCTCCGAACTTCATGGCCGTCCTGTTCAATCACCGCTACCGGGGCGCCGCTTTGGGGAATCCAGGATAGAAACCCGATTCCGGCCAGCGCCGCCGCTGCCAGAAAAACCAGTAAATCCCGCTTTTTGAACAGCGGGAACCGGCTGCTCACAGGGATTGCCGGGAAACCGTGTAGCCTGAACCGGTGAGTTCAAAGTTCAGCTCCCCAGCAACGGTGATATGGTGATCTTCGTCAATGAACAGTGCCGAAGCCCCCAGCTCTTTGAGAACCGGAAGGCTTTTTTCCATCCCCATCACAAAGCAGGCGGTTGCCAGTGCATCGCTGATTGCCCCGCTTTGGTGCACGACGGTGACGGAAACCAGCCCGCTTTCGGCGGGATATCCGGTTTTGGCATCGAGAAGATGGTGATAGGTAACGTCATTTTCGGTAAATGTCTTTTCATAGCTGCCCGAAGTGGAAATACAGCCTTCGTCCAGCGAAACTACTCCAAGGCCGTCGGTGAGTTTTCCTTCCGGGTCACGCACAGAGATGCGCCAATCGGTGCCATCGGGTTTGGAGCCGTATACGCCAACGCTGCCGCCAACTGCAATAATTCCCCCGGTGATATCGGACTGGGAATAAACATCAAGGGCAATATCGCAGGCAGCCCCTTTTCCAATCCCGCCCAAGTCTACTCCGTTTCCGTGGTTTCGCAGGGAAGCGGTGTTGTCCTCGGTGTTGATTCGAAGAAATTCATACCCGATAAAGGGAAGGAAGCGCTGAATCTGCTCGTCATCCGGCAGGGTGGGTTCTTCTGCGTCAAAGTTCCACAAAGCGCTGACCGGCAATATGGTTGGGTCATAAGCGCCATCCGTGGACTCTGCAACCGAAAGAGCCTGTTCCAGCACCTGAATGGTGCGTTCGTCCAGTTCCAACCACTCTGTTCCAGCGGCGCTGTTGAGCTTTTCAATATCGGAATCGGCAACCCGCCACGAAATCAGATTTTCCAGCTCCGTTACAGAAGTAGAAGCTTTTGTAGCGGTGGTTTCCTCGTCGCCGCCATAAAGGGTCTGCTGGACATAAGAGCCCATTGCCCAGGTGGTAGCTTCATATCCCTGGGAGTTTTTGGGGAACAGAAGCATGGCAGAGAGAATCGCTGTCATGAGAATCAGGACAGCGCAGACGATCATTACCCATTTTTTCAGGCTGGGAAGGCTAAGGGTCTGTTTCATGTATACCTCCGATCTGGATGAATCTTTATGGATATCCTGCCTGTTTACATAGTAAAACAGTGCAGTCGGCGCAACAAGTCCAGTATACCATAGATTTTTCTGTTAGAAAAGAAAAATCCCAAGGGGAGCGGCTGGTTTTTTTCTGTTTTTTATGATACTATGGTAGTGTAAAATCCAAGTTGTCATTTTGAGAAGTAGAACGGGATCTTGCTGAAAGGATGTGGATGACAAAATGCCTGATATTGTTGCTCTTGGAGAATTGCTGGTGGATTTTGTACATAAAGGGAATAATGAATATGGATACCCGGTGATGCACGCCAACCCTGGCGGTGCTCCCTGTAATTTTCTCTGTGCCGCCAAATCTTGCGGAGCCAGTACCTCTTTTATTGGAAAAGTGGGAGACGACGCATTTGGCCATATGCTAATTCATACCCTGGAACAATATGGGATTGGAACCAAAGGCGTGGTAGTTGACCCAAAGGTATTTACTACACTGGCGTTTGTCACGCTGGATGATTCCGGCGACCGCACCTTTTCTTTTGCCAGAAAGCCCGGTGCAGACATGATGCTTACCAAAGAAGATTTACGATATAGTCTGCTGCGGAATACCCGTGTGTTTCATTTTGGCACGCTTTCCCTCACAGATGAACCGTCCAGAGAGGCGACCTGCGAGGCTGTGCGCATTGCAAGGGAGTCCGGTGCGCTGATTACCTTTGACCCTAACTATCGTGCGCCGCTGTGGAGAGGAGAATCCGATGCAGCAGAGCAGATTCTGTGGGGAATCAAACATGCGGATGTTGTAAAGATCAGCGAGGAAGAAATCCATCTTTTGTTGAACGAATCCCCGGAAGAAGGCGCCCGCCGTCTGGTAGAAAAATTTGATGTAAAGCTGGTGCTGGCCACCATGGGCAAAAAAGGCGTATTTTTTGCGAACAAAAACGCAAGCGGCATGGTATTTGCCTTTACTGATTTGAACACGATTGATACAACAGGCGCCGGTGATATTTTTGGCGGCAGTGCGGTGTATCAAATCATGGCTTCCGGGAAAAAGCCGGAAGATCTCAATTGCGAGGAACTGACCGGCATTTGCCGTTTTGCCAATGCGATGGCTGGGATTTCCACTACCCGCAGCGGCGGACTTCCCAGTGTGCCCAAGCGTGCGGAGGCAGAAGAATATCTGAAATCACTCGGTCTGTGATTGGCCATTTGATGAGTTGACCGAAAAACTTTAATTACTGTATCGAAAAATAAAAACCGTTTGATGTCCAAAAGGGCTTGCTGCCTATGAATTTAGGCAGCAAGCCCTTTTCTTTATTTAAGATAAACCAGAATCTATAGATAAATGTTATGATGGATGACAACGCTTGTTAAAATTGACAAAAAACATTGTGGGTATTCTTGATAATTTGACACCGGATGGCCTAAATGTGCAATTAATTTACTACTTAAATTTTATTCTATTAATCCGCTTAAATATAATTGAATATTGGGAAATGATTGGCTATTTATTGGGGTTTTTATTGAAAAAAGTAAACTTAATCACTTATATTTTAAGTATAAATAATGAACAAATTAACACAAAAATTATTGATAAATTTGACAAAAAACTATTGACATTACAAAAATGAAGTAGTATATTTTAGGTAACTTAAACGCATAAGTAAAAGGAGGAGCAACAGTGAAAATGAAAAAATATCTGTCGGCAGTGCTGTCATTTTTCATATGGGGCAGCGGTCAGTTTTTGATTTGCCGTCAGAGACTCAAGGGTATGGTCATTTTTCTTGTTCAGGCTTTGCTGGTAGCGATTGAGGTAGGTTCCGGATACTGGTTGGAATACCTGTTTGGACGTATCGAGCATTTTACGCTTCGGCTTCATGGCGGCTTCTTTACCAAAGGGATCTGGGGACTGGTTACTCTTGGAGAACAACCCGGACAGGACCATTCTTCTACCCTGTTGATCAACGGCATTATTGCCGGGATCGTGCTTTTGATGGCCTTGGCATTGTTTGTGTGGAATGTACGGGATGCCTACCAAATGGCCAAGGCCCTGGAAGAGGGGAAAGAGATTTCTACTCCCGGCGGATACAAGCGGGTCATTTCCGGAAAAATGTTCCCCTATCTGGTGTTGGCACCAATGGCGATTCTGTTTATCTTTGTGGTGGTTATGCCCATCATTTTTGCGTGCTGCACCGCATTCCTGAACTACAACCGTGACCATTTGCCTCCCGGAAACCTGTTCAACTGGGTGGGGCTGGATAATTTTCGTAAGCTCTTTGATGTGCCCATCTGGTCGCAAACCTTCTTCTCTGTCCTGCTTTGGACGGTGATCTGGGCAGTAACGGTTACTTTTCTTACCTATTTCCTCGGATTGTTCCAGGCAATGATTCTGAACCATAAGTCGGTAAAGGGAAGAAAGGTATTCCAGACCATCCTGATCCTGCCATGGGCCATTCCACAGATGATTTCGCTGATGGTGTTCCGGAATCTGTTTAACGGCCAGTTTGGCCCCATCAACCAGTTCCTATTGGATACCGGGATTATTTCCGAGCGGATTCCGTTTTTGACAGACCCTCTGTTGGCAAAGATTACCGTGATCCTCGTTGCCACATGGCTTGGATTCCCCATGTTCATGGTGATGATGCTTGGCGTGTTTGGAAATATCGATCCCTCTTTAAGCGAGGCGGCAGCTATTGACGGCGCTAATAAATTCCAGATTTTCCGCTATATCCAGCTTCCGTTGGTGTTTTTGGCAACAGCCCCTCTGCTGGTAATGAATATGGCGGGCAACTTCAATGGATTTGGCCTGATCTACTTCCTCACAAAGGGCGGACCTGTCACCCCAGCCTATCAGTTCGCAGGAGATACCGATATTCTCATCTCCTGGATCTACAAGCTGACGCTGGATCAACAAATGTATAATATGGCAGCCGTGATGAGTATGCTGATCTTCATCTTTGTGGGCGCCATCTCGTTCTGGAATTTCAAACGGACAACCTCATTTAAGGAGCTGTAATATCATGAAAAAGAAAATAGTTCCCATATTGGTTCATTTGGAATTGGTTTTGATGTCGCTGCTAGTTCTGGTGCCGGTCATCTGGATTGTGATGTCTTCCTTTAATGAGGGGGATGGGCTTGCCAGCGCTACTCTGATTCCAGAAAACCTCACCCTCGAAAATTATCAGAACCTTTTTCAGGAAACCGATTATGCTCTGTGGTTTTGGAATACCTTTAAAATTGCTGTTACCAATACCTTTTTCTCTGTAATTATGGTGATGATTACCTCTTGGATCATGTCACGGTTTGATTTTAGAGGTAAAAAATTCGGCCTGATGTCCATCTTGTTGCTGTCAATGTTCCCGTCGTTCCTCTCTATGACAGCAATCTATACCCTGTTCCTCACATTAGGCCTGATCGGAAACCCAATTTCTCTGGTCATTGTTTATTCCGCCGGTGCAATCCCCTATAATACCTGGCTGGTCAAAGGGTATCTGGATGGGATTCCCAAGGCGATTGACGAAGCAGCCTATATTGATGGATGTGGAAAATTCCATACTTTCTTCCGGATGATTCTTCCTCTGTCCAAACCGATAATTACCTATTGTGCAGTTTCTCAGTTTATGCTGCCGTGGATGGATTACATTCTCCCCAATTTGCTGCTTTCGGGCGAAAAGAGCCGTACTTTGGCGGTGGGATTGTTCCTGATGATCGATGGAAAGGAAAATTCCTACTTCACCATGTTCGCAGCAGGCGCTGTGCTGATTTCCATCCCGATTACCATCGTGTTTATCCTGTTCCAGAAATATCTGGTGCAAGGCGTAGCGGCAGGAGCCAATAAGGGATAAATGATTTTTGATGATAAAAGGAGGTGCCAGAATTGAAGCTCAACCAATTTATCGACGCCCACAACCATCTATATGAAGGCTTTACACTGGATGAAATGAAGTCGGTTTATGATTCTTATCAGATCAAGTTGGGAATCGTAAGCGATTTAACGGGCGGCTCTCAAAACAGTAATACGGGTCTCAGAACACCGGAACAAACTATTGAGGCAAACCAAAGTGTCTATCAGGCGGTACATAATACCAGCTTTTTAAAAGGGCAGTTTTTCTTTGACTGCCGGTATGATATTGCCAGTCAGGGGCTGTTTGATTATCTATTGGAAAACCGGGATACTTTTATTGGAATCAAGATTCATAATCCCATTAGTCAAACAGCCGCCAACAAGCCGGTTTGGGATGGAATCCTTGGCTTTGCGCAGGAAAATCATATCCCAGTGATGTTCCATACAGATTATACGGAGTTGTGTGGGATCGCCCAAATGCAGGATGTGATTGATCGTTTTCCAGAGCTGATCGTCATTTTGGGTCACAGCTTTTTGGATGTCCCCGCACAGGACGTGATTGCATTTATGAAAAAGAACCCCAAAGTGATTGGAGAAATCTCCTGGGCCAAAGAAGAAAAAGTAATGGAACTGATACAAGCAATTCCGTCTGAGCGTCTGATGTTTGGGACAGATGCGCCGGTTGACGGAGAGCTTGGTAGAGGAATCCCTCTCGACCCGGAACGTGCCAATTTTAAATGGTATTGCCCTTTGTTGGAGCGTTTGAAGGAATTGCCGGATGAGGATTACAACAACTTGATGAGATATACCGGAGAAAAGGTATATGGATTATCCGAGAAATGCAGATGATCTCTTGTTTTGAAATGGCTTTATCAACATTAGCGACTCTAATTTTATAATAAATTATAAGGAGCAGTGAAACAAATGAAAAAAGTGTTAGCATTCTTGTTGGCAGCCGCTATGGCATTGCCTCTGTCCGCCTGCATGAAAGAAGCCCCGGTAGAAAGCGGTTCTTCCAGCACAGGCTCCCAGAGTTCCGGAACTTCCAGCGAGAGCGAGGGATTAAAACCTGAAGAAGGCGCAGAACTCAAGTTCTGGACCGCCGATGTGGATTTCGGCAAAGCTGTAGCAGCAGAATTTGAAAAAGAATATGGCGTTCCGGTTACTGTAGAAGAAGCTGGACTGGATGCAATCAACAAAATCATGCTGGACGGCCCTGCCGGTAACGGCGCTGACCTGTTTATGGTGGCACACGACTCTTTCCAGACCGGTTATTCTGCCGGCGTATTTAAGGAGATCGACAGCTCAATTGCTTCCAAGCTGAATGAGGAATTAAACGAAGTAGCCATGAAAACAGCTACCTGCGACGGAAAGCTGTACGGCGTCCCGATTTCTATCGAAACCTCCGTTATGTTCTATAACAAAGATCTGGTGGAGGAACCGGCTGAAACCTTTGAGCAGATTGTGGAAGAAGCCAAGGAATGGAATGACCCTGATAACAATAAATTCTGGTTCCTGACAACTCCCACAGGCGGATATGCGGTACATCCCATGCTCACTCCCTTTGGATTTGAACTGTTCGGCGAAAACGGCGATGCAGAAAATCCGGGATTTGATACCCCTGAGTTCCTGGAGGGCATGAAGTATCTGGCGACCTTAAAGGAAGCAATGCCTATCGACGCTGAAAACCTGGGCATGGATGCCTCCTCTTTCCTGAACCAGAACTTTATCGATGGCAAAACCGCCTATTATCCCAACGGCCCCTGGCTGCTCAGCACTCTGAAAGAAGCTGGCGTCAACTATGGCGTATGCAAGCTGCCTACCCTGAACGGAAATGAAATGAAGCCTTTTGCCGGTGTGCAGAACGTGCATGTTTCCACCTATACCAAATATCCCAATGCTGCCCAGCTGTTTGCACAGTATCTGGCTTCTGAGGATGCCGCCGCTCTGCTGTATGAAAAGGCTGCCAAAATCACCGCCAGAAAAGACGTGGACTCCGTTCCCGGCCTGTGCGATGATGAAGACATGAAAGTGTTTGCCAAGCAGTTCAGCGATTCCGTTCCCATGCCTACCTCCAAGCGTATGTCCTATTTCTGGACCGTCAGCGAAAGCGTCTACAGTGCTGTGTTTGACGGAACCCTGACCCCGGAAGAGGGTGTGGAAAAGGCACAGAAGGATTTTGACGCTCTGGTACAAAGCGAATAATCAGTCAGGAGAAGAATACCATGTCAATGCAGGCAGAATGGAAAGACCGAATCAGACAGTGGAAAAATGAATTAAAGCGCTTGTTTTATCGGGAGATGGATGAGATATCCTTTGAAGGATTCCTCACCAGCGAATTTCTCCCATTTGAACAGGCTTGCCAGCACCAGCGTTCCCCGTTTCCAGCGGGGACACGCTGGGGAAAGGCCTTTGAATATGGCTGGTTTTTTGGAGAGTATCGAGTTCCCGAAACAGCAGCTGGCAAAAAGCTGGTGCTGAACCTGGGCTTTGGTACAGAAGGTACGGTATTCGTAAACGGAGAGGCTTTTGGCACCTATCGTGCAGATTGGGTGCGCTATCCTCATCAATATATGTGCGATCTGGTTTTGTCAGATTCGGCTGTTGCAGGCGAGGTATTTCAAATTGCATTTGAAGCATATGCAGGACACGGGGATCGGTCGATTATGACCGGTCCCCTCTCTGAAAACCGGCCTGCCGCCGCCCCCGTTCCCGCACAACAGGCCGTGGTGGGAAGAACAACGGTGGGAGAGTGGTGTGAAGACGCTTATCAGCTGTTTATCGATCTGTCAACCCTGATTGATGTACGCAATGGGATGGAAGAAGATTCCCTGCGTGTGATGCGGATTGACAAAGCGCTCAAGCAGTTTACCAATCTGGTAGATTATGAACAGCCAATAGATGGAATCCTTAAAGATATCCAAAAAGCCCGTGAGATGCTCCGGCCTCTTTTGGAATGTACAAACGGCTCTACCACCCCGGAAATGGCTGCCTTTGGCCATTCTCATCTGGATATCGCCTGGCTGTGGCCAGTGGAAGAAACTAAGCATAAATGTGCCCGGACGTTTTCGACCCAGTTGAAGCTGATGGAGATGTACCCCGAATATCGCTTTTTGCAAAGCCAGCCCTATCTCTATGAACAGACCAGAGAACGGTATCCGGAATTATATGAGCGCATTTGCCGCAAAGTGGAAAATGGCCAGTTTATCCCCGAAGGCGGGATGTGGGTGGAGGCCGACACCAACATGACAGGCGGCGAAAGCCTGATTCGCCAGTTCCTCTATGGAAAGCAGTTTTTCAAGGAGGAGTTTGGTGTCGAAAGCCGCCTTTTGTGGCTGCCGGATGTGTTTGGCTATACAGCAGCTCTGCCGCAGATTATGAAGGGGTGCGGGGTCGATTACTTCACCACGCAGAAAATCCTCAATCCCTATAACGACTGCGAGCCCTTCCCCTATAATTATTTTTCCTAGCGGGGAATCGACGGCAGCGAAGTGACTGCCTTTATCCACGAGGACTATACGGCGGATACTCGCCCCAAAAGCGTCATCAACCGGTGGAAAAACCGCCGCCAAAAGGAAGGGAACGAGTCCTTCCTCTATCCTTTTGGCTATGGGGACGGCGGAGCAGGGCCTACCCGTGACCATCTGGAATATGCCCGCCGCCTTGGGAATCTGGAAGGCGTGCCGAAAGTAAAAATCTGTTCGCCGGTGGATTTCTTTGAGGAGCGTAGGGAAAAAAGGAATCTCCCGGAACATACCTTCTGTGGAGAAATCTACTTCCCGGCACACAGAGGCGTTTATACCTCTCAAGCCAAAACCAAAAAAGGAAACCGTGCCGGAGAATTTGCCATTCGGGAAGCCGAAATCTGGTCGGCGTGGAAGCAGAACCCGGAGGCGGCGGAGTCGCTGCGGGAGCTGTATAAAACTTTGCTGCTCAATCAGTTCCACGATATCCTGCCCGGTTCCGCCATTGCAAGAGTGTATGAAGTGGCCGAGAAGGAATATGCAGACATGATGGAGCAAACTGCAAAGCTCCTCTCTGATACGCTGCAAAACGCCAATGACCCGGAAAACAGCCTCAGTGTATTCAACTCCCTTTCGTGGGAGCGGGAAGTGGACGTTCGGCTTCCGGATTCCTGGAAGGGAGCCGTAACAGAGGATGGACAGGTTCTCAAAGGCCAGCGGGACGGCGATGGCTGGAAGGTTCGGGTTTTGGTTCCTTCCATGGGCTGCACAGTCCTGCACCGTGGAGAAAAAATGGAAGAAGTTACAGCAGCCCCGGTTCAAAAAGAAGACGGGTATTCTTTGGAAAACCCATATCTTCTGGTCAAGGTGGATGCTTTTGGACAGCTGGTTTCTGTGTGGGACAAAGAGACCGGCAGCGAATGGCTGGCAGGAACCGCCAACCGCTTCTGCATGTATCGGGATACGCCCCGAATTTTTGACGCCTGGGATATCGACAGCATGTATGAGCAAAGCCCCGTAGAGCTTCCGGAAAAAGCGGTGATCGAAATCGGGGAGAGCGGTGCGCTGTATCAGTCGCTGCGGGTGATGAGAAAACTCAACAACTCCTGGCTGAAACAGGAAATCCGTCTGGACAGCACCAGCCGCCACATCGATTTTGTCACAGAGATCGACTGGCAGGAAAGCCATAAGCTTCTGAAAGTCAATTTCCCGCTGGACATCCAGACCGACGAAATGCTCAACGAAATCCAGTTTGGCTATATCCGGCGCCCCATGCACCAGTCGAGAACCTCTGACGCCGACCGTTTTGAGGTGTGTCAGCACAAATGGAGCGCAATGACAGAAGCGGGACGTGGCGCAGCTCTGCTCAACGACTGCAAATATGGAATCAGTGGGGAAAACCGTTCGCTGAACCTGACCCTTCTCAAAGCCGCAAAAGCGCCCGACCCCAATGCAGATATCGGAAAGCACACCTTCTGCTATTCCCTTTATTGCTGGAATACGCCGTTCCTCAGCAGCCAGGTGATTCAAAAGGCCTATGAACGGAACACCGGCGTTTGCTGTGTTCCCGGAAACAGTGGAACAGGCAGCTATCTTTCGGTTGAAAAGCAAAATGTAATTGCCGAAACCATCAAGTATGCCCATGACGGCAGCGGAGACCTCATCCTTCGCCTGTATGAATCCAAGAACACCAGAACCACCACAAAGGTCTGGATGGATTTGGCCGGGTTTGAAGTGTATGAAGCGGATATGCTCGAACAGGCAAAACAGCCGCTGGTTCACGATAAAAAGAGTGTTTCTCTTACTTTTTCCGGGTTTGAAATTAAGACGCTCCGATTAGTGAATAAGAAACAGAGCCAATAATAAATGAATTTTTGGGAGGAAACGATTGATGGGACGTATAGAAATCCTTGAGAGAAACCTCGGTTATGTAGATGAAAACCGCAAAGTCCGGGTCTATTTGCCGGAGGGATACGACGAGGGCGAAAAGCGCTATCCGGTCGTTTATATGCACGACGGACAGAACGTATTTACCAACGAAGGCGCCTTTGGAGGATGCTCCTGGGGCGTAAAGGAAACGCTGGAAGCCATGGAGCAGAACGGCGAAACCGATGGAATTATCGTGGTTGGCGTTGACAATAACGGGGAAAGACGCTTTGAGGACTACTCTCCCTGGAAAAACACCATTGGAAACGCCGGATTTACAGTAAATACCAGAGGCGGAGATGGAGCGCTGTATACCAAGTTTCTGGTAGACGACCTGAAGCCGTGGATCGACGCCCACTATCGGACGCTGCCGGACTACGACCATACAGCAGTTTGCGGCAGCTCTATGGGAGGCCTGCTCTCGGCGTATATGGCGGCGGCAAAGCCGGAAGTTTTTGGGTGTGCCGGTGTGTTTTCCTCTGCTTCCTGGTTTGCGAGAGAAGAATTTAACGACTATATTGGAAAAAGTGCTATCCCGGCTTCTCAAAAATATTTTGTACAGGTTGGAACCAATGAAACTGTAAGCACGGACGAACCTTCGATGCCGCAGTTGTTTATCGATGTGACGCTCGAATATGTAGAGGCGTTGCTGAAAAAGGGAATCCCCTGCGAGAATCTCCGGCTGAAAATTACTGCCGGCGGAATTCACAACGAAGCGGTTTGGAGAGAGTACATGGGCGAGTTTTTCCGTTTCTTTATCCAGAAGTAAAGCCTGTCAGCTCATCAGCCCGTTAGAAAGGATGAAACAGAAATGAATTTTGCAGCCATACTTCATGAGCCCAAAAGCAGGATGTCATATGCCTGCGATGGGGAAAATCTTCAGCTGCGAATCAAAGTAGCAAAAGGAGATGCTGATCGTATCAGCGTCCGGGCGGTGGATCCATATAGCTGGTTCCCGACCAAGGAAGACCCGTCCAAATATGTGTTTGCAACAGAGAAAATTCGGGAATTTCCCATGGTCAAAGAGTGTTCTACCGAATACCATGACGTATGGTTTGCCAATATTGGAAACTTCCCCTTTTCCCGTATCCGGTATGGATTTGTTCTGGAAAGCGGAGAAAACCGCTATTTCTTTGGCAGCCACTATGTTGCCAACCTGCTCGAAAAAGAAGAAGAACAGAATAATCTCTGGAACTACTATAATTTCCCCTATCTGAATCTGGAAGACATCTACCACGCTCCCAAATGGGTAGAGGATACTGTTTGGTATCAGATTTTCCCATATAGTTTTTCCTGCGATGGAGAGGCCTGTGATCCATCCCATCCCGGTACGCTGGGAGGGGTTATCAAAAAGCTGGATTATATCCAGAAGATGGGTTTTAACGGCATTTATTTCACACCGGTTTTTTCTTCTCCCAGCGAACATAAATACGACACCCGTGATTATTATTCTATCGACAGCTGGTTTGGTACCAATGAGATTTTTGAAACATTGGTAACAGAAGCCCACAAGAGAGGTATCCGCATTATGCTGGACGCTGTGTTCAACCATTGCGGTGCTGAGCATCCTTTTTGGCAGGATGTGCTGAAAAACGGAAAAGATTCCAAATACTATGACTGCTTTTATATCCTCGACCCCAGCAAAAGGCCAGAAGAAAAAGTGGTGCTGGATGGAATCGAATCTGTGAATTACAGAACTTTTGCTCTTGTCCCCGACATGCCCAAATGGAACACCGATCACCCGCTGGTGCGGGAGCATCTTTTGGGAGCGGCGGCCTATTGGGTAGAAAAATACCATATTGATGGCTGGCGGTTGGACGTATCCAACGAGGTTTCCCATGATTTCTGGCGGGAATTCCGCAAGTGCGTGAAAAAAATCAACCCGGAGCTTTATATTCTGGGAGAAAACTGGGACAATTCCATCCCCTGGCTGGGTGGAGACCAGATGGATGCCGTGATGAATTATGAGTTTATGAATCCGGTGTGGAACTTCTTTGGGACACAAGCAGTTGGAAAGGGCAGAAAGCAGTCTTTCAATGCCGAGCAGTTCCAGAACGCTGTGAGCGCTTTGTTGACAGACTATCCCAAACCCATCACCAAAGTGATGTTTAATCTTTTGGAAAGCCACGATACCAATCGCCTGATGACGGTTTGTGAGAACAACCCGGAGCTGGCAAAGCTGGCCTATGTGGTGCAGATGACCTTCCCCGGTTCGCCCAGTGTGTATTATGGCGGCGAGATCGGTTTGGATGGGCCTGAGGGCGAAAACCGAAAGCCTATGGATTGGAAACTGGCAGAAAAAGGGTGCAGCCTTCAGGAGCATATCCGCCGCCTGATCGAAATCCGCAAACAAAACAGCTGCTGCAAAAGCTTGGATCTTTTCTGGCTACTTGCAGACAATGAAAAAGATGTTATAATTTATAATAAAAAGTATGGCAGCGACAGCTTGTATGTTCTGATTCACAACGGCAGCAGCGATGAAACGATTTCTTTGCCAGAAGTTCTTCAAAATAAATCCTGCTTTGACGTCTATACAGATAAAAAAGTCCAGCTGGGAACCAGCCTGTCGTTAAAGCCCTATTCTTTCCTGTTACTGAAAGAGGCTGACCAATCCTAAAACACAGGCTAACCACAAAAGGAGGAGAAGCATGATTCGATTTGGCGACATCAAGCCCATGGGATGGGCAAGAGAAGAACTGGAAGAAAACATGACGGGCTGTATCGGAAATCTGGATCGGCTGGTGCCAGATCTGATTCAGGAGCATGATATATATCATACAGACCGTTTGGGAAAAGGCAGCAAGCTTCGGGAGCTTGGCCGTAACGACACCGGTGAAGACAAGCTGGAGGAAAACCAGGAGCAGTTTTTGTGGTGGAACAGCGAAACCCAGTCCAACTGGCGGGATGGATTCTGCCGCTCTGCCATGCTGCTGGGAGATGAGGAGTGGCTGGAGAAGGTACGGGCCTATTTGAAAAAGGTGCAGGAAAGCTGTGACGACGGTTATCTGGGCATCTATACGCCGGAGCTGCGGTTTGCCTGTACCGGCGAAAACGGAGAGCTTTGGGCGCAGTCAACCCTGTTCCGGGTGCTCATAGCCTGCTATGAGTATTTCCGTGACCCGGAGTTGTTGGAGCTTCTCACCCAGGCGGTAGATCGTCTGATGCAGGGATATCCGATCTATCAGTCTCATCCCTTCTGCCTGAATAATCCTTTTGCGGGCGCCGCCCACGGGCTCACCATCACCGATGCGCTGGATCGTTTGTATCAGCTTACCGGTGAAGAAAAGTATCAGAAATATGCTTTGTGGCTTTATGAAGAATATTGTGCCTATGAGCAGTCGGAAAAGGATTTGCAGATTCAAAGTGTTGCGAACCGCAATGTCTTTTTCCAGGGGCACGGGGTACATACCTATGAGCACTTCCGGGCTCTGGCTATTGCCGCCGAAGCAGATAGCCGCTATCAGCCGCTGCTGGAGCGTGCATTGGATAAGCTTCCCTATTATTTGACTCCTTCCGGCGCCCCCATTGGCGACGAGTGGATTTGGGGACGCTGTGCCGACGCCAGCAAGACCGGATATGAATTCTGCTCGGTGCATGAGCTACTGCACACCTATTGTATGCTGCTCGAAAAGAGCGGGAATCTGGAATGGGCAGATCAGGCAGAATGGATTTATTGGAATGCGGCACAGGGAATGAAGCATCCCGCCGAAAGCTCCATTATGTACCTGAAAACCGACAACTGTTATACCGCTGATGAAAAGCGTACACCAGATGAGAATGTGAGAAATCCCCGATATAAGTATTCTCCCACCCATCGGGATGCGGCGGTGTGTTGTGTTCCCAATTCCGGTAGAATCCTGCCGTATTTCCTGCAATCCACAGTGCTGGAAACCCCGGACGGCTATCTCCTTCCCTTCTATAACCCGGTTGTCTTTACCGGAAAGCGGGGAGAAACAGAAGTTACCCTGAACCTGAAAACCAACTATCCCAAAGAGCTTACCGCTCAGCTGGAGGTCAGCGTTTCAAAGCCGGAGATTTTTGATATCACCCTGCGTTTCCCCCAGTGGGCCACCGTTATGAAAGTAGACGGAGTGGAGTATCGCCGTGAGGAGTATCCGTCACAAAAAGTAGTGCTGCGCAGAGAGTGGTCTCACGAAACGGTTCAGATAGAGTTTGACTGCAAAATCTGTTTGCAGCGGGATCGCAAAGGCGACCTTTATATCACACGGGGGCCGCTGGTGTATGCGCTGGAAATTCCTGCACAGGAAACCATTACCCGTGAGTATGATGTTCCCGGTTTTTGTGAAAAAACCTATCGCAGCACCAATCGCCATCTGGAAGAACTGCGTCTGAAAGAAAGCGCTTTCTCTCAGTTCCGTTATACTGGCAGCCACACAGAAAAATGGTCTGACCTGACCATTGAGGGCGTGCTGGAAGATGGGGACAAGAGCGTTCCCTGCATCTTACGCCCAATGGCACGAACCATCCTGCGAAAGGTGACGTTTGCACCTGTTAACGAATAATAGCTTATCTAAATAAAAAATACGAATCATATAGGAGGAAGTCTTAATGAATTCATTTGAGCGGGTTATGAATCGACTCAGCGGAAAACCGGTGGATCGCCTGCCGAACATGGGCCTTACTATGATGTTTGCCGCCAAAGAAATCGGCGTAACATTTGGAGAATATTGCAGCAACTACCGTGCGTTGGCCGAGGGCTCACTGCGGTGCCATGAGAAATATGGCATTGATATGGTTTGTGCGATTTCCGACCCTATGAGAGAAGCCGAGGGTCTTGGAGCCAAGGTAGAAGTTCCCGAAGACGCTGTGCCGTTTTCACCGGTAAAACGCATCCAGCAGCTGAGCGATATCGACACCTTAAAGGTGATCGACCCTTCGATGGGCAGAAGAATGGCAGACCGGGTAGAGGCGGTTCGTCTGATGAAAGAGTGGGTCAAAGATGAAGTGCCTGTGGTTGGCTGGATTGAGGGTGCTGTTGCAGAAAGCTGCGACTTGATGGATATGCAGGAGTTCTTTATGAACCTCTATGACGAGCCGGAAGCCATGGAACAGCTGATGAATACCTGTATGGAGCAGAGCCTGGCTTTTGCAAAAGCGCAGATTCAGGCAGGCGCCGATATTATCGGCATGGGTGATGCAGCATCGTCTTTGATTGGGCCTTCTCTCTATGAAGAATTTGCCCTTCCCTATCAGCAGAAAATGATCCAGGCCATCCATGAGATGGGGGCAAAAGTCAAGCTGCATATTTGCGGCGACTTGAACCCGGTGCTGGAATATGTAGCCAAGACCGGCGCTGATATCATCGACCTGGACTTTATGGTAGACCTTGAAAAGGCAGCGCAGATTTTCCCCAAAGAAAGCAGCATTTGTGGAAACATCAGCCCGGTAGATGTGGTGCTGTTTGGAACCAAAGAGCTGGTGGAAAGCTCGGTAAAGGACTGCATGAAAATTAAGACGCTCAATCATAATATCATCGCACCCGGCTGCGAGATTCCCAAGGATTCCAATCCGGAGAACGTTCTGGCAATTTATCATGCCATCCAGAAGTATTCATAAAATATAAGCAATCAATAAAGGGGACAGACAAAACCAAATTTTGTCTGTCCCCTTTTCTGTTTTTGTCAAAAATCCTAGACGCTCATTCCGGCTCCACAAAAATAATTTTGGGAAGTTCTTCAAATCCTTCCAGGTTCATCAGTCTTTTCATCACATCAGCAGCATATTCCGCTTTCTTTTTATTGCTGACAACAATACGTTTGGTATCGGGCAAAAGCATAGAATCTGTTTCAGCGCTGATTACAGCCACAAATTGATCGTTGTTGAGCAGGCGTTCTGCTTGCAGTGCCAAAAGCTCACCTACGATGATCCCTTTTTCCTGCTGGTGCGCCTGTAAAAAGTCTTCCAGCGAGTTGTCTTTTCGATTCACAAAGATATTTTCAGGCGGAAACTGCTCTTGAATAATGCGGGTGAGAAGATCGTTAGCATGTTCTTCTGTGATGATATATTGCGGTTCTGTTTGCAGAATTTCTTTTGCTTTTTGCAGCACAGCTCGATAATCCGGTAAAATTTTAAAAAACAGATCATCTTCGAGATAGCCGTCTACAAACACAATCGGAACATAGTATCCGGTAGCGATCTCGTTCAACTGTCTTTCTCCCATACCGATTACAAATACCCCGTCCAGAGAACGCTTGGAAACAAGGTCAAATTCTTTGCCGATTTCTTTGGTAGAGAGAAGCAAAACATCATACCCCATTTTATGCATCTGCCGCTGTAACTCGTTGACAGTGTCGTAGTATTGATAGAGCTTGCTCCGTTTATTTTTGGCACCCAGATTAATAATGATTCCAATCATCTGGCTGCTTTTGCTGGCAAGAGATTTTGCCGCCATGTTGGGGACATATCCCAATCGCTTTACTGCTTCAAAAACTTTTAAGCGGGTATCGTGACTGATTTTTTCCTTTTCGGAATAATTCAGCACATAAGATACCGTAGCAACCGAAACACCCACATCTTTTGCGATGTCTTTCATCGTTACCTTCCGGCCCATGAAATACTTCCCTCCTCCATCAATCATTTCCAATTAGCATACTTCCTTTGTCCTTCAGTATAATATACTTATACCAAAATATCAAATATCATTTTTCACAGCCGAAACCTGCTGCATACAGATTCCACCCGGATGAACTGCCAGTCCCTCACAGTTTCTGGAGAAAACCAGTTTGCCAAGCGGCTTCCAGACAAATTCCTGTTGGCTGGCGTTCACCAGTATCTCCATGTGTGCGCCATCCTCGTCTGTTTTAATCAGATGCAGGATTTCAGGAGTGTCCTGATGATAGAAAAAATGGAAATGCCGGCTTTTCATAGTCTGCTGCTTTCGCAGCGCAATCAGATTGCGAACGGTGTCTATTCGAGTTTGATATTCTCCCTGTTCAATTTCCTGCCAGGGCATGCAGCGTCTGCAATCAGGGTCATGTCCGCCTTCCATACCGATTTCGGTTCCATAAAAAATGCAAGGGCTTCCGGGCATCGCCATCAGCAGCGCCAGCTCCTGAAAGAACACATCTTCGTTTCCAGTTTTGTCCATCAGCCGATTGGTGTCGTGCGAATCGAGAAGGTTAAACAGAACGTCGTTTGTCTGCTGCATATACATGGAGTAGTGTTCATTGATATCCTGTTCAAAACGCTTGGCATCCCGTAAAGGTCCCTGAAAAAAGCGGTCGATACTGGAGGCCAGCGGATAGTTCATGACAGAATCAAATTCATCCCCACGAAGCCAGGTCATGGAATCATTCCAGATCTCTCCCAGCAGATAAAAATCTTTTTTCAGGTTCTTGACACTCCGGCGCAATTGCTTGCAGAAGGTGTGCGATAATTCGTTCGCCACATCCAGACGCAGCCCGTCAATATCATAATTGCGAATCCAGTCTGTTACCACTTCGAGGAGGTATCTTCTAACCTCTGGGTGGTTGGCGTTGAGCTTTGGCATCATATTGGTAAAGCCAAAGGTGTAGTAATCGCCGTGGTGAGTGTCGGGGGTTTCTGCGTCAAAGGGCCAGCGGTTAATCATAAACCAGTCTGCAAATGCGGATGAACGCCCCTTTTCCAGAACATCTTTCCAGGCAAAAAAATCTTTTCCGCAGTGGTTGAATACACCGTCCAGCATTACACGCATTCCCCGTTTGTGCGCTTCCTGCACCAATGTTTGCATAACATGATGATCCCCAAAATGAGGGTCGATCTGAGTATAGTCGGTGGTATCGTATTTATGGGCACTGGAAGATGCAAAAATAGGGGTCAAATAAAGGCCAGTAATCCCCAACTGCTGCAAATAATCCAGTTTCTGGATGATTCCCTGCAAATCTCCACCAAAAAATTCTTCGTTTGTCACTTTCCGGCTTTCCCATTTTTGGACAGGAGAGGGATCATTTTCACTGCACCCATTGCAGAACCGTTCGGGAAAAATCTGATACCAAACCGTATCATTTACCCATGCTGGTGTTTCGTTGATGTCAGCAGGATTCATCCAGGGAAAACAAAATCCGCTGGCCTGATGGTAAGCAATTTTCAATTCTTCTTCTGTAAAAAATCCATTTTATAATAGATTTTTTGGTTTTCTGCAGCCAGTTCAAAATAATATTTGCATCTTTTATATGGCGGTTTTACTACGATATTCCAGATATAGTGGAGAGGGAGTTCTTTGCGAAATGATACCGTCTGCCTTTCTCCATGCCATTCCCAGTTTCCACCCAGAATCCTGCCGTCAAAAGGGTCTCCCACATATAGGGAAACCGCTTCCACGTCTTTTCCTGTCCGCAGACAAATCATTAATTCATCTTGATTCAAGGGGTAACACTCGTTATCTTTTACTTTGTGGCTTACTGCTGCCAGATTCATCTTTATCCTCCATTCTCTTACACAAAGGCACATTAATGTATTTATGGTAAACATCAACTTATGCGTTTAAGTTAAATATAATGCTACTATAATTTTGTATAAATGTCAATATGCCTATATCAATTCATATCATCAAGATCAATAAAAAACAAAGACTGACAAAAGCCCAAGCTTTTGCCAGTCCCGTAGCCGTTGTATTACCAATATGTTGTACTATCATGTGCCTTTTCTCAAAAAATGGCCGCTTATCATCTTTGAGAAATTGCCATTTTCCCACGAGAGGTTTCTTTGTGTATACAGAAAATCGAGAGAATCAGGGTGATAAGTTCTGCAAAGGGGATAGCAAGCCAAAGCCCATCCAGCTGGAAAAGGGCGGTCATCAGGAAAATCCCCAGCAAAATAAAAACAAAGGTGCGTGAAAAGGAAATGAAAGCCGATGTTTTTCCATCCGAAAGGGCGGTAAACATTCCTGAAGCAAAAATATTAATCCCCGAAAACAGAAACGAGAAGGAGAACAGGGCCATTCCACGGCAAATCAGGTCATAGGCCAGCGTCCCTTTTTGCGAGAAGGCGGCGGTGCTGATGCTTTCCGACAGGATGAAATCTGCTGATGATTATGAAATGACGATGATGATCGGACGTCTGTTCCACAAGGCGATGGATACACCATGCAGGCAGATTTCCGGCATGATTCATCGAACTGGGGATTTTCGTGCCGGAAGATATAACGATGCTACCTGGTTTTATTTATGCCCGTTGGTGCGCCTTCGTGGAGAAAATGTGCTGCTCAGGCCGGAGGGAGAGTATCTCAGCCTGTATCATCAGGGTGGATATGATACGCTGGAACAGGCGTATCGAAAGCTGATGCAGGAAGCCGAAAGGCAGGGGGTAGAGCTGGGAGAATATGTGTTTGAGGAAACCATCATCGGCGATTGGGCGGTAAAAAGCAGCGAAGAATATGTTACCCGTGTTTTTGCCAGGATAGAGAACGGCTGAACGCTTTCCCGATTCCATAGAAATGATTTTGTGAAAGGCTTTACATTTTTAAAATGGATGGTATGATAAAACAAGAGAGTTATTAAATTTCCCTTATTTATAGAAAGGCGGAGTTGGTATGAGTTTTGAACGGGTAACGCCGGAATCGGTGGGGATCCACTCCAAGGCAATTACAGATTTTTTGCGTTCTTTGGAAGAAAAAGGAATGGAAGCGCACAGCCTGATGATTTTGCGTCACGGGAAGGTGTGCGCCGAAGGATGGTGGAAGCCGTATGCCCCGGAGATTTTGCATCCAGTCTTTTCTTTTAGTAAAGCGTTGACCTCTACGGCTATTGGCTTTGCTGAACAGGAAGGCTTGCTTTCATTGGAGGAGCATATTGTTGATCTGTTCCCGGACATGCTGCCGGAATTTGTATCGGATAACCTGAAAAAGATGACCGTTTTCCATTTGCTTACCATGAGCTGCGGGCATGATACCGAAGATGATTCCCGTGACCGTGTGGACTGGATTCGTCGCTTTCTGGCACATCCGGTGGTACACGAGCCGGGCAGCTATTTTCTATACAATACCGAGGGGACTAATTTGCTGGCGGCTATCCTGTATCGCAAAACCGGATGCCAGCTGGTAGAATACTTGCGCCCACGCCTGTTTGAACCGTTGGGAATCAGCGGGATTTCCTGCATCAAGCTGTCGGATGGAACCGACATGGGCGGCGGCGGTTTCCGACTCCACACGGAAGATATGGCACGGTTTATTCAGTTTGTGCTAAACCGGGGAAGCTGGGAAGGCCGTCAACTTTTGCGGGCTGACTGGTTTGACCGAGCCACTGCCAAACAGGTGGAAACCTATGGGGCTAAAGACTGGGGGCAGGGGTATGGATTTAAGTTCTGGCGCTGTATGCCCGCTGGGGTGTTCCGTGCAGACGGGGCTTTTGGCCAGTATGGCGTAGTGCTTCCCCGTCAGGATGCAGCCATCATCATGACAAGCGCCGTGGATATGATGCAGGAAATTCTGGATTCTATCTGGGAGCATCTGCTGCCCGGTATGGAGGATGCCCCGTTGGACGAGAATTTTGCTGCACTGCACAGCCTGCGATATCGCTTGGAGCATCTCGAAATCCATCCGTTCCCGGCAAACCGGAGCGATTCCTGTGCGGCGATGTTTGGCGATAAACACTATGTGGCGCAAGGGGAGAGCTGTGGGTTTGACTGTCTGATTGGCGGCGCACGTTTTCCGGTGCAGAAGGAATCACCTGCACTGGAATCCCTTTCTTTTGCGTTTTTGCCTAGAGAAGCTCGCTTGACTTTGAAACAGGGCGGCGTGGAATACAGTTTGCCGGTGGGAATGGATGGCCATTTCCGCACAGCCGAAACCCCACTGGGCACCTTCTCCTCACAGGCCAGATGGCGCAGTATGGGGGTATTGGAACTGGAAATCCGCCGTTTAGAGATCAGCATTGCCGGCGCACGTCTGCTGTTGCGTTTCTCTCAAGATGGGAGCATGACATTGGAGCGGGAAAGTATCATGGTGGTAAACAGCCCGCTTGATCCTACACCACCGGTAACTTTGATACGCTTCCAGCAGGTCTGAAATTGGAAATAGCAAAATCAAATATATAAAGTACAAAAGAAAATTTGAAAGGAGTCCTGTCCATGAGCCAGCCAGCACCAAGAGCGTTTCGTCCCAAAATCCATTTTACCGCCCCATCGATGTGGCTGAATGACCCTAATGGCCTGTGTTACGAAAATGGGAAGTACCATCTGTATTATCAACACTATCCCGACGATACGGTTTGGGGGCCTATGCATTGGGGACATGCAGTTTCCGGAGACCTTTTGCACTGGGAGCATTGCCCGATCGCCATGTATCCCGACGAGCTGGGAATGATTTTCAGTGGAAGTGCTGTAATCGATGAGGAAAATGTCAGCGGCTTCGGCACAGACGGAAAAACACCCATGGTGATTTTTTATACCAGCCACGGCGACAAAGAGCGTCAAAGCATGGCATACAGTCTGGATGGCGGGATGACCTTTACCCGGTATCCCGGCAATCCTATCCTTGAAAACCCCGGAATCAACGATTATCGTGACCCCAAAGTGTTCCGAAATCCGGTAAAAGGCGGGTTCAGCATGGTAGTTTCCGCTTTTGACCGTGCCATGATCTACCACTCCACCGACTTGAAACACTGGGAGAAAACCGGCGAATTTGGCCCGGTGGCTGAGTTTGCGGGAGAACGGTATCTCTGGGAATGTCCGGATCTTTTCCCGCTGAAAACCGAAACCGGAGAAAAGTGGGTGTTTCTCCTCAGTGTCGTCTACCCAGAGAATATCGGGATTCATCGTACCTGCTATTTTATAGGGCAGTTTGACGGGGATACCTTTATTAGGGAACCGGGTGCCCCCATGGAGCTGCTGGACGGCGGCCCGGATTTTTATGCCGGTTCTACCTATTGGGGAACGCCGCAGCGGTTGTTTATTGCATGGGAAGCGGCGCCTTCCTATGCTGGGGCGTTGCCTACCGGGGAATATTGCGGACAGATGACCCTTGCGAGAACCCTGACCCTGAAAAGCACGCCTGCCGGCGATAAGGTGGCGTCCAAGCCGGTTGGTATTGAAAAAGCGCTGGATGGAGCGGATTTGGGCGGAGAAACCCTGCCGGGAGAATGTTTTGTCCTTCGGGTTTGCGGAGAAGGAGAAGGTTCGGTGACCCTGTATAATCAGGAAGGGGAGCAGGTGGTGTTTGGAGTTGATTCCAGCAATCATTTTTATGTAGACCGCAGCCGTTCTACGGTGCTTTCGATCAGTGAAACGTATGAAAGGCAGGTAAACCAGTATGTCAGCCTACCCCGTTTTGAGCAGGGAGCCTGGCAGATTGACGGCGTTTTTGATATCAGTTCGCTGGAGCTTTTTGGCGATCAGGGAACCCGCTGCCTGACCAATCTGTTATTCCCAAAACAGCCTTATACCAGCTGCAAGACACAGGGAAACGTGCAGGTTTTCTTTGGGGATTTGTCTGAATAAGAAACAGATTTTATAAACTGATGAGAATTAAAAAACCTCCTGGCCATAGGTGGCCAGGAGGTTTCAATTTTTGATGAGTTAAAATGAAAGTTGCCTTATTCCAATGCTTGTCATGCCCGTTTGCTACGCTGCCTGTTGGGGAGAATTTTTTTGACCGCAGCCAGTAGCCCGCCGATATTCAACAGACAAATCAGCAGAGTAAAGGCAATTTCAATCGGAATCCAGTACGGAACTTCAAACAGCATAATAAAAGCCTGTGCTAACAGCAAAATTGTATTGAGCAATAAACGGAGCGCTCCCAGACGCATATGAATAAAGCGTTTGGTATCATACGCCCGCAGCAGGAACACGACAAAATAACTGGCAAACATGGCAAAGGCAGCACCATTTCCGCCATAATAGGAAATCAGAATAAAGCTGAGTGAAACATTGACGGCGGCGCCAACAGCGGTGGTGGCCAACGAAAGCACGCTCTTTTTGTTGACAATATAAACGGTACCCAAAAAAGTGACCATACAGGAATACACCGTAGCCACCGAGAGCAGGGGAATATATTGCCAGGAATCATAGTAGGAGTCTGCTACCATGATTTTGGTGATCACTTTGGCAAACAGGATTAGGAAAGAACCCACAATAAACACGAGGGAACTGAGGCTGCGGAACACCTGTGTAAAGAAACGTGCCCGGCCTTTTTCTTCTGAAATGGCCGACATCTGCCAGGCGTTCATAAAAATGGTGGAAATCAGAATAATCACAGAGGGCCATTTATAGGCGGCGGCATAAAGGCCGTTTACAGCAGTTCCGTCTTCCATCACAGCCGTGATGATATAGCGGGAAGAAACCGTTGTCACCCACCAGAAAACTGTGTTGGGAATCATGGGGATAGAATAGCGGAGCATCTCTCCCCAAGTGGAGCTTTTCCGCAGGCGGGATGGGCGGAAGTATTGAAGAATCCGTCCATTATAGAGAAGAAAGAGGCAGGAGCATCCATCGGCGCATACAATTGCCGCCAGATATCCTACCACGCCCCACTGAAACCACAGCAAAAAAGCAATGTTAAAAATCAGGGTGAGGGCAGTGCTGAAAATGCCATCCACCGCATACAGCTTGATGTGTCCTTTGGCTCTGACGAATTGCTGGAACAGCAGGCGCAGAGAAGATGTCATCACAAAAACACAAAGCAGAGTGGTATAATCATCTAGTCCGGGGATCAATTTCAGCAGTGGGTAACAGAGGAAAAGCAGTACAAAACCGCCCAGCAGTGTGACAACTCCTACTGTGAGAACCTCGGAGTTCCTGACCCGGCGATCCAGACCAAACCGGATCACTGCATCTGTAATGCCAAAGCTCACCAGCGGCACCAACAGGTTGGCGCTTTGCTGAAGCAGGTCGGAGATACCATACTCCGCATCTGTGAGCACATGGGTATACAGAGGCATTAGGAAAAAGACCAGAATTTTAGAGCCAAAAGTACCCAGTGCGAAAATCAGGGTATTTGAAAAAAGTCGTTTGTATTTATCCATTATCATTCCCCATCATTCATATCCGTAATGTTTACATCCTTCCTGAGGGGAGCCCCTGTATCAGGCAGGGACTACCGTTAGGACATTGCAGAAGAACAGCGCCAGAATGACCAGACCCAGTGCAATGCGATACCATCCAAAGGGACGGAAATCATGCTTTTTGATAAAGCTCATGAACAGACGGATCACTAGAACAGAAACCAGGAAAGCCACTACCATACCGGTAAGAAGGATAATCAATTCGTTGGCGGTAAAGCCCAATCCGAATTCTTTGAAATATTTAAAGATTTTCAGAGCGCTGGCACCCAACATGGTGGGGATTGCAAGGAAGAAAGAAAATTCAGCGGCAATGTTGCGGGAGCAGCCCAGCAAAACAGCGCCCAAAATGGTGGCGCCAGAACGGGAGGTTCCGGGAATCATAGCAAGCGCCTGAAATAGGCCGATCAGCAAGAGCGTCTGCCCGTGCATCTGGCTGTAATTCTGGATTTTGGGACGGCGATGGCGGCCTTCCACCAGCAGGAAAAACACACCGTATACGATCAGCATGATGGCCACAGTTACCGCATTATACAGCTTTTCTTCGATCAGGTCGTCAAAGAGCAGTCCCAGCACCATAGCGGGGAGGGTGGCGAAAATCACTTTCAGCCACAAAGAAAGGGTCTGCTTTTTTTCGACAGTCGTTTTTTTCGGTGAAAAAGGATTCAACTTGTGGAAATACAGCACCAGTACGGCGAGAATGGAGCCAAACTGGATCACCACAAGGAAAAGGTCGATAAAGGCTCTCCCGCCGGAAAACAGGTCGGGGTTCATAGGCCAGAAGGAATCAAACAGGATCATATGGCCGGTACTGCTGACCGGAAGCCACTCGGTGATTCCTTGAATAATTCCCAATAATATTGCTTTTAGTAACTCGATAAATTCCAAAGCTCCATCTCCTTTACCGTTGCAGGTGCTGTTCGCTGAAAACAGACGTTAGCACAAAGAAACACCGGTGTACGGTGTTCCTTACAACAGTTTATGATTATAACTACTTAATTATAACAGAAAAGGAGATGGTTTCCAATCCATCAAGGGCAGTTCCGTATAAAAGAAACAAAATGTTTACAAACTGACACCCAAATAACAGGTGGTGATTCTTAAAAAGAAAAAACGCCCTTCCATTTTTGGAGGGGCGTTGTACAACTTGCCAGAAAAGATTATAACATGGTATGGTAAAGCGCTTCGGCGGCTCGTGCCTGATTTTGTGGTGTCAGGGTGCGAACGGTTCCGCTAACCAGCCGGGTGAGTGCTTCTTTGCCCGGACCTGTAAGCTTAGAGAACTTTTTGACCAGTTCAAACAGATCCCGATAGGAATCCCACAAAAATCCGTTTTTGCCGCTGTCTACGATCTGGGCGGTACCACTCTGTGCCTGCACCAAAATGGGGGTGCCGCAGGCAGCCGCTTCAATGGCCTCCAGCTGAAACCGTTCCGAGCGGGAGCAGAGGATAAAACAGCTGCTCAGCTGGAAACAGGCCGCTTTTTCTTCACGGGAAAGCCGTCCGGTGAGCGAGGCCCGTTTGGAAAGCCCAAGGGTGTGCAGCATCGAGAGCAGCTCGTCCGACTGATTCCCGTGGTCGATGATGAGCAGGCGAATCGGGTCAGCGTCAGAAAAAGCGTGGCTCCATTCTTCCAGAAATGGGAAAAGGGAATCGGCATCTTGGCTGCTGCAAACAACGGTGGTTTTTCCCTGAAGGGAAAAAGACTGGCTCAGGCTGCGCTTGAGGGAGCTGTCTCCCGCACTATGGTTAAAAATCTCTGTATCAATAGCCGAAGGGAAAACAGGCTGGTTTACCCGATATCCCAGCTGCTTTACAGCCTGCGTCATGGCATGGGAGAGACAGGTGATGTTGACCGCATTTTCGAGAATTGCTTCGGCGGTTTGCAAACGCTTGCGCTTTTTCCAGAACATGGCGCCCGGCAGGGAGCCGCCCCCTTTTTTTAATTCCTCGATGGAATGGACAGTGAGCAGGGCAGGAATTTGCTGTTCCTGTGAAAAATGCAGCGCAAAAGCCCCTGTTTCCGAAAGGCTGTGTATATGAATCAGATCCGGCTGGAACGCCAGCAATTTTTCTTCCATCTGGCGCATTCCTTTTCGGGAAAGCTGCACGCCCGCCTCGTTGGGATAGGCCTTGCCGGAAAAACGGATCGCCCGCCCTTCTGTTATGGGTTCCCGCAATTCTTCTTCTGGTACCAGTACGATTGCTTTATGTCCGATACGCCCCAGCCCTTCTGCTAAAATTCCCACATGAGCGGCGGGGTCAATGTCATATGAAAAGAATGAATCCGTAATTAATGCGATTTTCATGGAAAACCCTCCGGTTACCGGGCAGCCGGCTGCTGCCCATAGCTGATATTGACCATATTATACCATACTTGCCAATGGCTTCAACAGATTTTTTGCTGCGGGAAAAACAATTCTCTTTTATCTTGCCTGATAATGCGATATAATAAAAATAAACAGGAAATCCACGTCCCGTAATTCTCAGCCGGGGCGAAGAAATATCACCAGAGGAAGGACGATGAACGATGGTCGCAACATTTACCGTACCCCTTTCAAAAGTTATGAAGGAGCTGGCACTGGAAACCGTCTATCTCCCAAAAAGTGCAGATGAGATCCTGATTTCCTCACGGGACGTAAACCGCCCTGGCCTGGAGCTGAATGGATTTTATGATTATTATGACAAAAACCGGATTTTGATTTTTGGCAACGCCGAAACCGCTCTGTTGGCTTCTTTCAGCCAGGAAAAGCGGCGTGCCGTGCTGGACGCCCTCTTTTCCCGCAATCCTCCCGCTGTGATTGTGGCCCGGAACATCACTCCGGCGCCGGAAATGGTGGATTCCGCCCGTGACAATGGAGTGGCGCTGCTCAAAACGATGGACACCACCTCCAATCTGGTAGCGGCGCTGGTGGCCTATATGAACACCGAGCTGGCTCCCCGCATCACCCGCCACGGCGTGCTGGTAGAAGTATACGGTGAGGGAATCCTGCTGGTGGGCGACAGCGGTGTTGGTAAGAGCGAAACGGCCATCGAGCTGATTAAGCGTGGCCACCGTCTGATTGCCGATGACGCTGTGGAGATTCGCCGTGTTTCCAACAAGACGCTGGTAGGCTCTGCGCCGGAAAATATCCGCCACTTTATCGAGCTGCGTGGTATCGGGATTATCAATGCCCGCCGTATTTTCGGTATGGGCGCTGTTAAGATCAGCGAAAAAATCGATATGGTTATCAATCTGGAAATCTGGGATAATACCAAAGTGTATGACCGGATGGGAATTGACAGCGAATACACTGAGATTTTGGGCAACCGTGTGCCAGTGCTGACCATCCCTGTGAAGCCCGGACGAAATCTTGCCATAATCATTGAAGTAGCCGCCATGAACAACCGTCAGAAGAAGATGGGCTATAATGCCGCACAGGAGCTGCTGGCCAGCTTGGGCATGGATGTTTCTTCCATGACGGAAACTGAAACCAAAAAGGAACTGGATATTTAAAAGCAGGAATTTGCCTGTTTTGAAGCATTTTTGCCGCCCTAGTGAGAACCCATGATTTTATCGAATGCGGCATATAGATGAAAAAACACAGTATTAGCAAAGACGGAAAAGGAGCTGACGCCATGAAGCTGATTGCAGACACCCACACCCACTCCATTGCTTCTACCCACGCATACAGTACGATTCAGGAAATGGTGCATGCGGCAGCAGAAAAGAACCTGTTTGCCATCGGCATCACCGACCACGGATACAGTATGCCCGGCGGGCCGGGTGCCTGGTATTTTGGAAACCTGAATGCTGTCCCGCAAACGATGGAAGGGGTTCTGGTTCTTCGGGGTGCTGAGGCGAATGTGGTGGATTATAAAGGTAATCTCGATATCCCGGAGGGGGATTTAAAACAGCTGGATTGGGTGGTAGCTTCGATTCACAGCTGCTGCATGCCCGAAACCATAACCCCAACCCGCAGGCTGTGTACGCAGCTTTGGATGGAGATTGCTCATAACCCGTATGTCAATGTGATCGGGCACAGCGGCAGCCCCGAATATGCATATGACTACGAAACGGTTATCCCTGAATTTGGCAAAAACGGCAAGCTGGTAGAGATCAATTCCCATTCCTTTGAGGTGCGGGCTTCCTATATCCCCAATTGTCTGGAAATCGCCAGAACCTGCATGAAATACCGGGTGCCGGTCATCATCAATTCTGATGCCCATTTTTCAGCTTCTATTTTGGATTGCAGCGCCGCTATCACCATGCTGGAAGAAATCGGGTTTCCCGAAGAACTGGTGGTAAATGCTTCTCAGGAACGCTTTCGTTCCTATCTGGAAAAACATACCCATATATTCCGGGAGAAATGACCCGGCAACAGCAGAAGAAAGGCAGTGATGAAGTGAACAAACTGGAACGGATTGCAGAGCAGGCACAGGCGCTGGGGTGCCGCTGCCTGCGGGAGGAACCTATGTCCCGGCACACTACATTTAAAATCGGAGGCCCGGCTGACCTGCTGGTGATGGCAGAAACGCAAAAGCAGCTTTCGGCTCTGCTCCGCCTGTGCCGTGAATCGGAAGTCCCGGTTTCCATTCTGGGGAACGGCTCCAATCTGCTGGTGTCCGATCGGGGAATCCGGGGCGTGGTGATTACGCTCGGAGGGGAGTTTTCCAAAATCACGCTGGAAGGAGAAACCGGGATCTGCTGCGGCGCAGGCGTGCCGCTGGCTTCGGTTTGCAGCTTTGCCAGAGAACACAGCCTGACCGGGCTGGAATTTGCCTGGGGGATTCCCGGCAGTGCCGGCGGCGCTGCCTATATGAATGCCGGCGCTTATGGCGGGGAAATGAAGGATGTGCTGTGTTCCTGTGACCATATGACTTCTGATGGGGAATTGTCCAGCTTTTCGGGCGATGAGCTGGAACTTTCCTATCGCCACAGCGCCTATTCCGACAGCAAAGAAGTGATCCTGTTTTTGCATCTCAAGCTGCAAAAGGGCAGTCAGGCTGAGATTTCGGCAAAGATGGAGGAACTGATGCGCCGCCGCAAAGAAAAGCAGCCCTATGATATGCCCAGCGCCGGAAGTGTATTCAAGCGCCCAGTGGGCTATTTCGCCGGCGGCCTAATCGAGCAGTGCGGATTAAAAGGGTGCAGCGTAGGCGGCGCTCAGGTGAGCCCAAAACATGCGGGGTTTATTGTGAATACCGGCGGCGCCACCTGCCAGGATGTACAGCAGCTGATTGAGAAAATCCAGCAGACTGTTTTGCGGGAAACCGGCGTACAGCTGGAATGTGAGGTCCGTGCCTGCGGCGAATAAACAGGCAGCAGGAAAACAGGAAAGGACAGGGGACAGGAAATGGAATTTGTGATTGTGACAGGCTTATCCGGAGCCGGAAAAACGAGAGCGATGCATGCGATGGAGGATATCGGATTTTTCTGTGTGGATAATCTTCCCGCAAAGCTGATTCCGACCTTTTATGAGCTTTGCCGTTCTTCCAGAGAGGGCAGGCAGAAGGTCGTGGTAGTCACGGATGTCCGTGGCGGCGAGATGTTTGCTTCTTTGTTTGACGTGCTGGACGAGATGCGGGAAAACCAGATGGCTTATAAGATTCTGTTTCTCGATGCCAAGGATTCTATTCTTGTTAACCGCTATCAGGAAAACCGCCGCCGTCACCCGCTGGCAGAAGCCTATCAGGGGTCGGTAGAGCAAGCGGTGCGATTGGAGCGGGAGATGCTCAAGCCGGTGCGGGAGCGTGCGGATTATATTATTGATACGTCGTTCCTTTCTCCCGCCCAGCTGAAAAGCCGGATTTCCAACCTGTTTTTGGAGGATTCCAGCGATGCGATGATGGTACACTGCGTCAGCTTTGGTTTTAAATACGGGATTCCTTCGGAGTCCGATCTGGTTTTTGACGTGCGTTGTTTGCCAAATCCTTATTATATTGAAGAACTGCGCCCCCAAACCGGGCTGGATGCCCCGGTGCGGGACTATGTGATGAAATGGGAACAGACACAGGGATTTATCCGCCGCTGTGTCGATCTGGTGGATTATATGATCCCGCTGTATTGTGCAGAGGGGAAAAGCCAGCTGGTAATTGCTGTGGGCTGCACCGGGGGGCATCACCGTTCGGTGGCGTTGGCACAGTATTTGTGCGATCATCTGGTCAATACCGGCAAGCGGGCCAGCGTGAATCATCGAGATATCCGAAAGCAATAAGGGGAGTCGGACATGTCGTTTGCATCTGATACCAAGAATGAAATCAGCAAGTCGGAGCTGTCTGCGGATTGCTGTAAAAAGGCAGAAGCCTATGGGCTTTTGCTGTTTACCCGCCTGTTTTCACTTCAGGAGGGCAATGCTGTGACCGAAAATGGTGCAGTTGCCCGTTTGATGGCCGAAAAAGCGGCAGAAGCGGCTGGCGTGTTTGTGGAAACGAGCGTTTCAGTCAGCCGGAAAGGGGGAGGGGTCCATACCCTCACCATTCCCGGCGAGAACCAGCGCCAGCGGCTGCTGGAAGCTTTTGGACATAGTGGGCGTGAACTGAATCTGCGAATCAATCGGGCAAATCTGGAAAATGATTGTTGCATCGGCGGGTTTGTGCGGGGGGCGTTCCTCTCCTGCGGAACAGTGACAGACCCGCAAAAGGATTATCATCTGGAATTTTCAGTAGCCCATCGCCGCCTGGCACAGGATCTTGTCACCCTGCTGGAAGAAATCGAGGGGCTTCGGATTCAGCCTTCGGTTACCCGGCGCAAGGGCAGCTATGTGGTGTATATCAAAGGAAGTGAGCAGATTGCCGATCTGCTCACATTTATGGGGGCGCCCAGCGCTTCTATGGCGTTGATGCAGGCCAAAATGGTAAAAGAGGTTCGAAATTATGTGAACCGAACAACCAACTTTGAAACCGCCAATATCGATAAAACCGCCTCTGCATCGGCACGTCAGGTTGCGGCGATTCACCGGCTGGAAGAAACGGTTGGGCTGGAGCAGCTTCCGGAGGACTTGCGGGAGATGGCGTATTTGCGTCTGCAAAACCCGGACATGAGCCTGCGGGAGCTGGGAGAAGCCCTCTCTATCAGCCGCTCAGGCGCCAACCATCGGATTCAGCGGCTGATGGAACTGGCAAAAACAGAGTAAAACAACTCGAAAGGAAGTGGTCCCGGTGGCCTTTGCCCATCTGCATGTTCATACCGAATACAGCCTGCTGGACGGCGCCTGCCGCATCGAAAAGCTGCTGGATCAGGTGCAGGCGCTGGGACAGGACAGCATTGCCATCACCGACCACGGCGTCATGTATGGGGCCGTGGATTTTTATAAGGCGGCCAAAAAGCGTGGGATTCATCCCGTGATTGGCTGTGAGGTCTATGTGGCCAAACGCACCCGGTTTGATAAAGTCCACGAGCTGGACAGCGAAAACCGCCACCTGGTGTTGTTGTGCGAAAATCAGCAGGGCTATCAGAACCTCATCGCCATGGTTTCTCAGTCGTGGACAGAGGGGTTTTACAGCAAGCCACGGGTGGACTATGAGCTGTTGGAGCAGTATCATGAGGGGCTGATTGCGCTTTCGGCCTGCCTGGCGGGGGAAATTCCCCGTGCGCTCTCCCGGCGTGATTATGAAGGCGCACGGGAAGCTGCGCTGCGCTATCAGCAGATTTTTGGAGAAGGGAACTTCTATCTGGAGCTGCAAAACCACGGGCTGGCAGAACAGCAGGCGGTAAATCCACAGATCATTCGCCTGTCCCGTGAAACCGGTATCCCGCTGGTGGTGACAAACGACTGCCACTATATCCAGAAAGAGGACAGCCAAATGCACAAGATTCTTTTGTGCATCCAGACCAACCATACCATCGAAGACCCGGATTCCATGGAATTTGGCTCAGAGGAGTTCTATGTCAAGTCTGAGGAAGAAATGCGCTCGCTTTTTCCGGAGCTGCCCGAAGCCGCCGACCAGACGGAACGCATTGCCAAGCGCTGTCAGGTGGAGTTTGAATTTGGAAAGACCAAGCTCCCCCGGTTCGATACCCCCAACGGGCAGGAAAATACCGCATACTTCCGGGAACAGTGCTACGCCGGATTGTCTCATCATTATGGGCAGAATGGCCAGAACCCGCCGGAGGAAGTGCGCCGCCGACTTGATTATGAGCTGGACATGATTGAAAAGATGGGGTATGTCAATTATTATCTGATTGTCCATGATTTTGTGCGGTATGCAAAATCTGTGGGGATTCCTGTGGGGCCGGGCAGAGGCTCCGGCGCAGGCAGCCTCGCCGCCTATTGTATCGGGATTACCGGAATCGACCCCATCCGGTACGATTTGCTGTTTGAACGTTTTCTCAACCCGGAGCGGGTGAGTATGCCCGACTTTGATATCGATTTCAGCGACGAGCGCCGCCAGGAGATCATCGACTATGTGATTCGGAAATATGGCTCCGACCATGTGGCGCAGATCGTCACCTTTGGTACCATGGCGGCACGGGGCGCTATCCGTGATGTGGGGCGGGCGATGGCCGTTCCGTATGCAGTGACGGACATTGTGGCGAAAATGGTTCCCATGGAGCTGAATATGACGTTAGACCGTGCGCTGGAGCTTTCTTCCGACCTTAAAAACCGGTATGATACCGACCCGCAGGTTCATGCGCTTCTCGATATGGCACGGAAAATCGAAGGGATGCCCCGCCACACCTCTACCCATGCGGCGGGCGTGGTCATCACCGACCGCCCTGTGAGCGAATATGTGCCGCTGGCGAAAAATGACGAGTCTGTTGTGACCCAGTTTACCATGACGACACTGGAAGAACTGGGGCTTTTAAAGATGGATTTTCTGGGTCTGCGGAACCTTTCGGTAATCGACAACACCGTAAAAATGGTGGCACGCAACAAGCCCGGCTTTACTATCGAAACGATTCCCATGGATGACCCGGAGGTGTTCCGGCTTTTTTCTGCCGGACACACCGAAGGAGTGTTCCAGTTTGAGTCGGCGGGCATCAAGCGGGTGATTATGAACCTGAAGCCGGAATATCTGGAAGACCTGATCGCCGTGACCTCGCTGTACCGTCCCGGCCCCATGAAATTTATTTCCATGTATGTGGAAAACCGCCATCATCCCGAAAAAGTTACCTATCGCCATCCACGGCTGGCAAAAATCCTGAACGTAACCTATGGCTGTATTGTCTATCAGGAACAGGTCATGCAGATTTTCCGGGAGCTGGCAGGATATTCGCTGGGACGAGCCGATGTGGTGCGCCGTGCCATGTCTAAGAAAAAAGCGGATGTGATGGAGCGGGAGAGGCAGATTTTCATCCACGGCCTGCAGCGGGACGACGGGAGCTGGGAAGTGGAGGGCTGTGTCAATCGTGGCATCCCAGAGGATACGGCGGAGGAAATTTTCCGGGAGATGGAGAGCTTTGCTTCGTATGCCTTTAATAAATCCCATGCGGCGGCCTATGCCACAGTTGCCTATCAGACGGCTTGGCTGAAATGCCATTATCCCAGGGAGTATCTGGCGTGCCTGCTTACCAGCGTGCTGGATTCTTCCGAGAAGGTAGCGGAGTATATGGCTGAGTGCAGCCGTCTGCAAATCCGGGTGCTGCCGCCCCATGTCAATGAGAGCCGCCGTGGCTTTACCGTGGCGGGAGAAAATATTCGGTTTGGGCTGCTGGCTGTAAAAAATCTGGGGCGTGGATTTTTGCAGTCGCTGGTGCAAGAGCGGGAAAAAAACGGCGCTTTTGAGTCCTTTTTTGATTTTTGCAAGCGGATGTATCCTTCTGAGATGAACCGTCGGGCGCTGGAAAGCCTGATAAAATGCGGCGCTTTGGATCATCTGGGAAACAACCGGCGGGAAATGCTGGTGTCGGTGAATAGTGTGATGGAGTTTTTGGACGCCGACAAGCGCCGCAATCTCGATGGCCAGCTGGGATTTTTTGACTCGCCCGAAACAGGAAGCGCACAGCAGGCAGAGCTTCCCAGCCTGCCGGATTTTTCGCCTTCGGAAAAGCTCGCTATGGAAAAAGAAGTGACCGGGATGTATCTTTCCGGCCACCCGGTTTCGGAATACAGCGCCCTATATCAAAAGCGGGCGGTCATTTCCATGGGGGAAATTCAAAAAGACGCCAAAGAGGAAAATCACCGTTATCACGATGGGGATCGGGTGCGTGTGCTGGGCGTGATACAGTCTGTCAAACAGAAAGCCACCAAAAGCAGCGGCACGATGGCCTTTGTTGTGCTGGAGGACTTGCTGGGTTCTATGGAATTGCTGGTATTCCCTAACCTATATAGTAGGTATCATACGCTTTTAAAAGAAGGCGATATTGTTCTGGCCGAGGGCAGGCTGAGCCTGACAGAAGAAAAGGATACCAAGCTGGTCTGCGATGCCGTCTATCCGCCGCCGTCATCCGGCATGAATCTGGATGTTCCGGCAACTTCACCTGTTCGGACAGCTTCTGTCCCGGCGGTTGCCCAAAAGAAAAAGACTTCTTCTCGTCCGGGATTATATTTGCGGGTTCCGGGCAAAGACAGTCCTCTCTATCGCAAAGCCATACAATATATTGAAATTTTTGATGGCCCCACCGATTTGTATATTTTTTTAGAAGATACGGGAAAACTGGTAAAGGCACCACCCTCTTTGCGTTTGGATGCCAACCCGGTATTAGTTCGAGAGTTAAAAAAACTGCTTGGGGAAAAGTCTGTGGCTTTGGTAAAGTAGAAGAATTTGTAAACGTTTTCATCTGCTTTCTTGCGAGAGCATCCTGTTTGTGAAAAAAATAGCAAAATGAGACAATTTCCCTATATAGGCGGGATAATTTTACATGTTGGACACTTGATTATTGCCGCCCCTTTTATTATAATAATGTGTAAGGAACAAGAATCAGCAGGCTACATCTGCTTTCTCTTAATAGGATTAGAATTATAACGTTTTAGGAGGACGGTATACTATGAGCAACAAAACGATTGCCGTATTGACCAGCGGAGGAGACGCTCCTGGAATGAATGCAGCGCTTCGGGCAGTGGTCCGTGGGGGCATTTCTTATGGGATGAATGTTTATGGCGTCCGCAGAGGATATAACGGATTGCTCAATGGCGATATGATTGAGATGAACCTTCGCAGTGTATCCGATATCATTCATAACGGCGGTACTGCTCTGTTTACAGCCCGCAGCCCTGAATTTAATACACCTGCCGGTGTGCAGAAAGCGGCCGACAGATGCCGTGCTATGGGAATCGATGGCGTAGTGGTGATTGGCGGCGACGGTTCTTTCCGTGGCGCCCGTGACCTGACCAATGCCGGTATCCCCTGTATCGGCGTTCCCGGTACCATTGATAACGATATTGCTTGTACTGAATATACCGTCGGTTTTGACACCGCCATGAATACCGCCATGGAAATGATCGACCGTCTGCGTGACACGACCGAATCCCATGACCGTTGCAGCGTGGTAGAGGTAATGGGTCGCCGTTGCGGCGATATTGCCCTGCACACCGGTATTGCAGTGGGTGCAACTGCCATTCTGGTGCCCGAAGTCCCCTATGACTTTGAGCGTGATGTAATCCAGCGCATGAAGTTTACACAGAAGACCGGCAAAAAACACTTTATCATTATTGTGGCCGAAGGTGTTGGCGGCGTTGAAAAGCTGGCAAAGGATATCGAGGCAGCTACCGGCATTGAATCCAGAGCGACCATTCTTGGCCATGTGCAGCGTGGTGGTTCCCCCACACTGCGTGACCGTGTGATGGCAAGCCGGATGGGATACCATGCCGTTGAACTGCTGGATCGTGGAATCGGCAACCGTGTAGTGGCATATCGTGAGAGCAAGGTTGTTGACTTTGATATCACTGAGGCACTGGATATGAAGCGTGTATTCGATATGGAGCTCTATGAAATTGCCCTTCGCATTTCCATCTGATTTCTGAATATTATGAAATATAGAAAGCCCGTTCTGACTGGATTGCCAGAACGGGCTTTTTTGTTAGGAAAAGAAGGAAGTCAGGACATTTCCTGAATCAACATAAAGACTGCGCCAAAGACATTAATGGCAATTCCCGCAAAACAGAGGAAGCGTTCCCAAATGCGGACATCCTGCCGCAGAGTCAGGCTCAGCCCAATCAGGGCGGCGGGAAGAAGGTCTACCGTATACCGTGCGCCAAACTGCCATCCACCCATTGTTTTGTGGGCACATAGCGCCAGAAGGATTGCTGTAAAAGTAAGGAGCGACAAAAGTGCGGCGGGAAGCTGCTCTCTCCATAGACGGCGTGAGAACATACGGATTCCCCACACCAGAAACACCGGGTTTACCAAAAAGAACAGGAACCCGTTAAATAGGGGGAATTCAATCAAAAGGGAAGATGTGATAGAGGGCAAGCGGAACAGCTGCAGAAAATTGGGGATAATATAGGAAGGATGAAACTGCCCATAAACACTTTGCGTAAATTCGGGCAGATAGTTATGTCCAAACTCCAGAGGAGAGTCAAACCGGACGAAATTATACGCTGTCATGGCGGCAGCTATCGCCGTTACCGACAGGATTCCCGGAAGTAGGGAGAAAAGGGTGTGTTTCAGGGTCCGGCGTCCTTCCAGCAGATAGTAGATTCCGGCTCCCAGCAGGTATATAGCAGAAAAGGGGCGGCATCCAACCGCCAATGCAAATAAAATCAAAGAAAGGTTTTTACGGTCAGCAGCCATACACCAGACTGCCAGCATGCACAGCGCTAAATTGAGTACCTGTGCCTGATTCCATACTCCGCCTGTGCGGGAGAGCTCTGTGAGATTGGTGGCATAGGTGAAAAATACCGCCCAAAACCCACACAGATGAGTTGGACAGCCAAAAGTCCGAAAACAGCCGAAAGCGGCAATAAAGGCAATCATGGCATACAGGGCGATTAACAGGTTGGCAGGACTGAATCCAAAAGCCCACACAAACGGCAGTGAAAGCAGGCTGGGAAAAGGCGGGAAGGATACATAATATTTTCCATCGTAGATGGCAAGTTCCAGCCAGGTATAAGACGCTCCGTTTTCGATATCGATACGCCCTTGCAGCCAGTTTTGTGCTTGAAGGCCATAGTTGTCATAGACAGCGGGGGAAAGCAAAGTGCCGCCGGCCAGAGTATGGTAGAGGAGATAACACAGGGCAAGAACAGAAAGGCTGAGCGCAAGATATTCCGCAGTCTGTTTCCGCTGGGTGGTGGGAGCCATAAAAACACCTTCTTCGACAAGCTTTGAATATAAAGAAAAAGAAGCAAGCCAAAATTTGACTTGCTTCTTTTTGGAGCTGCTAACCAGATTCGAACTGGTGACCTCATCCTTACCAAGGATGTGCTCTGCCTACTGAGCCATAGCAGCATACTGGCGACCCGGAACGGGCTCGAACCGTCGACCTCTAGCGTGACAGGCTAGCGTTCTAACCAACTGAA
>CAJFNK010000080.1 GCA_904394685.1 Candidatus Heritagella gallinarum
TTACCAGCATCAGAGGGCCGGCCACTTCCTGTATGGTGCGATATTCCTTTGGCATCAGAATTCCTCCTTTTGCTGGGCGGCGGTGATTTCCGCATCAATTTCGGCCACAATGCCGGTAAATTCATCCTCTACCGCCTGGTCATGGGTATATTTAAAGCGTCCAATCCGCTCCCGGATGGGCAGCTTTACCAGTTCGTCAATGGAAGCCCCCTGTTCCAGCGCTTTGACGCACCGGTCATAGAAGCCCAGTACCAGCACCATCATCAGCCGCTGTTTCATCAGGGGCGTATAGGTGTCCACCTCGTGGAAGGCGTCCTGATGCAAAAAGTCTTCACGAATCGAGCGGGCGGCTTCCAGCTTCAGCCGGTCGGGGGCAGATAGGGCGTCCATACCTACCAGCTTCACGATTTCTTCCAGCTCGGCTTCTTCCTGCAACAGCCGCATCAGGCGGGAGCGCAGCTCCATCCAGTCGCCGCCGGCGGTCTTGTTGAACCAGTCGGCCATGGTGTCTACATACAAAGAATAGCTTGTGAGCCAGTTCACGGCCGGGAAGTGGCGCTTATAAGCAAGGGCGGAGTCGAGGCTCCAGAACACCTTGACGATACGCAGCGTAGCCTGCGAGACCGGCTCGGAAATATCGCCGCCGGGAGGCGACACAGCGCCGATGACCGACAGGGCGCCTTCCCGGCCTTCGTGGCCCAGGGCGGTGACCCGTCCGGCTCTTTCATAGAACTGTGCCAGACGGCTGCCCAGATAAGCGGGGTAGCCTTCTTCGCCGGGCATTTCTTCCAACCGGCCGGACATCTCACGGAGAGCCTCGGCCCAGCGGGAGGTGGAATCAGCCATCAATGCCACGGAATAGCCCATATCCCGGAAATATTCGGCGATGGTGATGCCGGTATAGATAGAGGCCTCACGGGCGGCAACCGGCATGTCAGAGGTGTTGGCAATCAGCACGGTGCGCTTCATCAGGGAATATCCGGTTTTGGGGTCCACCAGTTCGGGGAACTCGTTCAAAACGTCGGTCATCTCGTTGCCACGTTCGCCGCAGCCGATATACACCACGATGTCGGCGTCTGCCCATTTGGCCAGCTGGTGCTGCACCACAGTTTTGCCGCTGCCAAAGGGGCCGGGTACAGCCGCCACACCGCCCTTGGCGATGGGGAACAGGGTATCGATGACCCGCTGTCCGGTAATCAGCGGACGGTCGGGAGAGAGCTTTTTCTGATAGGGGCGGCCACGGCGCACCGGCCATTTCTGCATCAGCGTGATGGGGAACTCGGCGCCGTTTTCGTCGTCCACCACCGCCACGGTATCGGTGACGTGGTAATCGCCCTCGGAAATCGATTTGATTTTGCCCACGATTCCGGGCGGGACCATGATTTTATGGAGCACCACTTCGGTTTCCTGCACGGTTCCCAGAATATCGCCGCCGGTAACGGCGTCGCCGGGAGCCGCCACGGGGACAAAATGCCACACAGCGTCCCGGTTAAGGGAAGGGACTTCCACGCCCCGTTGGAGGCTGTTCCCGGAAACGGCCATAATCGCATCCAGCGGGCGCTGGATGCCGTCATAAATACTGCTGATGAGGCCGGGGCCAAGCTCCACGCTCAGCGGTTCGCCGGTAGACTCCACCGGTTCGCCGGGGCCGAGGCCGGAAGTTTCCTCATATACCTGAATGGAGGCGTCGCCCCCATGGATTTCAATGATTTCACCGATCAGGCGCTGCTCGCTGACACGCACCACGTCGAACATGTTGGCGTCACGCATCCCTTCGGCGATGACCAAAGGCCCGGCGACCTTTCGGATAACACCTTTGCTCATAGTCTTCTATCCTTTCCGGGTTTCATGCCCGGAGGGACACAAAACCGCTTTGAATGTGTGTTGTTGAAAACGGCCCCGTTATGAAAGAGGACGTTTGGGACGGGGGCTATATTTCCGGGCGGTTGATAACCGCCCCTACATGGGATTTTATCTTTGTTTGTAGGGGCGCATATCATGCGCCCGTCTGCCATTCTCCATTCCAGCTCGTAGGGGCGCACGAATACCTGCGGTATTCTCTGTGTGCGCCCGGCAAAGTTTCATCAGGAACGTAGCAGAAAAACTTTTTTTCTTGCAAAAAGTTTTTCTCTTTGAAATCTTCCCCCGGAAGATTTCAAATTCACTTTTCAAAAATGCGCCCTGCGGTATTGGGGTTTCGCCCATTGCGATGGGCGACGCAAAGGGGCATTGCCCCTTTGGATTCCCCACCACCTTTTATAAAAGGTGGACGAAAATTTTAAGTTGCGGGGCAGTTGGGTGATAATCTAAAGGTGATTCCACGCAAACGTAAAAACGGATAAACCCTTAAATAATATCGGAGCCGACAGCCTGCTCAACCGATTTTTTTACCATCCGCATCCCAACCCCTGTATTGCCCGTAACCCCCGGAATGGGGATAATGGCGGGCAAAGGGCGGCTGCGCCATCGGTCCAGCTCTTCTTCCAGCTGCCCGGCAAGGGCTTCGGTGATATAAATAACGGCATATTCGCCTTCTGCCAGACGGCGCAGGCAATGGGCGCCCTCGGTAGGCTCCTCTATCGGGTAAATATCGAGTCCCAGGGCGGCAAATCCATAGATGCTGTCCCGGTCCCCCATTACAGCTACTTTATACATACATCTCCCTCAGCCTTTCCTGGACGGCTTCCACGTCCAATCCGTTCCGCTTTGCAGACAGGATGATGCGAACCATGGCGATTTCATTCTGGCGTGCCAGAAAATACGCCGCCGCCGGACCAAGGGTAAACGGGTTTGCCTTTTCCCCCTGAATCAGCTTCATAATCCGGTCATCCCGCCATTTGTCAAAGGCAGAGGCCCCGGCCTTCAGCGCCGGGACAGCGTCGGCATAAGGGGTGAGGGAAAGATACTTTTCCAGCCCGTCCATGCCGTCCATGGCGGCTTCTTCCAGTGATTTTTTAGAAAGCGTGCGGCATTCTGCCAGCGCCTGCGGCAAAAATGAGGCGGGGCGCCCGGTGGTAACCGCACGCTGGGCGATTTTCAGGTTGGCCGCCGCCACAAACAGCTCGGCATATTCTCCCAAAAGGGCGCATTCCGAACGCCCGCCCTCCTGCAAAACCGCCTCAAGTGCCGCTTTGTCCAGCAATACATCGCACATCTGCCCGTCACGGGTTTTGAGCAGCACCTGCTGCGCCTGTTGCAGCGGCTCCCGAATCCACTGGGGCAGGATGGAAAAATCGTTTTCCATCAGCGCTTTGAGCAAATCCTCCGGCGGAATGGTGCCGCCGGGCAGGAACACATGCTCCGGCTTTACATTGGTAACAGTGGATTTTACCGCCGCCTTGGCATTGTTAAAATCCACCGGCAGGCGGAAAATCCGGAACAGCGAAAGGTCGGGGAGAATCTCTCCCATCAGCTGCCAGTTTTTTTCGGTTTCTGCCGCCAGAATTTCCTCGGCGGTTTCGCCGTCTGTCCAACCCAGCCCGTGCAGGCTGTGGATACATTCGTCATACGTTTTGGCCGCCAAAAGCTGCTCCAGGTTCTGACGGCTCAGAAGGGAAAGCTCCCGGGCATGGATGCGGGCAGCCGCATAAGGGTATAACTCCGGCATGGCTTTCCTCCTTTCTTTGATACTCTGCCGTCAGCCGGCAAACAGGATTTGGTTGGCGATATCCTGCAAAGCCTCCCGCTTGGCATCAAATAAGGCCCGGAAGGTGCAGTTTTCTTCGATTCCTCCATAAATCAGCAGGAATCCTCCCTCTACCGAGGGGCTTGGGGTATCGGATACCGTGAGGCTGGCGCCCTTTGGCAATACATTCTCTAATTTTTTGGGAAAATCTGCGGGCATCCGTTTCCGGTCGGCTTCTCCCAACACCAGCACCCCGCTTTGCGGCAGGGCACGGTCGGCGGCTAACCGGAGAAGGATGGTAAAATACTCCTCGGTTTCCAGCTCATACAGGGATTTTTCCGCTGCTTCCAGCGTGCTGCGGATAATCTCCTGCCGGGCGGAAAGCAGCATGCGCCGTTTTTTCCGCTGGGCGGCCGAGAGCACCCGGTCGGCGGCGTCCTGCGCCTGCTGCGGGGCGTCCCGAAGGATGGCTTCCCGGCGGCGCTGCGCCTCTTTTTTTGCTTCTTCTAAAATCCCGTCCGCTTCTGTCCGGGCTTTTTGTGTAATGGTTTCGGCGTTTTCCCGTCCATCCTTGCGGATGGACTCTAATATGGCATCAAGGCCTGTCATGGACAGCACCTCCCTTGCAAGATTCAAAATGAAAGAGCATGATTACACGGGCAGCTTGCCGATGTTGGCAACTGCCAGCAGGGAAACCAGCAGAGCCAGCACCGCATAGGTTTCGACCATGGCGGGCAGGATGATGGATTTACCGAACTGGTCAGGCTTGCGGCTGATGAGGTTGATACTGGCGACAGAAGCCCGTGCCTGACGCTTGGCGGACCAGAGGCCTACAAAGCCCATGGGCAGGCAGGCGAAGAAATACAACATTCCTTTGGCAAAGCTGATGTCGGCGCTTCCGCCCAGGATACCGATGTTGGAAAGGGTAAGGAAGGCGATGAGCAGGCCATAAATGCCCTGTGTACCGGGCAGCAGCTGCAAAATCAGCACTTTGCCGAATTTGCTGGGGTCTTCGGTGAGGGCGCCTGCGGCGGCTTCACCCGCCATGCCAACGCCGATGGCAGAGCCGATACCGGCCAGAAGGGCTGCGATGACGGCTCCCAGCAGAGCCATGGGGACGCCTAGAGTGTTGAGAAGGTCTGTAAAGGTCATGGTTTGTTTTCCTCCCTGATTTTATAATATTTGGTATGGGCGGCAAAGGGATTAAATTTTCTTCCCCCGCCCTCATAGAACTTGCCAAAAAACTCTACATATTGCAGACGGTTGGTGTGGACATAAGCGCCCAGCACATTGATTCCGATATTCAGCGTGTGGCCGATGAGGAATACCAGCGTAAAGACGATGGCTCCCACCACGCCGCCGCCCGCCATGGCGCCCATCTGGTTGAACACCGAGGCGATAACGCCGGTGGCCAGCCCCAGAGCGAGCAGACGGGAATAGGAGAGGATATCGCTGAGATAGCCGGAAACATTATACAATCCGTATAATCCTTTTAAAAATCTCTTGCCTGGATTTTTGGAATCCCGCCCGGCGGTAAACAGCACGCCCACAGCGCCAATCCCGGCGCAGATGGCGGAAATGGTGCCGATAGGCTCCGGCAGGGTAAAGCCCAGACCGAGCATCTCGGTGGTCATTTCCATGGTGAGCAGGTAGACGATCCCGCCGCCCACCAGCAGATACCAGAACACCACATCATAGATGGCGTCTTTCCAGCGTCCGGCACGGGCGCATTGATAAAACTGCACGCCAAGGCCGGCAAACAGGTGGATGATTCCCAGCAGGAACGAGAATACCAACAGGCGCATCGGCTCATTCAGCGGGACGAACCACAAGGCCGGGATGGTGACTTCCGTGCCAAAAAAGGTTTTGGAAATTACGGTTACCGCATCGCCGAACCAGCTTCCAAAAAGGATTCCCCAGAAGGTGGTGGAGATGCCGGAATATAAAAACATTTTGATAGACTTTTTCAGCCCGCTTTCCATGTTCTTGAACTTTTCCAGCACCACAGCGCAGCCGATGGTCATAATCAGCCCATAGGCGGCATCGGAGAGCATCATGCCGAAAAGCAGATAATAGAAGCAGGCCATGGGGGTACAGGGGTCAACTTCGCCACGGCCGGGGAGGCTGTATCCTTCCAGTACCGGCTCCATGGGAGCGGCAAAGCCGTTATTTTTCAGAGCGATGGGAACGTCTTCCTTAGAACCCGGCTCCTCGGTTTCGGTAAACACCGTAAAGGTTTGCTGCAGCTCCTGTTCGAGCGCCGGGGCGTTTTCAGCGGGGATATACCCGGTGATGATAAACGTGCGGCGGCTTTGGCGGAGCATGGAAAGCACCTGATATTTCTCAATCCGCATGGCGTAATAGTCATACAGGAAGCAAAGGTCGTCCCGCCGGTCCGCATAACCGGAAATCTCGGTGAGGATGGAGGCGAGCTTTCCTTTTTGCTCCTGTATCCAGCCTTCCAGCTGTGTTTTTCGCTGGGAGGGCGGCTTTTTGCTCGGATTGGGCGGCCAGGAAAACCCCATGGAACGCAGGGCGGTTTCCACTGCCGGGCTTTCTTCACTCAGGCAAAGCAGAAACACACACGTTTGCTGAGGCAGGGCGCTGAGCACTTCCACCTCGATTGCCTTTACTTCCGGCAGCTTTTGTGCCAGCCCCAAAAGGATCTGTTCCCGGCTCATAGGTTGGGGGAAGGTGCCGATAAAAGCGGTGGTAGAGCGGGTGCCCTTGGTACGCATGGAGATGTCCAGCCCCAGCCACGGCTCCAGCGCTTCGAGCTGGGTTTGCAGCCGGATGATTTCAGCGCTGCATTCCTCCCGGCTCCGTTCGAGCTGGACGATGTGTCCGGCGGCGGTAGCCGAATCCTTTACCCGTTGCAGTCCCTGTTGATAGTCTTGCAGCGAAATGGGTTTGCGCCCCTCCAGCATGGCCAGCGGGGATTTTTTTACCGGGCAATGAACGTCCAGGATTTCCAGCGCCTGCCGGGCGGTAGCCTGGGTAGCGGCAAACTGGCTCTGGGCCGCTCCGGTGTCCATCAGGGAAAGGGCGTCGCTGTCCGGCTGCTGTTGAATGATTTCCACTGCGCCACGGCGCTGGAGAAGCTCCAGTACGCCTTTCCGTTGGGATTTCAGCCCATAGATGGAAATGCGGCGCATGGGCAGTACAGCCATAATCTCCCTCCTTTATTGTTTTATAGGTACGTGTTTGCGGTTTATTGCAATACGGCATGGAGGAGTTCCCGCACCGCTTCTTTTTGCCGGGAGCGGGCTTTTTCTTCCAGCTCGCTGATTTGCAGCCGGGTTTCTTCCTCCATCATACGGGCAGCTTTTCCGGCTTCCTCACGGGAGCGGGAAATCTGCGCTTCTTTTTGTGACTGCGCTTCCTGTTCAGCGTCCTGAATCAGGGCGGCGGCCTGCTGCTTCGCCTGTTCGAGCATCGTTTCGGCATCGTGGGAAGCTTTGCTCTCCATTTGGGAGGCGGCCTCCTCTGCTGCAAGGACTGCCTGAATGGTTGATTCTGCCATTGTATCACCACCTGTATCCTGAAACTGATAAAAAGGGTACATATTTTTACATGCTTATAAAAGCTATTATAAACGCTCCAAAATGTTTTGTCAAAATTAACTTATTTTATTTTTGAATATTTAACAATTTTGTAATGATAGCTGTCGGCTGCTTTTCCCCTTTCTATTCTTTTCCCAACTTATAAAAAATTTGCGCCACACATGATAATTCGTAAAAAAATTGGATGACGGCGAGAGAAATCCGTGGTACTATTAACATAATCCTATCGAAAGAAAGGCGGAGGTACCATGAAAACCCTGCATATCCCCGAGAGCAGCTTGCAGCCTTCTAATATTATTATGGGCTGTATGCGAATCAATAATCTTTCTTTGAGCGAAATTGAAACGCTGGTACGCAGCGCCATGGAGGCTGGCGTCAACATGTTTGACCACGCCGATATTTATGGCGGCGGCGAATGTGAGGAACTGTTTGCAAAAGCGCTGCACATGGACAGTGCCCTGCGGGAAAAGATGATTCTTCAGAGCAAATGCGGCATCCGCAGCGGATTTTATGATTTTTCAAAAGAACATATCCTGCGTTCGGTAGACGGCATTTTGCAGCGCCTGCACACCGACTATCTGGATGTGCTGCTGCTGCACCGGCCGGACGCCCTGATGGAGCCGGAAGAAACCGCCGAAGCGCTGCAAACCCTGTTTGACGCTGGGAAGGTGCGCTACTTTGGTGTTTCCAACCAGAACCCCGCACAAATCGAGCTGCTTCAGCAGGCCTTTGGCCACAAGCTGCTGTTTAACCAGCTGCAAATGAGCGTGGTACACAGCCCGCTGGTGGATTCCGGCATGGCGGTGAACATGAATATTGACCAGAGCATCGACCGCACCGGCAGCACACTGGAATACTGCCGCCTGCATCACATCACCATTCAGGCATGGTCGCCCTTCCAGAAGGGATTTTTCGGCGGCCCGTTCCTGGGAGATATGGAGCAGTATCCGGAACTCAACCGTATGTGTGAGGAGCTGGCGGAGAAATACAGCGTGACCCCCACCGGCATCGCTGTGGCCTGGCTCACCCGCCATCCCGCCAATATCCAGGTGATTCTGGGTACCACCAAGGTATCCCGGATGCTGGAAGGCTGCGCTGGTTCGCAGATTCCGCTTACCCGTGAAGAATGGTACGGCCTTTATAAGGCTGCTGGGAATATGGTGCCCTGATTCGGCGCCCTCATGCTAAAAAGAAAACGTCCGTGCTGGCTTTGCTGTCAGCACGGGCGTTTTTCGCTTTCAATATATAATATAAAAAATCAAAGCAGTTATCGTGATAGTATTTTTTCGAGCGCTTTTGGAATTTCGGCAAGGGTAGGGCAGACAGCATCCGCTTGGCTTTCCACATCCCGGTGAACGAGGATGGTTTTCATGCCGGCAGCCTGTCCCCCTTCCACATCCGCCTTGGGGTTATCCCCAATCATAATGGCAACTTCGGGGAACCCGGCGTCTTTTCTGGCAATTTGAAAAAGCTGCGGGTGCGGCTTTTCCTTTCCCGCCAGCGCTGAAACCGTCATACCATCCAGATAGGGCAAAAGCCCCAGTTTTTCCACCATGGCGGGAAGCTCCGGGTAGTTGTTGGAGAGCAGGTGGTTTTTCCAGCCAAGACGGCGACATTCTTCCAGAACAGAAAGCGTGTCGGGATAAAGATGATAAAAATGAGGGGTAAGGAGGTATCGCTTCACAGAGCGGGAGACCCGTTCGGCGGCATCGTGCGGCAACCCCAGGGTACATGCCGTCTGATAAAAATGACGCTCCATAAATCCCCACCACTTTTCCGGCGTGGAAAGATGGGAGGAATCCAGGTCAGGCAAATCCCAAGGGTATCCCCGCTGCATCAGAGGACGAACCTGTTCCAGCGTGATTTCTTCCCCGGCCGGTTCGTCGGTGATCGCCCGCCACATGGAGCCGCTCCAAAGGTGGTGGCAATAGACGAGTGTCCCGTCAAAGTCCCAGAAAAGCGTTTTGTTATCCATGTAAGTTCCTCAACTCCTGTAAATCATAAGGGGTTTGTTGGTATACATAATAGTTCAGCCAGTTGGAAAGCAGCAGATGGCCGTTGCTCCGCCAGGTGAAGGGCGGGGTTTCGCTGGGGTCGTCGTTCGGAAAATAATTATAAGGTACCGGCGGGTTCAAGCCTTTGTTGACGTCCCGGAAATATTCCTTGGCCAGTGTGTCACGGTCGTATTCCGCATGGCCGGTTACAAAAAACTGACGTCCGTCCTTTGCTGCTATAATATGTAGGCCGGCACGGCGGGAGATGGAGAGGATCAACAGTTCGGGATGTTTTTCAATATCTTCCCGGCGTACTTCGGTATAGCGGGAGTGGGGCGCATAATAGTTGTCGTCAAAGCCCCTCATCAAAGGATGGTAGGGGGCCAGCACCCGGTGATTATAGATGCCGCTGAGCTTTTCGGGCAGCATATATTTTTGGATTCCATAATGATAGTAAAGCCCGGCCTGTGCGCCCCAACAGATATGGAGGGTGGAATAGACGTTGGTGCGGGTCCATTCCATGATCTGGCACATCTCTTGCCAGTAGTCTACTTCTTCAAAGGCCATTTTCTCCACAGGAGCGCCGGTGATAATCATACCGTCGAAAACTTCATCTTTGAGTTCGTCAAAGGTTTTATAAAAGGTATTGAGGTGGACCGAGGAGGTGTGCTTGGAAACATGGGTCGCCATCAGCATCAGCTCCACATCCACCTGCAAAGGGGTATTGCTCAATAGGCGAAGCAGCTGGGTTTCGGTTTCAATCTTGGTAGGCATGAGATTTAGTATAACAATCTTGAGCGGGCGGATATCCTGCTGCATGGCACGTTCGTGGGTCATAACAAAAATGTTCTCGGATTCCAGCACTTCAATGGCGGGCAGAGAAGCCTGAATACGGATTGGCATAAAACACCCTCCTTTGCGGGATACTATATATAATAGGTTCAGAATGTCCTCAGTATAGCAAAAAACCAAGTGGCGGGCAAGTAGTTGTCGGAAAAAGGACAAACGAAAGGATTGTCCTTTTGTTGTAGACAGATGTGGAGAAATTGTGAAGAAAAGCAGCAAAACTGACAAAAGGTGGAAAAAGGCGAAAAAAAGGGAAAAAAGGCGTTGACATAAGGGAGAAAGCGTGGTAGAATAGTCAAGCGCTCAACGGAGCGGAAAAAAATCTTGACAAACCTTGAGTGGTTGTGCTAAGATAGAAA
>CAJFNK010000081.1 GCA_904394685.1 Candidatus Heritagella gallinarum
AGGGCGCATTTTCGGGGGTGAATTGAAAAATATCCCGGTGGGATATTTTTCAAGAGGGCCCCTTTTGCAAGAAAAAAGGGGCCCTGCCCTGTTCCTGATGCAACTTTTACGGGCGCACACAGGGAACACCACAGGTGTTCGTGCGCCCCTACATGTGTTTCTACAAATTTAATATTAGGATTTATTCGGCTCCCGGCTCCGCTCCACTTTTTTTACATCATATCTAACAATGCAATCGCTGCCGCACTCTCTACCACCGGCACCGCTCTGGGTACAATACACGGGTCATGCCGCCCCTGCACCCGCAATTTCGCCGTTTCTCCCGTTCTCAAATCTACCGTTTCCTGCTCCCTTGCAATCGAAGGCGTCGGTTTTACCGCCACCCGGAACACAATCGGCATCCCCGTTGTGATTCCTCCCAGAATCCCCCCGGCATGGTTGGTTCGGGTTTTCACAGCCCCGCTTTCATCATAATAGAAAGCATCGTTATTTTCACTGCCCCGCAGCTTCGCCACGCCAAAACCATCCCCAAACTCTACGCCCTTTACCGCCGGAATCCCATACAAAATCGAAGCCAGCACATTCTCAACACCGCCAAACATGGGAGAACCAATCCCCGCCGGCATCCCGGTCACGACGCACTCTACCACGCCGCCCACGCTGTCCAGCGACAATCTCGCTTCTTCAATCACCTCCCGCATGGCGTTTTCTGTTCCCGCTGTCCGAACCGGAAAATACCGCCCCGAAAGGCTTTCCAGCTCCTGCGAAGTCACCTCCACCGGGTCGAAAGGAGCATCCTGCACCTCTCCCACCGACAACACATGTCCGCCGATCACCACGCCCCGCCGGCGCAGAATCTGACGGCACACTGCCCCGGCAAACACAATACAGGCCGTAAGCCTGCCGGAAAAATGGCCGCCGCCCCGGATATCGTTGGCGCCCTGATATCTAACCGAAGCCGGATAGTCCGAATGACCCGGCCGGGGATGGATTTTCAGCTCGCTGTAATCTCTGGAACGGGTGTTGGTATTTTCAATCACCGCCGCCAGCGGCGCACCGGTCAGCACCCCATCGAGCAGGCCGGAGAGGATGTTCGGCGTGTCGCTCTCTTTTCGTGGTGTGCTGGACTTGTCTTTTCCCGGCGCACGGCGTGCCATCTGACAAAGGATTTCGTCCATGTCAATGGCTTCTCCGGCGGGAAGGCCGTCAATCACCACGCCGATTGCCTGCGTGTGGCTCCCACCAAAAATAGAAATTTTGATTTTATTCCCCCATGTGGACGACATCCGCTTTCCCTCCTATGGATTGATAATCGGCATAAAAGCCGGGATACGACTTATTCACACTCTCGGCGTCGGTAACCGTGACCGGTGACTCACACCGGAGCGCCGCTGCCGACAGCGCCATCACGACCCGATGGTCCCGGAAGCCCGGCGCATTGCCGCCGCAAAGAGAGGGCTTTCCCTGTATCAGCAGGCCGTCAGATGTTTCGGTGATATTGGCGCCCAGCGATGAAAGCGCCTCGGTCATCGCCGCCAGACGGTCACTTTCTTTCAGCTTGAGGCGCTGGGCGTTCACGATTCGGGTTTCGCCCTGCACACAGGCTGCCGTTGCTGCCAGAACCGGCACCAAGTCCGGCACCTGTGCCGCATCAATTGTCTGGCCTACAAGCCCAGCAAACGGCTCGCCGGACTGCGGGTTCATCAGCACCAGCGAATCTTCCTGCCACTGAATCGCTGCTCCAAACCCTTTAAACAGCTCTACACAGGCTTTGTCGCCCTGTACAGAATTTTTACGCAGCCCTGTGAGCGTGAGCGGCCCGCCGGAAAGAGCGCCCATCGCCAGATAGAATGCCGCCTGTGACCAGTCGCCCTCAATCTGTACCGTTCCGGCGCAATACCGCTGATTTCCGGGAATCCGCCATCCATTCTCCACCCGGTCAACTGTCACGCCAAAATCACGCAGGACAGAAACCGTCATATCCACATAGGCAGCCGACTCCAAAGGGGTGGTAAGCGTCAGGCGGCTGTCGCCGTCCAGCAGGGGCAGGGCATACAAAAGGCCGGTGATAAACTGGGAGCTGATATCTCCGGGCAGCTCATACTCGCCGGGCTGGAGCTTTCCCGAAACCGAAAACGGCAGGCCGCCCTGTGTTTGGCAACGAACGCCGTGTCTGGGCAGGCAGTCCAGATAACAGCCAATCGGGCGTTGAGGGAGGCGGCCGCTTCCGGTGAACACCGCATTCATGCCCAAAGCGGCGGCGATGGGGATACAAAAGCGCAGGGTGGAGCCGGATTCCCGGCAATGGATTTCCTGCTGTCCGGTCACCTGACCGGTGTGGGAGCCGTCCACCGTGAGGGTGCGGGTAACGGGGTCATAGGAAACGAGAGCGCCCATAGATTTGACAGCCTGCATAGTGGCGAACATGTCCTCGCTGGGGTCGATGGGAAAGAGGGTGCTGACGCCGTTGGAAAGGGCGGCGCAAAGGATGGCACGGTGGGCAGCGCTTTTTGAGGGAGGCATTGCCACAGAGCCATGAATATGAGAAGGGGTGTAAGTAACTGTCATAGGGAACTCCTTTCAAAAAAGTAAAAACAATGGAGCAGAGCCGGAGGAAGGTTTCGATATATTTGATAGGATTTCTGTGTGCGCCTGTACCTAGTTCGATACCGGGATTGACATTGATATTGGTTTAATGATTTCGGGCGGTTGATAACCGCCCCTACAGGGTCATTTTCCATTTTCCAACGTTGCTTGTAGGGGCGCACGAACACCTGTGGTGTTCCCTGTATGCGCCCGTCTATCAAATCTTTTGGCTTTGTCCACGCAAACTGTTACCGCTGCTTTTTTATGGCTTCAAAAAAGAAATCAAATTTTTGTGGGGCATGGTATAAATAAATGCGTCCCCGATTTCCCGAAGCAGAATCAATCGCAAGTCTTTTCCGGCGCTTTTCTTATCCAACGCCGTTGCTTCCGCAATCTCCTCCATGCTCCAATCCGATGCAACCGGTAATCCATACTTTTTCAGCAAAGCCACAATCTTTCCGCTGGTTCCCGCCGCCGTCAATCCGGCACGCTCCCCCGCTCTGGCAATCAACACCATGCCAATCCCCACAGCTTCTCCATGGCTCAGCCCCGAAAACCCATGGAGCTTTTCCAGCGCATGACCCAGCGTATGCCCAAAATTCAAAATCATTCTTCTTCCTTTATCCAGCGTGTCTTCTTCTACCACTTCCCGCTTACAGTCAACACACTGGAAAATCACGTCCTCCAGATGCTCTTTCACATCCCGTTCCAGCAGGCTGTCAAATAACTCTTTCCGGCAAATACACCCATACTTGATAACCTCTCCCATGCCATCGGCAAAATAGGTATCGGGCAGGGTCGAAAGTGTATCCGGGTCGATCAGCACCAGCCGGGGCTGATGGAAAGCGCCCACCAGATTTTTGCCAAAAGGAAGGTCTACGCCTGTTTTCCCGCCCACGCTGGAATCCACCTGCGCCAACAAGGTGGTGGGAATCTGGACAAAATCAATCCCTCTCAAAAAGGTGGCCGCTGCAAACCCCGCCATATCGCCGGTAACACCGCCGCCCAGCGCCACAATAAAATCGCTGCGGGTAAACCCTTCTTCTGCAAGGCCACGGTAAAAACTCTCCACAGTAGAGAGCAGCTTACTCTGCTCTCCGGCGGGGAACACGCAGGAAGTTGTGAGAAAACCGGCCTGTTTCAGGGAATCCATTACCTGCTCGCCATAAAGAGGAAATACGTTGCTGTCGCTGATGACCATGGCACGGCTGCCACAAGGGAAAAGCTCGGCACATTTTTCGCCGGTATGTGCCAAAAGCCCCCGTTCCAGCAGAATCCGATAGGGTTTTGCGGTTTGTACGGTAAGTTCCATGAAAAAGGCTCCTTTCATTGCCAACACAGGCTGACTACTATGTAACCATTCTATTTTGTAGGGGCGCTATCAGCCGCCCGAAAATACGACCTACGCACCGGGCGGGCAAACACGATTCTCTCCTACTATCTAATTTTTTATCTAACTTTTTAATATTGGGCTGCATCCCATGCCTTTACCCGATTCCTCTATCTGCTCGCCTTGAGCGGCAATTCTTGCCGCTCAATTCTTGCTGGCGAGTATCGCTATTTAGATTGCTCTTTTGGGCTGCGCTTCGCTTGCCTTTTGTGGGGGCTCCTCGCCCCCACACTCCCCGCCAGAGAGGATAATCCTCTCTGGACTCTGTAAGCGCTCCGCTCCAACTCTTTTACTCGCCCAGAGATTCTTTGACCTCTCTGCCTCTGCGAAGCAATTCCTTCAGCTTTTCTCCGTCTTGTTCCTGCAAAGCCGTCTGAATCTCCTGCAAATTCTCCACCAATGTGGAAAGCTCCCTTGTCAATGCTTCCCGGTTCTCCAAAAAAAGCTCCGTCCACAAGGTTTCATTGATTCTCGCCACTCTCGATACATCCCGATAGCTCCCCGCAGAATAGCCCTTATGCCCCAAGCATCGTGGGCTCAGCACATAAGCGCACGCCAACGCATGCGGTAGCTGCGACGTATAGGCGATCATCTCATCATGATGCTCCGGTGTGGTCTCTACCACCTGCCCGAACCCCATCTGCAACGCCAGTTCCCTCATGCACTCTGCCGCCCACCGGGGCGCCCCACACGGAACCAACAGATAGCTTGCCCCACGGAACAGCGTGGCCTCGCTCACCTCGAACCCGTTGCGCTCTTTGCCCGCCATGGGGTGGCCGCCCACGAACACAAAGCCTAATTCCTCCGAAAGCGCTTTTAGCTGCGGACAGACAGCGTTTTTAATGCCGCATGCATCGGTTACGATACAGCCGTCTTTCAGCGCCGAACCGTTGGCCCGCACAAATTCTACCGCCGCCTGTGGATACAGGCACAGCCACAAAATGTCTGTTTGAGCAAGGTCTTCCACATATCCCGGCCGCTCGATCGCACCGCACGCCACCGCCTGATCCAGCACCTCCGGGTCAAGATCCATCCCCAACACCCGGTGGGGGGTAAACGCTGCCAGCGCTTTGGCAATAGAGCCGCCGATCAGCCCCAATCCTACAATCATGATGGTTTTTGACTGCAAATTTCTCACCTCTTTCTTGACTGTACATGAAAACAACCGTTGATTTTTTTAGTATATATTATATAATAATAGTATCGATACCAAAACAGGAGATGAACCCCATGAACAGGTAAATTCCGGTGCTATTGAAATCATCACAGAAAGGAAGTGCCCCCATGAAAAGCAACAGATGGATGTCGCTTTTGCTCTCATTGGCTCTGGGAGCCGCCTTTTTTACCGGCTGTTTTACAGGTTGTTCGGCTCCATCATCCAGACTATCCGATGAAGAAATAAAGCTACTGCGAAAAGACTACCCGATTTATACCCAGCGTCCCGCTCTGGTTGATATGACTCCCTATACCATGGAAGATATCGCCGTGGAGATGGACACCGCAATTTATGGAAAAGCCCTTTCGGAATCGACGCAGAGATCGGAAAAAATCCTTTATGAAGTCGAGGTCATACAGGATGTTTCGGGAACATATCAGCCCGGCGATTCCATTACCATTTCCATCCCATCGTTCATGGAGGGGTGCATCCCCGAATTTGAAAAAGGGGAAAATCTGATTATTCTAGGCCAATTCCAAACGGATGAGGAAAACGTTGTGAATTTCGCAGACAAAGGGCTTTATTATGTCACCAAAGACGGTTATGCCCTTTCCAGCTTTGAGGAAACCGAAAATCAATTTTCGGGCATGACGGCGGAAGACTGCGTAAAACAGCTCTATGAGCTGACAAAATAAAATCCCAAGCCCCCGAAAAAACCGGGGGCTTTCTTCCCTATCGCAGAAACGGCTTCATCTAAGAAGCCGGACTTCATCTCAGAAGTCGAGCGGCCTTCTGTACATGATCCGCTACCTGATCGAACTGGTCGGGGGTAAGGGACTGTGCGCCGTCGGAAAGGGCGTGGCTGGGATCGTTGTGGACTTCGATAATCAGGCCATCCGCCCCGGCTGCCACTGCTGCCATGGCCAGCGGCTCCACCAGCCAGGCGATTCCCGAAGCGTGGCTGGGGTCTACCACCACGGGCAGATGGGAGAGCTTTTTGAGAATCGGCACCGCCGAGATGTCCAGCGTGTTGCGGGTAAAGGTTTCATAGGTGCGGATGCCCCGCTCGCACAGGATGACCTGCTCGTTGCCCCCTGCCATGATGTATTCGGCGCTCATCAGCAGCTCCTCGATGGTGCTGGAAAGTCCCCGCTTGAGCAGAATCGGTTTTCTCAGCTTGCCCAACTCCTTTAAAAGCTCAAAGTTCTGCATGTTGCGGGCGCCCACCTGAATAATGTCCACGTCCTCGAACAGAGGGATGTGCTCGGCGCTCATAATCTCGGTTACAATCGGCAACCCGGTTTTGCTTCTGGCCTCCCGCAGCAGCTCCAAACCCTGCGCCTTCATGCCCTGGAACGCATAGGGGCTGGTTCTGGGCTTAAAGGCGCCGCCCCGCAAAAACTGGGCGCCAGCGGCTTTTACCCGTTGAGCCACGTTGCAGATCTGTTCTTCGCTCTCTACCGAACACGGCCCGGCAATCAGCGCCAGCGAGCCGCCGCCGATCTGCTGACCGCCGGGAAGGCGAATCACTGTGTCGTCGGGGTGGAACTTGCGGTTAGCCTTTTTATAAGGCTCCTGCACCCGCTTTACGCTTTCGACAAAGCTCTGCGCCGCCACATAATCGATATCCACCGTAGAGGTATCGCCAATCAGACCCAAAACCGTGCTTTGCGTACCCACCCAGGTGTTGACCTTGACGTTGTGGTTCCGGGTAATCGCCTGTGTGAAATGTTCAAGCTGTTCCTGGCTGCAATTGGGTTTGAGTACAATAATCATTCTGTTTTCCTCCTTTTGATTCTGGAAGCCGGTCACTCCGCATTTCGTAAAATCCTTTGCTGCAAAATCCTTTGCTGCAAAACTCTTGCAGATAACAAAAAAGCGGAGCCACTGCTGGCTCCGCTGCATCTACCTGTCATTCGAGAATCCGACTGATATAAATTTTTTCAGTGGACAACTCCGATGGTATTGGAAGCATCACAGTGAACAGAATCGCACGCCAAAAAGCCCCACGCCATAAAATAACGGGGGTAACCAAAGCTGGTAAATCGAGTTGTGCAGATTGCTGCGTTCATAGGAATGCTCCTTGATAAAAATGGATTCTATGAAATAGATGATAAACCATTCCCGTCAGGTTGTCAAGAAAAAACTATATAACAAGCAGCTAAAAGCATGGCGTGGAACGCTTACAGAGTCCAGAGAGGATTATCCTCTCTGGCGAGGAGTGCGGGGGCGAGGAGCCCCTGCAAACGGCAAGCGAAGCGAAGCCTGAAAGCAAACTGACGGACGCAGCCAACGCAAGAATTGCCCGGCAAATATTGCCGGGCAAGGCGAGCAAATCGGAAAGGCGAACGGTGAAAGATAGCCGTCCAAAAATGGAATAAAACTCATGTATAAAGTCCCTGATAGAACCGCCTGTTTCTGTATTTTACCTATTATAAAGAACTTTTTTTGACAGACTGGCAGGATTTTCAAAATCCCGGTTGAAAGCAGGCCTGACGGGCGGTATAATGACAGAACAGGAGGTTCCGTATTATGAAACAATATGCTTCCAGTGAACGAACCAAACAGGCTCTGGCTCTGTCACTTAAAAAATTCATGGAAAAAAAGCCACTCAACAAAATTACTGTGCGGGAAATCATTGAGGACTGCGGCGTGAACCGCAAGACCTTCTACTACCACTTTCAGGATATCTTTGACCTGACCGAGTGGATGTTTGACCGGGACGCTGTGGATTTTATCCGGCAATACAATTCAGTTGAAAATTATGACGACGGTTTTCGATTCCTTTTCACCTATATCCGCAACAACCGGCACCTCTGTGCCTGCGCCCTCGACAGCCTTGGGACTGCCTATCTCAAACGGTTTTTCTATAAAGACCTGTATGAAACGGTTTTCAGCGTGATTCGGGAGGCTGCCGCCGGGCTGGAAGTTTCGCAGGAATATCAGGAATTTCTGGCCGATTTTTATCTGGGCGCACTCATTTCGGTGTTTATGAACTGGATGCGAAACGGCATGGACGAAGAAGAATCCGAAAAGATTATCCGTTACCTCAAGCTCACCCTTCGGGGGAACCTGCGCTCTGCTCTGGTAAGAGCCGATAACCCCAATCATTTTCTTAACTGATTGTATTATTATTAAAAACTTTTACAAATTGTATTATGTTTTTTCTAATCGTACAGTTTTTCGCTAAGATTGGCCCCCAGTTTCTCAACCTGCTTTTCTTGAAAAGAAAAAGCGCTTCCTGTATAATAAACAGGTAAAAAAACGTTCAGAAAGGCAGGGGTATGGAATGAATACCATCGGTTTTGATAACGACAAATATCTCCGGATGCAGTCGGAGCACATCCGGGAGCGAATCTCCAAATTCGGCGGGAAGCTGTATCTGGAGTTCGGAGGAAAGCTGTTCGACGACTACCATGCGTCCCGTGTGCTGCCGGGGTTCCAGCCGGACAGTAAGCTGCGGATGCTGTTGCAGCTGAAAGAGCAGGTAGAGGTCGTCATCGTTATTAACGCCGGTGATATTGAGAAAAACAAGCTGCGTGGCGATTTGGGCATCACCTATGATGTGGACGTGCTGCGCCTTGTTGATGTATTCCGCAACTTTGGCCTGTATGTGGGCAGTGTTGTGCTCACCTGTTTCCAGGGGCAGCCCACCGCCGAAGCCTTCCAGCAACGTCTGGAATCGCTGGGCATCCGGGTATACCGCCATTATCCCATCGAGGGATATCCCTCTAACATCGCCAAAATCGTGAGCGACGAGGGCTATGGCCGCAACGAATACATCGAAACCAGCCGGGAACTGGTTGTGGTGACCGCCCCCGGCCCCGGCAGCGGAAAAATGGCCACCTGCCTCTCCCAGCTCTATCACGAGCACAAGCGGGGAATCCAGGCGGGCTATGCCAAGTTTGAAACCTTCCCCATCTGGAACCTGCCCCTGAACCACCCGGTCAATCTGGCATATGAAGCCGCCACCGCCGACCTGAACGATGTGAACATGATTGACCCCTTCCATCTGGAAGCCTATGGCGTTACCACCGTCAACTATAACCGTGACGTGGAGATCTTCCCGGTGTTGACCGCCATGTTTGAGAAAATCGTGGATGAATGCCCCTATAAATCCCCCACTGATATGGGCGTGAATATGGCGGGCAACTGCATCATTGACGACGAGGCCTGCCGTCAGGCTTCCCGTCAGGAGATTGTGCGCCGCTATTACACCGCCCTGTGCGGGCAGCGTCAGGGCACGGTGAACGAAGATGTGGTCTATAAGCTGGAGCTGCTGATGAAGAAAGCCGGCGTGACCATCCACGACCGTTCGGTGATTGCGCCTGCCCTTCAGCGTGCCGCCCTCACCGGCGCACCGGCCGCCGCTATCGAGCTGCCCGATGGACGCATTGTAACCGGGCGCACCTCTGACCTTTTGGGCTCCAGCGCCGCCCTGCTGCTCAACGCTCTGAAAACGCTGGCAGGCATCAGCGACGATATCCACCTGATTTCGCCGGTGATTATTGAGCCTATCCAGCACCTGAAAACCGACCATCTGGGCAACCGCAACCCCCGCCTGCACACCGACGAAGTGCTGATTGCCCTTTCGATTTGCGCCGCCACCAACCCCACCGCCGAGCTGGCCATGGAGCAACTGAGCGCCCTGAGAGGCTGCGAGGTTCATTCCTCCGTCATCCTGTCGCCGGTGGATGAAAAGGTGTTCCGCCGTCTGGGCGTGAATATTACCTGCGAGCCGCAATATCAAAAATAAAAGCCCCTTGACGGGCTGGGCCGGTTGTGATACAATCATTCCCGGAAAATTATCATTTGTACGTTTTTGCATTGCCATGATAGGCTATACATTTTTCTGTTTCTGAGTTTAAACAGAGAGATGTATAGCCTTTTTTTGCGTCAATCCAACTTTTGTGCCAACCAGAAAGGAGTATCCCCATGACGACCACCCAGAACCCCATGGGTACCCGCAAAATCTTCCCGCTGCTGGTATCCATGTCCATCCCGCCCATCATCTCCATGATGATTCAGGGGCTTTATAACATTGTAGACAGCATTTTTGTGGCACATGTGAGTCAAGATGCCCTGACGGCGGTTTCGCTGGTCTATCCTCTGCAAAACCTCACCCTTTCGCTGGCGGTAGGTCTTGGGGTTGGATTAAACGCCTGTATTGCCCGCAGCCTTGGCGCCAAACAGCCGCACGAGGCCGGAACCGCCGCCGTTCACGGGCTTCTCTGCACGGGAGTCCATTCCCTGCTGTTTGTGTTGGTGGGGCTGTTTGCCTCCCGGCCGTTTTTGCAGTTATTTACTCAGGACGCCGAGATTTTAGAGCTGGGCTGCCAGTATTCCACCATTGTGGTGTGTTTTTCGTTTGGAAGCCTGTTCCATATCTGTGTGGAAAAAATGTTCCAGGCCACAGGCAACATGATGATTCCCATGTTTTTGCAGGGGCTGGGCGCTATCATCAACCTGATTCTTGACCCGATTTTCATTTTTGGCTGGCTGGGGCTGCCCGCTATGGGAGTGGCCGGGGCTGCGATTGCCACCATCATCGGGCAGATGTCGGCGTGTGCCGCCGCTGTTTTGCTGTTCATCAAAACCAACCGGGAAATCCCCATCACCATCCGGGGATTCCGGCTGCGTGGGGACGTATTAAAGCGGCTGTATGCCATCGCCATCCCCTCGGCGCTGGTGATGGCGATGCCCTCTTTCATGATTAGCCTACTGAATAAGGTGCTGGCGGGAATCAGCGCTGTTGCCGTAAATGTGTTGGGGATTTACTTTAAAATCCAGTCCTTCACCTATATGCCCTCTAACGGCTTGATTCAGGGGATGCGCCCCATTATGAGCTTTAACTATGGCGCCGGGCGCAAAGACCGGATGCACGAAACCTTTGTGCGTAGCTTGCAGCTCGTGTTTGTCATCATGACCATTGGCATGGTGGTATTTCTGGCGATTCCGGGGCTGATTCTCTCGATGTTTGCCGCCGATCAGGCGTTGCTGGATATCGGGATTCCGGCGCTTCGGATTATCAGTGTTTCATTTTTCCTGTCCAGCCCGGCGGTGATTATTGCCGGAGCGTTTGAGGCGCTGGGGCGTGGCGGGCGTTCGTTGCTGGTGACGATGCTGCGGCAGTTGCTGATTATCCCGCCGCTTTCGTTTGTGTTGGCGCCTGTGTTGGGGCTTACCGGCGTGTGGATTACGTTTCCGATTGCGGAAGCGATCGCATCGGTGGTCAGTATATTCTTGTATCGTCATTTGATGCGTCGTATTTAAAAATTGGGATATTAAATCTGAAAAGTCGAAATTATCGTCTTTTCCTACGGACATCATTTCATGATGCCGTACAATGCCAGCTACTACGTTAATAAACTCGAAATCCATCAAGGATTTCTGCGTTTTTTGCCTTGTATCTGCCTGTTGCTTGCGGAAAATCCGTCAATTTCTTAGTTTTCAGAAACGCCCTAGTCATTTTAAAAATTCCCGGATCTCATTTAGCCGTGCGGCGGTATCTTCCACGCCCAAAGCATAGACTTCCATAAGCTGGGCAGGGTCTCGGCAAAAGCTACTCATGGTGATGGGACGACTGGGTCGTATTACAATAGCATTACCAGAAACTTCTCGCTGGATACATTCCTGACGCAGGGCATTGTATACCTCCCCACGATGACAGAGAGCCTCGGCAAAAGCAGGATAGCGCCAATACCGGGCACGAATCACCGGGCCAGGATATTCGGGCTTTTCGGATTTGCGATAGGTGTCGTCACGGGTGAGAATAACGACATTTTTATGGCATCCAGCTTCTTCTGCACGACGTAGGGGGATCGCCTGAGATACACTACCATCCAGCAGGTACAGGTTATTATATTGGATTGGGTGTGAGAGAAATGGCTGTGCGGAAGAAGCTCGGACTGCTTCCATATTGTCGCCCAGATGTGATTTATCAAAATAGAGAATTTTGCCGGTTGCAAGGTCAGTAGCTCCGGCTTCATATCCAATGGGGTTTTTAAAAAAATGGTCGTAATCAAAGGGAAGAAGTTTGTGAAACAGCTCCCCAAAAATAAAGTCGAATCCGAACATAGAACCGCATCGCACCAGGTTTGAAGGGCTTACATAGCGTTTATCCTGAATGTATTGGGCAAAGATTTCACGATTTCTCCCGATTTGCCCTGAGAGGTAGCTCAGAGCGTTGCAGGCGCCGGCAGAGATGCCGTATACACATGAAAAGGAAAACTGTTCTCGGGCAAGCACGTCAAGTGCTCCGGCCGTATAGGCGCCACGGACGCCGCCGCCTTCCAGAACCAGTCCTGTTGGCATTGAGAATCACTCCTTGTAGTTGCTATTAAATATAAGTATACGGCGTATTTGAGATATGAGCAAGAAAAATTGAAAAATTTAAAAAAAGGCTTGATTTTTCTTTTCCGTTCGTGTATAATGGTCAAGCAGTCGATGCATGGACGTTTAGCTCAGCTGGTAGAGCATTCGCTTGACGTGCGAAGGGTCAGCAGTTCAAGTCTGTTAACGTCCA
>CAJFNK010000082.1 GCA_904394685.1 Candidatus Heritagella gallinarum
ACATTCATTTGGTACACTCCTTCACAAAGGCAGTCCGGGAAACCGGGCTGTTTTTGTTTGCCCAATTTTTGATTTGAGGTGATTGCCATGAAAGAGTTTGATTACAACTCTCAAAAGTGGAGAACCAAGTCTGCTAAAATCAAACGCCGAGATGGATACAAGTGCGTATGGTGTGCAAGGTATGGAAAAAGCCGACCGGCTGTTGTGGTACACCACATCAAACATGCTGAAGAATATCCAGAGCTTGCATATGTGAACGATAATCTGGTGAGTTTATGTCAGGCGTGCCACAATAAAGCACATCCTGAAAAAGCTAGAAAGTCAAACAGAATCCGGTACCCCCCCACACCCGGAGTATAAAATACTTTTTTAGCTTTACTGGTGGGGGTACCTTTTTCCAACTCTGAGCCAAATTTTGATAAAAGGGGTGCAGTTTATGACTAAAAACAAGTGGAAGTCGCTGATTCTTGCACAGATGACTGCGCTCCGTGTGCAGAACGATGCGTATATGTCCGTGGTTGAAGCGCTGGCTGGAATCCTGGAACAGCGGGACAAAACTTTCAAGGAGTTCAAGGATTCCGGTGGAAAATCAGTAATTGAATATACCAACAAATTCGGTGCAACTAATACGAGCAAAAATCCCCTGCTGGTATTATGGGACGATCTCAACAAAAGCGCTCTGGCGTACTGGCGTGAGCTTGGGATGACCCCTTCCAGCTTCAAAAAGACAACAGGGGGAACTCCTGTTGTGGAAAGGGAGAGCGGCCTTGCTGCTGCTCTGAAAAGTATTGAAAGCGGTTAAGGGAAAAAATTGGCCGGTTGTATTGGAGTACGCTGAGAGTATCCGGGACGGCCGGAAAGTTGCTTGCCCAGAATTAAAGCAGGCGGTTGAGCGTTTTTTTCGTGATCTGGAAAACCCAGAGTACGAACTGGACGCAAAAGGCCCGGAGTTTTGCATCCAGATTATCGAAAAAACCATGTGCCACCAGCAGGGCGAAAAATTGGACGGAACACCGCTCCGTGGAACTCCGTTTCTGTTGGAACCGTTTCATAAATTTATTGTGTATAACCTGCTGGGGTTTAAGCTCAAAGGAACCGATATTGTACGGTTTCATGAGGCTCTGATTTTCATCCCCCGAAAAAATATCAAGACCAGCTTTGCTGCTGGGCTTGCCTGGGCGCTGGCACTCTGGTACCGACGCAGTGGATCAAAGGTGTACATCACATCAGCTGCACTCATGCAGTCGCTGGAAAGCTTTAATTTTCTGAATTACAACATCCGCCGTATGGGAGAAGATGTGAAATCAGGCGGCAGCATCAAAATCATTGACAACAACAACGAGCACTCCATGGAGGATACCCTCCTGGATGGCTCGTTTTTTATTCGTGCTCTGGCTGCTAACCCGGATTCTCAGGACTCCCTTAACTGCAATATTGCCATTGCGGATGAAATTCACGCCTTTAAAAAGCCTAAGCAGTACAATCTTTTCAAGGAAGCTATGAGAGCCTACACCAACAAATTGATGATTGGCATCTCCACAGCCGGAGACAACGAACAAGCGTTTCTTGGACAGCGTCTCAAATACTGCCGGAAGGTGCTGGACGGCACTGTAAAGGATGAGCAGTACTTTATTTTCATGTGTTGCGCTCCTGAGGGTGTCAAAGATGGCAGTGTGGATTTTACTGATCCGGTAGTCCATGAGATGGCAAACCCTGCTTATGGGGTGAGCATCCGACCAGAGGAAATTTTGAACGATGCCCTGCAGGCCCAGAACGATCCGCAGCAGCGGAAGGATTTTTTTGCAAAATCTCTGAATGTATACTCCAATGCGCTGACGGCCTACTTTGATATTGAGGAATTTAGAAAAAGCGACGAGAAATACAGTTGGACTATGCAGGAGCTGGCAAAGCTGCCGATTGACTGGTATGGCGGCGCCGACCTGTCCAAACTGCACGATTTGACAGCGGCGGCACTCTTCGGCCATTACAAGGGCGTGGATATCATCATCACCCACGCTTTTTTTCCTGTAGTAGCCGCACACATAAAAGCGGAACAGGATCAGATTCCGCTTTTTGGTTGGGCAGACGATGGCTGGCTGACTATGTGCAATAGTCCTACAGTCAACCATGCGGACATAATCAACTGGTTTGTGGCCATGCGGAAAATGGGATTTAAAATCCGTCAGGTAGGGCACGATCGAAAATTCTGCCGGGAATACTTTATAGGCATGAAAGCGGCGGGGTTCAAAATCATGGATCAACCCCAGTATTTTTACAAAAAGTCAGAAGGGTTCCGGCACATAGAGAACGCTGCCAAAAATGGCTCCCTCTATTATCTGCATAGCGAAGCGTTTGAGTACTGTGTGGAAAATGTTCGGGCAATTGAAAAGACCGACGACATGATCCAGTACGATAAAGTGCAGCCGGAACACCGAATTGACCTGTTTGACGCCGGGGTATTTGCCTGCATCCGGTATCTGGAAAACATGGAGAAACAGAAAAAAGGAAAGGAATGGTGGGGAGATTGAGCTGCCAGTTCAAAAATGAATGCCCAAGCTATTCTGGATGGTGTGAAGGGCCAAAACAGGATTTTTCAAAGTGCGTTGAATTCTTGGTTAGTGCATATAACCGCTTGAAAAACGAACAGCCTAAAATCGCATTTGAATGCGATAGACGGGATTGTGATCGTTGTAATAACCTAGACTGCGACCACACCGTTAATATCAGGCATGCAAAAAATTTTGAACTCGTCGGAGATATATTCGTGGAGGTGTAAGTTTTGAGCAAACGTAAAAACCGAACCAAACCGAAAGCCCGGGCAGAGCCCACACAGAAGCGGAGCGTTGCTTTTGTGATGCCTGGTGACTGGGACACACTGGAATGTATGGGCTACACCACGCTGGCGCATAATCCCGAAATTGTGGCGGCAGTGGATACCATCGCCCGGCTGATCGGGAGCATGACCATCCACCTGATGGAAAACACCGAGGACGGAGATGTCCGTATCCGGGATGAGCTGTCCCGGAAAGTGGATATCAATCCAAACAGCAATATGACCCGCTCCAATTTTATCCACTGGATCGTGAAATCCCTGTTTCTGGACGGAAACGGAAATGTGATTGTTTGGCCGGATACCCGCCGGGGAATCCTGCGGGATTTAAATCCCGTGCCGCCGTCTGTGGTGTCTTTCCTGCCGGACGGATGGGGATACAAAGTAGTTTTGAATGGGAAAGAGTATTCCCCTGACAAGCTGCTGCATTTTGTCATGAATCCCAGTAGCAATACCCCATGGAAAGGTGAGGGATACCGGGTGGTATTGGCCGACGTGGCCAACAACCTGAAACAGGCAGCCAGAACTGAAAAAGGATTTATGGAATCCAAGTGGAAGCCCTCCATCATCGTAAAGGTTGACGCTTTGGTGGAGGAATTTTCCAGCCCGGAAGGGCGCAAAAAACTGCTGGATTCTTACGCCAGCTCTGCAGAGGTGGGAGAACCCTGGCTGATTCCCTCCGAACAGTTTTCCGTGGAACAAGTAAAACCCCTGACCCTTTCCGATCTGGCTTTGTCGGATATGGTGACACTGGATAAAAAGACGGTTGCTTCTATTCTTGGGGTACCGTCTTTTGTTTTGGGCGTGGGCACCTTTAACCGGGACGAGTGGAACAACTTCATCAATTCCAAAATCATGCCAATTGCCAGAATTATTGAGCAGGAGCTGACCAAAAAACTGCTCATCAGCTCCAACCGGTTTTTCCGTTTTAACTCCTGGAGCCTGTTTTCCTATTCCATTACCGAGCTGGTTTCTGCTGGCGCAGAAATGGTGGATCGGCTTGCACTCCGACGCAATGAGTGGCGCTCCTGGGTAAATATGCCACCCGACCCGGAAATGAACGAGCTGATAGCTCTTGAGAACTATCTCCCGGCAAGCAAACTGGGAGACCAAAAGAAATTGATTCAGGATGGAGGTGAATGATTTGGAACATAGAACCATGCAGATGAGCGGGATGGAAATTCGGGAAGAAAACGGGAAGCGCCGTCTGGAAGGGTACTTCGCAGTATTTGACCAGCCGTATGAGGTTTACCCCGGCTGGATAGAAACCATTGCCCCCGGCGCATTTTCCCGGGCGCTGGCTTCCGGGCAGGACGTGAAAGTCCTATGGAACCATAATCCTGATATTGTACTGGGCAGTACCGGCAACAAAACCGCCGATCTCCGAGAGGATCAGCGAGGCCTGTTCGGCGGTACGGATATCAATGAGCAGGATCAGGACGCCAAAAACGCCTATGCCCGGATTGATCGGGGAGACGTGAACGGGTGCAGTTTTGGCTTTGAGGTTTCCCGTATGGAGGAGAGCTGGGACGAAGACGGCACCTACCGTACCCGCATTCTAGAAGTCAGTCCGCTGTATGAGGTAAGTCCTTGCACTTTCCCGGCTTACACCCAAACCAGCATTACTTCCCGGGCGCAGGAACAGCTGGCAGAAGTCAGAGAAAAGCTGGAAAACGCCCGAAAGAAAAAAAGAGATCAGTGGCGGAAATCCATGAAAGCCCGCCTGAAAGGAGAAAAGAATGGCACTTAAAGTCATTATGCTGCGCCACAGCATCGAAAAGAAAAAGGCAGAACTGGAGCAGCTCCGGGCCCGGGATGCAGAATTTATCACCCGGGAAGCGGAGTTGGAAGCCGCCATCAATGAGGCGGAAACCGAAGAACAGGAACAGGCCGTTGCCGAAATGGTGGAGCAGTTCGACACGGAAAAACAGGCACACGAAGCCAACAAAACAGCTCTGGCCGGAGAAATCGAAGGCCTGGAAGCTGATCTCTCTGAAATCGAAAAGGATTCGCCCGAACCGGGCACATCCCCTGCACAGCAGGAGGAAAGGAATGGTGAAATCTATATGGATACCCGCAAGAAATTTTTTGGTATGGATATGCAGCAGCGCGACGCATTCCTTGCCCGAACTGATGTGAAAGACTTCTTGGCACATGTCCGTGCTTTGGGAGCTGGCGAAAAGCGTGCTGTCAATGGTGCAGATCTGACGATCCCCGTCGTTGTTTTGGATTTAATCCGTGAAAACGTGATGGAATACTCCAAATTAGTGCGCCGCGTAAGGCTGCGCACGGTTGGCGGAAAAGCTCGTCAGACAATCATGGGCAGTATTCCGGAAGGCGTGTGGACAGAGGCCTGTGCAAGTCTTAACGAACTCGATTTTGGTTTTTCCCAGGTTGAGGTAGACGGCTATAAAGTTGGTGGAATCGTATACATCTGCAAGGCAACACTGGAAGACAGTGATATCAATCTAGCCGTGGAAATCATCACTGCTCTGGGAATCGCAATCGGTATCGCTCTGGATAAGGCAATCCTGTATGGCACTGGCAAGAAGATGCCTTTGGGCATCGTCACCCGTCTGGCGCAGAGCGGACAGCCCAGCGATTACCCTGCAAACGCTCGTCCGTGGCAGAATTTGAGCAGCACCAATATGGTGAACCTTGGAGATAAACATGGATTGGAGCTCTTCCAGGCTATCGCTACAGCAGCAGGGAAAGCAAAGGGCAAATATAGCCGAGGTGTAAAATTCTGGGCGATGAACGAAACAACCTACAACACGCTGCTGGTTGAGGCGATGAGTATTAATGCGTCCGGCGCCATCGTAAGTGCCCAGAATGGTACAATGCCGGTCATTGGTGGCGATATCGATGTTCTTTCTGATGACATCATTGCAGATGGTAACATCGCGGGTGGTTATGGTGATCTGTATCTGCTGGCGGAACGTGCCGGTTCCAGCTTTGAAAGAAGCGATGAATATCGTTTTGCGGATGACTTGGTAGCGTTTAAGGGTACTGCGCAGTACGACGGTGAGCCTGCCATTGCCGAAGGCTTTGTAGCGATGGCGTTCAATGCTTCTCCGCAGTCCAGCGCGGTTTTTGCGGGTGACAAAGCGAACGATGCCAGTCTGGCAGCTTTGGAAATCGGTGCAGAAACCCTTTCTCCGGGATTTAACGCGAATACGTTTGCCTATACCATCACAAGTGCGGCACAGGCAAGCGACAACGTGAATGCTTCCCCTGCTCAGCCTACCGCAAAGGTAACTCTCTCTTACGATGGCAAGAACTATCCCAACGGTTCTACCATTAAATGGAAGGCCGACAGTTCTGCTCACCCGTTGACCATTACGGTATCCAATGGAACGTCTAAGATGGTATACACGGTACAGGTGACCAAGGCCAGCGGCTAAGGGAGGCGAAAAGTATGACGCAAGCTGATTTGCTGATATTGCTGCAGGCCGACTTGAATCTCCTGTCTCCTGATGCGACCAGGATCGCTCAGTTGGAGCATTTAATCCAAGTTGCCCGGCAGCTGATCTCCCGGGAAGGCGCCGTTTTGCAGGAACCCTACAGCGCCGAAGACGCCCAGCTTATCATCATGTATGCGTCTTATCTTTTCCGCAAACGGGCAACCGATGAACCTATGCCCCGTATGCTCCGTTGGGCGCTTAATAATCGGATTTTCAGCGAGAAAGCGAGGGCTGCGGATGCTACTTGATGCCGGAATTGCCACGATCTGGCGAGGCAGAAATGCAGCTCCCGCCGGATCGCTCCCGAAAATGGTTTTCGATACCCAATATTATCGAAGCTATTACGGAGATAAGACTGTCGGGATCACCCGCTTTTGGACGGCGGCTTCCCACAATGACCGGGCAGATTTGCTGGTGGAGATTCAGCGTAACGCTGGGATTTCCACCGCTGACCGCTGCCAGCTGGAACCGGTTTTTGATGCAGCGGCGGCAGGGTATTACAAAATCCTGCAGGTGCAGCACCTTCTGGACGAGGACGGCCAGCCGGTTACGGACCTGACACTGGAAAGGGTGAGCGCAATCGATGAGCCTTAACACGATCAAAGACGCCCTACTGGGTGTATCAGACGCAGTTTATCATTTTTCTGCACCACCCAATACTCCTCAGCCCTATATTGAGTGGGCAGAAGACGGGGAAAGCGTATTTATGGCCTGCAATAGGCATGCGGAAACCGCCATATCGGGCACAGTTGACCTCTACACAAAGGATGATGCCGACCCGCTGCGGACTGCCATACCGGAAGCACTGAACAACACAGAATGTGCCTGGTATAAAAACAGCACTCAGTATGAGGAGGATACCGGCCTCATCCATGACGAATGGGTTTTCGAGGTGTTTTGATGGCGAAATTTCAATTTAACGGAATGAAGGAATACGCAGAGTATTTACAGCGCATTGGGGCTAACACCAAAGAAATCTGCGGCGTAGGCGTGTATGCTATGGCAGAGGTTGTCACCGATAAGATTCGGGCAAACCTGGATGCGCTGCCCACTGTAGAGGAATCAGAAGCGCTTGCGGCCTATCGGGAACAGCGAAAAACCAGCTTGACTTCTGCCCAGAAAAAAGGGCTACAGGAAGGGCTGGGTGTTTCTCCCATGGAAAATGATAACGGATACTGGAATGTAAAGGTGGGTTTTGATGGGTATAACAAGGTGAAAACCAGAAAATATCCCAACGGCCAGCCAAACGTGATGATTGCCAGGGCAACCGAGAGCGGCAGCAGCGTCCGTGAAAAAACGCCCTTTGTGCGTACTGCAGTAGCATCGGCAACAAAACCGGCCATACAGGCAGGACAAAGAGCAATTGACGAAGAAATTAAAAAGAAAGAAGGTTGAATCTATGGTAACAACTGGTTTTTCCAAGCCTTATGTGGCGAAATACGCCAACGAAGGCAGCACGGTTACATATTCCGAAGGAATGCCGCTGGGTAGAGGTGTGAACCTGAAACTTGAAGTAGAAGCAGCGGACGACAACAATTTTTATGCAGACAACGTGATTGCGGAAACAGAAAGCGGTAAATTTGTCAGAGGTTCCGCAACCATCACGGTTGACGGCCTTTCCAATGATGCCGCAACGCTGATTTTTGGCCTGCCGGAATCCGAAGAGATACAGGTGAGTGAATCCCCAGTACAGATGCAGGGATATGGCGAATCTCTTGATCCTCCCTATGTGGGATATGGCTGCGTAAGACGCACTCAGGATCATGGAAAAGTGGAGTACTGGCCGGTAATTCTGCCCAAAATCAAATTTGCGGTGCCGTCTGAAGAAATGGCTACACAGGAAGAAAACATTGAGTGGCAGACTCAGAAACTTTCTGCCTCCATCGAGCGGGATGATACAGCCGCCAAAAACTGGAAACGGGTATCCGCTACTGGTTTTCCGTCTGAAGCAGAGGCCTATGCGGTGGTAACTGCTATTCTGGGGCCGAGGGAGTAAAGGAGGGGAAAGTGTGAATATAACGATTCTCGGAAAAGAATTTCCTATCGAATACACGATTCAAGCACAGCAGGAAATGGCTGAAAAATTTGGAGATTCTTTTTTCGAATTCTCCGAAGAAAATTCAGGATCATTTGTATCTGCTGCCAAAAGCATGATGGATGTTTCCTGTATAATCTCCATCCTGATGAGTGGCGCAGAAAAAAGAGAACGCGTTCGCTGCATGATGTATGGTGAAGAATTTACAGGCCTCAAAGCGCTGACTGCTGAGGAAGTAGCTGCAGCTGTACATCCCGGAAATTTTTTGGAATATCGAGGGGCAATTGTGGAGTGTATCAAATCTGCCCAGAAAACGACGGTTGAAATCCAGAAAGAAAAAAACGTAGAAGCCACGCTGTAAAAATGAACGCAGCGTGGTTTCTGTATCAGGGATTGTCTTCCGGGTTGACAAAAGCAGAAACGATTACAAGCACACCTGGGGAAATCATGGATTTGATGGCGTGTAAGGCGATCTCCCATGGAGCCAAACAAAAAATCCAACTGACATTTGACGAAGCTATAAAAATGAGGTGACAGCATGGCGGTAAATATCGGTCCTAAAATCGGCATCGACGGGGAAGCGCAGTTTCGAAAGGAACTTAACAACATTATCCAGCAGTCAAAAACGCTGGAAAGTGAAATGAAAGCTGTCACCTCAGCTTTTGATGCGAATGATAACAGCCAGGAAAAGCTTACTGCCCAGTCTGAAGTTTTGAAAAAGCAGCTGGAATTGCAGCAAAAGCAGGTTGAATTGCTGGAAAAAGGCGTAAAGGCGGCAACTGAACGGTTTGATGATGCTGATGCTAATACTCAAAGATGGAAAAAGGCGCTTTATGAAGCACAAGCGCAAATGAACAGCACCAAAAAAGCAATCGATAATCTGGAAAACAGCACAAATGATACCGGACAGGCCATGCAGGATACTGAACAGGCCGTGCAGGATGTTGGACAAGCTATGCAAGATGCCAAAGATGATGCCTTTTCTTTTGGCGATGCTTTGAAAGCAAACCTGATCTCCGAAGCAATCATTGAAGGTGTAAAGAGCATTGTTGGAGCACTTGGTGGAATTGCGGAGAAAACCGAGGAATACCGCATAGCGCAAGGTAAGCTAAATACAGCTTTTGAGGCAGCAGGGTACAATACTAAGCAGGCCAGTAGAACATATAGCGCTTTTTATCAGATTTTAGGTGATACCGACACAGCCACAGAAGCATCACAGCTTTTGGCGAAACTTTCCTTAAACGGAAGGGATATGATTGAGTGGACAACGATTGCCGCCGGTGTAGCTGGTACTTTTGGAGATAGCTTGCCCATAGAAGGGTTGATTGAAAGTGCTAATGAAACTGCGAAGGTTGGAAAAGTGACCGGGTCTCTTGCTGATGCTCTCAATTGGGCCGGCATCAACGAAGATGACTTCAATAAAAAACTTGAGGACTGTACCGATGAATCTGACAGAAATCAGCTTATCATGAAAACGCTTTCGGATACCTATGATGATGCAAGCGATGCTTTCTATCGCAATAACAAATCACTAATGGAATCCAGAAGAAATCAAATAGCAATGGACGAAGCTCTTTCAGATTTGGGAGGCACAGTAACTGATATCAAAAATTCCTTATTGTCCGAATTTCTTCCGGCCATATCCGATGTCACAACAGCGTTTTCAGATTTGCTGTCTGGCACTGAGGGAGCCGATGAAAGTCTTGCTTCGGCTATTGAATCTCTTGTTCAAGCCGCAGTTGAAAAGCTTCCAGAGTTTTTATCCTTTGGTGTTCAAATCATCACATCGCTTATTTCCGGCATTATACAAAGCATTCCATATTTGATTGAGCAGGTTCCGGTGATTGTCGGAACTATTATTTCAACGCTTTCCGAGGCGTGGCCGCAAATCGAAGAATCCGGCAAGGAAATTTTGTCAATGTTAACCAACGGCCTTCGCAATGGAATCCCCCAGATGTTGGAAGCTCTCCCGGAAATTATAATGACGTTTCTGGACTACATCACGGAGAATTTGCCTGATATTCTGGATATGGGTGTCGAGGTGATAACGTCTCTTGCACAGGGGATTTTAGATGGAATCCCCGGATTTCTGGACAAACTGCCTGAAATGATTGCTGCATTTGTTAACTTTATTTCTGAAAATCTTCCGGAGATAGCGAAATCTGGCGTTGATATCATTGTCAATCTGACGAAAGGTATTATTAGCGCTATCCCTCAGTTGGTAGAAAAACTTCCTGATATTATCGTTGCAATCGGTGAGGGTATCATAAATTTAAAAGAAGATTTATACGAAATCGGCAAAGATATCCTAGCGTATATTATCGACGGCCTCATATCAATTCGTGAAGAAGTTGTTGATATGGGCGAAGAAATCGACGAGTGGGTTATTGAAGGACTTAATAATTCTATAGGAGATTTCTTTGGTGTCGGAGAGGACATGATTAGAGCCTTGTGGAGCGGTATCAAATCTGCCGCTGTCTCGGCTTTAATTCCGGGCGTTGGAAGCACAGCTGATTCAGTAGCGAAGACTCTAAAAGACAAAGTCGGCAATCTAACTCCTTCCGGAAAGCCTTATAAAACTGGCGAAGATATGATCAGCGGCTTGTGGAACGGCATCAAATCTTCCGCTAACTCAATTTTGATTCCGGGCGTTGGAAGTGTAGCCGATTCTGTAACACAGGCTATAAAAAACAAACTTAAAATCCGCTCTCCTTCAAGAGTGATGAGAGATGAAATAGGAAAGATGTTGCCCCCAGGAATCGTCTTGGGTGTAGAATCTGCCATGCCTAAAGCTATTCGTCAAATAGACTCAATTTTTTCAGATTTAGTCAACGCAACGTCAAGTTCAATCCCTCAAATATCACCAGAGGGATTAGAAAGTCGCTCCATTAATTACAACGGCGGCATCAATATCAGTGTACAGGCTCCTCCTGGCATGGATATTAATGCACTGGTATCAGAAATCGAGCGCAGACTGGCGGCAGCCACAGCAAGAAGGGAGGCGGTGTGGTGAGTTATTTTATTTTCAACGGAAAAAGTTCTTCGGAGTTTAAAATCGGAATTGAACAGTGCAGAAGCTACCCCTCCGCCGCTCGTTCTGTAGAGCGCCAGACCATCCCTGGAAGGGCTGGGGAACTGCTGCGGGATACTGGTACATACGCCAACGTGATACAGCCATATGAAATTTATTTCAACGGCAAGGTGGACGGAATGACGGCTGCTGCATCCAAAATCGTTCAATGGCTGATGTCCAGCCGGGGATACTGCCGGCTGGAAGATAGCTATGAGCCGGACTGCTACCGAATGGCCAGTTATGCAGGACCTTTTGATGCAGCGAACTGGATGAATCTTTATGGCCGGGCAACCATTGAATTTGACTGTATGCCGCAACGATGGTTGAAATCTGGCGAAACGCCTGTGAGTATTACAAGCGGACAAACTTTGCAAAACGACTGGCAGCCTGCGCTTCCGCTGATTCAGCTGACCGGCACCGGCGACGGCGAGCTGACAGTGGGGGGCAGTACAATTACGATAGCGGGTGTGGAAGGCGGTTTGACTATCGACAGCGACACACAAAATGCCTATGACGGCACGACTAACAAAAACAGTATCATTACCGTGTCCGGCGGATTTCCTGTACTGGCGTTTGGTGAAACCATCGTGGCTTTTTCCGGCGGGATTACAGCTGTGCAAATTACTCCAAGGTGGTGGCGCTTATGATTCCTGTTTTGTTCCCGGATACAGCCATAGAATTTAAAACGCAGGGGTTGGGAGCGCTGACAGATTGTATCAGCTGCCAGGCGACAGAGGAGCGAAACGGAATTTATGAGCTGGAAATGCAGTATCCAATTTCCGGTATACATTATGCCGAAATTAAAACCCGCTGCATCGTGCTTGAGATTCCTTCTCCCTATCGGTTACCCCAGCCATTTCGCATTTATCGCATTACTCGTCCGTTCAACGGAGTGGTGACGATATATGCCAAGCATATCAGTTATGATTTGTCAGGAGTCCCCCTCAATCCCTTTACTGCTTCCAGTGCCGGAGAAACAATGGTAAAACTACAAAGCCAGGCTGCAATTCAAAGTCCTTTTCGATTTTTCACGGACAAAAGCGTAGTGGCTCCCTTTTCTGTTTCGGTGCCGTCTTCCACCCGCTCTGTACTGGGCGGGCAGGAGGGCAGCGTACTGGATGTATATCGTGGAGAATATGAATGGGACGGTTTTGATGTATGGCTGCATACCAACCGAGGTCGGGACAATGGGGTAACTATCCGATATGGTAAAAACCTGACAGATATAGAGCAGGATCGGGACGACAGCAACGTCAGAACGGGCATCATGCCCTATTGGGTGGGCGATGATGGAACGATTGTACAGTCTGACCCTGCCATTGTGACGGCACAGGGTTCATACAATTTTGAGCGGGTAGTGCCAGTGGATTTTTCTGGTGATTTTGAAACGCAGCCGACGCCGGAACAGTTGACACAACGAGGTCAGGCTTATGTGGATGCAAACGCTATTAGCAGCCCTAAAGTGAGTATCGAGGCTAGTTTTGTCCGGATGGAACAGTATGAGCCGTATACCAATCTGGCACTGCTGGAAAAGTGTGATCTGTGCGATACAGTCACCATCCAATATGAAGACTTAGGAATCAATGCAAAGGCCCAGATTGTAAAAGTTGTTACTGACTGCCTGCTGGAAAAATACATCAGTGTAGAAATTGGTGACGCACGAAGTACGATTTCAGACACCATAGCAAACCAACAGCAGGAAATCCAGCAAAAACCCAGTGCCAGTCAGATGGAGAATATTGCCGGGCAGATTGTTTCCAGCATCCTTGGAGCCAAAGGCGGAACGGTGCGTTTTCTGGACACTAACGGTGACGGAGAACTGGATACTCTTTATATCGCCGACAATGCTGATCCGGTACAGGCAAAAAAGGTGTGGCGGTTTAACTATGAGGGATGGGGTGCCAGTGAAAACGGGTACAACGGGCCGTATGAAATCGCAGCGACGCTGGAAGAAGGATTTTATGCGAATTTTATCACCGCTGGAATTTTAACTGCAAATCTGATTCAGGCGGGCATTTTGAAAACTGCGGATGGAGAAACCTTTTTTCTGGATCTGGATTCCGGTGTGCTGCGGATGAATGCTACGGAGTTCACAATTTACGGTACTACTGTGGAAGAAATCGCTCAGGACGCATCCGCACAAGCGCAGCAAGTGGCAGCTGATGCCCTGGATGAATACGCTTCCCAGAATAATCAGGAGCTTGAAAATCTGCAAAATCAGATTTCCCAGACCGGCGAAGACTTGCAAACCCAGATTACAGATACCGGCAATCAGCTGCAGCAAGGTATAGATAAAAACAGCGACGATTTAGACGAGTATAAAAATCTGGTAGGAGCCTATCTGCAATTTAATGCAACCGGCCTTACCATAGGACGAAAAGGAAGTCCTTTCACAGCGGTATTGGATGATCAGAAACTATCCTTTCTACAAGACGGCACCGAGGTTGCCTATATCAGCAACAACAAGCTGTATATCACCAACGCCGAGGTTCTGGATCGCTTCACCGTCGGCAACCCGTCCAGCGGGTATTTTGACTGGATTCCCCGTGCAAACGGCAATCTGGGCATG